>JAFSHY010000151.1 GCA_017440065.1 Oscillospiraceae bacterium | reverse complement strand
GGCGGTGGCAAGGGTGTCATCATCGCTGACCCCTCTCAGAAGACCGAGGCTATGTTCGAGGCCTTTGGCGAAGCTGTCAACAACCTGGGCGGCGACTACATCACCGCTGAAGACGTAAACACCACCTGCGACGATGCGCTGATCATGCTGCGCAAGACCAATCACATCTGCGGTCTGCCTCAGAACAGCGGCGACCCCTCTCCCTTCACCGCCCGCGGTGTATGGCAGGGCATCCGCGCCACCGCCAAGGTGGCTCTGGGCCGTGACGATCTGGAAGGCCTGACCATCGCTGTGCAGGGTCTGGGCAAGGTCGGCTATGACCTGTGCCGTCATCTGCATGAAAGCGGTGCCAAGCTGATCATTGCCAACCGCAGCAACAAGGCTGCCGCAGAACGCGCCAAGGAAGAATTCGGTGCCGTCATCGTTCCCACCGAGCAGATCTTCGCGCAGGAATGCGACATCTTCTCCCCCAACGCCATGGGCGCCATTCTGAACCCCACCACCATTCCTCAGCTGAAGTGCAAGGCCGTTGCCGGCGGCGCCAACAACCAGCTGCTGGATCACGCCTCCGGTCTGGCTCTGAAGGAAAAGGGCATCTTCTATGCTCCCGACTATGTCATCAACGGCGGCGGCGTTATCAACGCTGCGGCAGAAGTGGACGGCCCCTACAACAAGGAAGCTGTTCTCGCCAAGGTCGACAACATCTACAACTCCATCGAGCACATCCTCACCGAGTCCAAGCAGACCGGCGAGCTGGAAGCCGTCATCGCTGACCGCTTCGCAGAATCCCTGATCTACGGCTGATCGTAATTACAAAACCCGCTGAAGTCCTTCAGCGGGTTTTTTTATTGCCCCTCATCAGTCACCTTCGGTGACAGCTTCCCCCAAGGTGGAAGCCTTTGAGTGCGTCAGCGAGGTCGGAGGGATTCTTTCGAAAAATGTGTGTGAATCCCCCAGTCAGCTCCGCTGACAGCCCCCTTTAACAAGGGGGCCTTTTCGGTTCCTGCAAATTGGAGAGATCATTCCTTGACGGTGCCGCCGGCAAAGCGGATGGCGCCGAGCGCCAGCTCCAGCGTGGGATCGCAGGAGGGGAAATCGAGGGCATAAAGCTCCATGGCCAGAGGCAGCTCCGTGCAGCCGAGGATGATGGTCTGGGCACCCGCAGCCATGAGGCGCTCGGCACAGGCCTGCACCTTCGAGGCGTCATAATCGCTGACACCGGCCTTGACACCGCCGTAGATCATGTCCATGACGGCTTCCTGCTCCTCCTCATTGGGCGTAAGCAGTTCGATCTGACCGGCAAAGCGGGACTGGTAGATGCCGGTGCGGAAGGTGCCTGTGGTGGCCAGCAGGCCGGCACAGGTGACGCCCTTCTCCTTCAGAGAATCCCGGGTGAGATCGATCATATGCAGCACAGGAACGTCCGATACAGCTCTGACGGCTTCATAGAAGTTGTGAGCGGTGTTGCAGGGCATCATGAGTCCTTCTGCCCCGGCAGCGATCAGCCGCTTTGCGCTCTTCTGAAGTTCTTCCGTGGGATCTGCGCCGCCTTCCAGCAAGGCCTTGGTGCGGTCGGGGATATTGGTGTTGTTGTCAATGAGGATATGAATATGCTCCTGATCACAGGCAGCCTCCGTATGCTCCACGATCTTGCGGAACAGGTCAGCGGTGGCCAAAGGCCCCATGCCGCCGATGATACCGAGGGTCTTTTTCATAGGTCTGCACCTCTTTCTAAAATCTTTCCTTTATTTTACTTCGGCGCGGCATCCTTTGTCAATTCCAATCGCTTTGCGTGCGGGAAACTTATTCCGCACCATAAAACCGCTGCATAATAACTCCATGAGCAAGAAATTACACCTCAGATTTGTACTGCATCAAAGCCTCCCCTGTGTAAGGGGAGGTGGGCAGGCGAAAGCCTGCTCGGAGGGGTTGGCCATCCCTCAGTCAGCTTCGCTGACAGCCTTTGGCCCAGGTCGCAAGCACAGCTTGCTCCCCGCTTAGGCTAAAAACATGCCGCTGGCATGTTTTCTTAACGCGTCGCGCCCTTTACACAAGGGAGCCTTTTCCTAAAACGGTATATCTTGCAAAAATCCGACCTATGATCGAAACCATAGGTCGGATTTAGCTGTTTTACGAACACCGCTGGAAAGGCAGAGGCTCTTTTGCGTAAATTGGATCAGATCTGCGGCTGGAACCACTTCTTCATGGGCTTCTGCAGCACCGCACCTACGGCGATGACCAGCACCCAGTCGATGACCATGTAGCTGCCGTTGTAGAGCAGGCTGTAGAACCAGGGAGAGGTCATGGTCATGCCGAAGAAGGTCTCGGGCATATAGGCCGCCCAGACCGTGGCACCCACGACGTAGTGGACAAGGAAACGGGCGGCGCAGCCGGCGGTGGCGCCGAGGAAGAAGCCGTGTTTCTTTTTATAGAACAGGCCTGCCACACCCAGCACGGCAAAGGCGAAGATGTAGTCGCCCAGCATGGATTCCCAGCCCCATGCGTAGGCGCCGTCCAGGAACAGCTGCAGCAGCGCGTAGGCAAAGGAGGCCAGCATACCGGGGCCAAAGCCCCAGCGCACGCAGTAGAAGAAAATGGGGAACATACCGAGGGTGATAGAGCCGCCGTTGGGCAGCTCATAGAGCTTGAGATAGCCCAGCACCTGCGCCAGCGCCACCAGAAGCGCGCCCTCGCAGAGGCTTCTCAGCCGCAGATGAGATTTCGTTGTGTTGTTAGACATTGGTTACATCCCTTTCTGATACCGGGGCGAAGCCGCGTTCTTCCTTCGGATGGCCGCTTTTCCCGCTCTGCGGGCTGCAGTCCCGCAAGTCAGACCAAGCAGAAATCCAAAATTCAAACATCAGTTCCACCCCATTCCAAAGGGTCAGCCGTCCAGGCTTCCATTCAACCCGAAAACCAACCCTTCCCAAGGGCAATCGATCAAGCAGAGGCAAGAGCAGAGGGCGGAAGATTTTTGCGCAGATCAAAGATCGGCGGCGCAGGAATACTTTGTGTATTTCAAGCCGCGGATCTGATGAGCTGCACAAAAAGAGCCGTCCTCGGCCGAAGCCGAAGCTTGTGAGCTTGCCCAACAAACAGCCGCATTGCAAACGGAAAGGCTGCAATGCGGTCCTGGTACCAAGGGACGTTATTGGCTCTTTCCCTACGCCGGCATGACCCGGATCAGGTTCACGGGTGAGGGCTGCAGTTCGCCCAGTCTCAGCCAGAATGCCTCTGGCCCCCCGAAGATCATTTGTTCTGCGGTGATTTGATTGTAATACAGCTTCCGCTGCTTGTCAACCGTTCATTTTCTGCAATTTCTGAAGAACGGTCTGAAAGTATTCCGGCAGTTCGCAGCGGACGGTCACAGGCGCCCCGCTGCGCGGATGCAGGAAGGTCAGCTCTCTGGCATGGAGACATTGGCTGTCCAGCCCCAGCTCCGGTTTTTTTCTGCCGTAGACCGTGTCGCCCAGAATGGGGTGGTTCTGCCAGCTCATATGCACGCGGATCTGATGGGTGCGGCCCGTTTCCAGCCGAAGGCGCAGATGGGTGTAGCCGGGATAGCGGGCGATGACCTCCCAATGGGTCACGGCCTCGCGGCTGTTCTTTTCTGTCACGGTCATCTTTTTGCGATCGGTGGGATGCCGCCCGATGGGCGCGTTGACCGTGCCGCGATCCTCTCGCAGATTGCCGCAGACGATGGCTTCGTAGGTGCGGGCCAGCGTGTGATCCTTCAGCTGATCGGCCAGCCGCTGATGGGCAAAGTCGTTTTTCGCCACGATCAGAAGGCCGGAGGTATCCATGTCAATGCGGTGGACGATACCGGGGCGCAGCGCGCCGTTGATACCGGAAAGATCCTTGCAGTGGAACATGAGGGCATTGACCAGCGTGCCGCTCCAATGTCCCGCGGCGGGATGCACCACCAGCCCCTTGGGCTTGTTGATGACGATGACATCGCCGTCCTCATAGACCACATCCAACGGAATGTCCTCGGGCAGAATGCCGATCTCCTGCGGGGCGGGAACGGTGACGTCAAATTCGTCGCCTGCAGTGGTCTTGGCGTTTTTCTTTACGGGGCGGCCGTTCAGTGTGACCTGTCCCTCCTCCAGCAGCTTCTGGATCTGGGAGCGGGAAAGCTCTTCCAGCTGCGCGGAAAGGAAGCTGTCCACCCGCAGACCGCTTTCCTCACACAGTACCTTCATCCGTCTGCTCCTTTTTCTGCTTTCCCTCGCGGTCGAAGAACAGGGCGTAGACGACCAGCACCACGGCGCCGCAGGTGATAAAGATATCTGCCACATTGAAGATGGCAAAATCAATGAAGTCCACGGCGATCATATCCACCACATAGCCGAAGCGGATGCGGTCGATCAGATTGCCGATGGCGCCGCCGGTGATGGCGGCAAAGATCCAGAAATAGGGGCGGGCAAAGACCTTTTTCACGATGCAGTAGATGACGCCGCCCAGAAATACGGCGGTAATCACCAGGAAAAAGATGCGCTGACCTTCCAGCATGGAGAAGGCGGCGCCGGTATTGCGGATATAGGTCAGATGGAACAGGCCGGGAATGGCTTCCACATAGCCGTCCAGCGGAATGTTCGCCACGACCAGCGCCTTGGAAACCTGATCCAAAATCACGATCACGGCGGCAACGGCCGCCAAAAGTACATAAAACATCGGATTCCTCCTTGGAAATGCTGCCCTTATCTTACCATAGAAAACAGGGAAATACAATGCGGCAGAACAAAAACGCCCCACGGGAAAGCGAGTTCCGAATCAGAAAACTTAGATTATGGGTCATAGACAGATGTCTATGACCCATAACTGATATCAGCCATTCGCCTGTGATTATTTCGCCGATTCAAGGCATTTTTTCGCAGCACTACTTGGTGTAATGCAAGGAAAAACAGCACAGAAGCGGCGGAAAAGGCACGGCGAAGGGGCTATGTTTTCTTATGAGGAACGAGCAAAGGGGCGAATGCGTTTACGAACCCAGCAGCTTGCGGCAGGCGCGGGTCAGCTCGTCCAGCGTGGAGCAGGAGAGCATGGAGGTCAGCGAGGAGAGGGACTGGCAGCCCTTGAGGTACGGCCATTTCCGCTCCGGGATGGGGTTAAGGAAGACCACCTTGCCCGCCTTGGCCTTGGCCCGCAGCAGCGCCCGTTCGGCGTGGGCGAGGTCGACGGTCTTGGCATCGGAGAGCACCAGAAGAATGGTGGACGGGCCGAATACGGAGGGACGGACGGAGCAGAGCTGATCCAGCGCGCCGCCCCAGATCCGTGCCGCGGCCGAACAGGCCGGAATGGCGCACATAGTGGCGGAAGCCGTCCAGATTTTGCAGGGCGAAGGGATCCACCTCCCGCAGCTCTTCGGAGAAGACGAAGATGCGGCTGCTTTCCGCGGCATCGGAGAGGGATTTCATAAACTGCAGGACGAATTCGGAAAACTGCATCATCGAGCCGGAAACATCGCAGAGCAGCACCAGCCTGCGGCGGCGCATGCGCTTTTTCTTATAGCGCAGGTCAGTCAGCGCGCCGCCGGTCTGCAGACCTCTGCGGATGGTGGCGCGGAAATCCAGCACACCGCTGTGTCCGCCGCGGCGGCGCTTGGCGGTCAGTTCGCCGGAAAGCTGCTGGGCGATGCGCTGGATCAGCGCCACCGCCTTGGGGATGTCCGATTCCTGAAAGCTGGAGATCTCGCGGTAGAGCAGGTCGGCGTCGGGGTCATCCGCATTGCCGGTGGCGGCATCCTCTGCCATCATCTGCTGCTCCAGCAGCGTTTTGAGGAAGATGGACTGGATAAAGTTATCGTAAAGTCCGGGTGCGCGGTCGGCATTGTCGCGGTAGCGGTCGATGCGCTTTTTGAGCTTTTCCCGTTCCTCCTCGGGCATGGTGAGGTAGACCTCCTTGAGATCCTCCCGCACCTCGATGGGCTTTCCCTGGAAGGTCAGCTCCTCGTCCATGGCTGCGCGTCGGCGCGCCAGCTCTTCCTCTGCTTCCTGCATGGCGCGGGCAGAGGCTTTTTTCCTTTCTTCGTCCACGAAGTAGGCGTCAAAGACGCGGCAGAAGGCGGCCTGCTCATTGCGGGATTTGGCAAAGACGGTCTGCAGGGCGGTGCGGACGGTCTCGCGGTCAGAAAAGCCGATGGCAGAGAGCAGCTCCGCGGCATCGGAGATCTCCTGCACACCCACGGTCATGCCTTCCCGCCGCAGCAGGCGGGAAAACTCCGTCAGTTTTTCAAGATAGACCGGCGAAGAGGGCTTCGTCATGGGCGGCTTCCTCCATATCCTCGTTGTTTTTCAGCACAAAGCCCATCGTCTGCCGCAGACCTTCCGCGGTCAGTTCTTTCATGCCCAGTGCGTTCAGAGCCGCCACCCAGTCCAGCGTTTCCGCAATGGAGGGCTTTTTGAGGATCTGATCGTTTTCCCGCAGGGTGTGGATCGCTTCCGCCACCTGCAGCGCCAGACGGGCATTGACCTCGGGCAGCTTGGCCTCAATGATGGCCACTTCCTTGTCGATGTCGGGGTAGTCGATGTAGAGGTAGGCGCAGCGGCGGCGCAGCGCCTCGGAAAGCGGACGGGCATGGTTGCTGGTCAGCACCACGAAAGGCGTGGTGCGGGAGCGGATCGTGCCGATCTCCGGCACGGTGACCTGCTGCTCGGAGAGCAGCTCCAGCAGGAAGGCTTCAAATTCCTCGTCCGCCTTGTCGATCTCGTCGATCAGCAGCACCACAGGCTGCTCGGAGCGGATGGACTTGAGGAGTGGGCGCTCCAGCAAATATTCATCGCTGAAAAGGGAGCGGGTCAGCTCGTCGGAACTGCGGCTGCCCATGTTCACCTGAATGGAGAGCAGCTGCTTCTGATAGTTCCATTCGTAGAGCGCCTTGCTCTCGTCCAGACCCTCATAGCACTGCAGGCGCACGAGCTCCCGATCCAGCGCCTTGGCCATTACCTTGGCGATCTCGGTCTTGCCCACACCGGCAGCGCCCTCGATCAGCAGCGGACGCCCCAGCAGCAGAGAAACATACAGGGTGGTCACCAGCTCATCGCTGCAAACATACCGCTCTTGCTGTAACCGAAGCTTCAGTTCTTCTTTTGTCATGACAGTTACTCCTAAAATAAGAATTATTCTTGTTATTATAGTATCATATGCGGAAGAAAAGGTCAAGAAAAACCTGCCGCGGAATGGATGAATCTGTTCCCTACACAGATGATCCGGTCGGTTTATTCATTCTGAGCGAAAGGGAGGAATCTCCCGGGCTTCGATATCGTCCTTGCCTCTCCCTGTGGGAGAGGTGGCCTCGCACAGCGAGGACGGAGAGGGCAACAAGGCAAAAATAGCCCCCTGCGGGAGACCCGCAGGGGTGTTCTGTTCATATCATGCTGTCCAGTGTTTGCAGGATATGCCCCATAATGTAATAGAGCGTTTCGTAATGGAGGTACTGCAGCGTGCTTTTGTCCCAGAGGAAGCGCACGGCAGAGGGGAATTCCTCATCGCCCAGCCAGAACTGGAAGACGACGGAAAACCAATCAAAGACGGGCAGCTCCCACGCCACATCGCCCACAGGGAAGGGCTTTCCGCCCAAACGGCGGCAGGCTTCACGAATCGCCTCCGTGTTTTCCTCAAAGCGGGCGGTCAGCCGCCTGTTCAGCAGCGTATCGTCGGGATTGCTCTGTCCGCAGCCCGGCAGCATATTGGTGGTGCGCCATTCTCCGACCGGCGCAAAGGCCTGCTCCGTATGGCAGAGCATATCAAAGACGGTAAGGGTCACGGCAGGGCCGGCTGCCGTGCCGTCCGAAGCGGTCACATTGGCAGTCAGACGGTCGATGGCATAGCGCTCGCCGCAATAGCGGACGTAAATGGCGCCCGCATCGGCCTCCAGCCGGTATTTGCGCAGCAGCGCGGTCTGATCGTGCCGCAGGAAGATGGGCTTGCCCAGCTCCGCCAGCCTGTCAAAATTTGCCATGGGCGCACCGTTTACTTTCCGGGTCGTCCGCGCATGCGGCGCAGCAGGATCTTGAAGTCGGCATAGAAATTGAGGGCGGTTCGGCTGGGGTTACGGCCGTCATTGAGCCATGCGCAGGGCTCCAGGCGGATCTGCGCGAACTTCTTGGCGAAGCGTTTGCCGATGCCCAAAGCTTCCGCGTAGGGCAGCATTTCATAGAAATACTGGTTGTTCTGATTCAGCAGCAGCTGCAGCTGGTGGGTCGTCATGCGATTCAGATGGCGGCGGAATCCACGGATCTGCGCGATGCGTTCCATGCCGTCGGCGGTGCGCTTGCCGCCTCTGCCGCAGGCCAGCTCCGCCAGATACTGCATCAGCAGGATCAGCAGTGTGATGCCCCAGCTGTTGCTGAGGATGGTCAGCAGGACGGTCACAAGAAGGATGCCGAGGGCGGGCGCGACCTTGGGATCGGGCGCCTTCTGCAGCAGATCGTGGATGGCCCCCTGCAGCTTTCTTGCCGCGGGATAGCCGAGGATCAGAGCAGGGAGCATCAGCACCAGACGCAGCGCCCACGGAGGCAGGATAAAGTCCATGGCGCGGAACCAAAGCAGAGCAAAGGCAGCGGCAGAAAGCACCTCGGGCAGCAGCGTGTTGCCGCTCTTGGGGGAGAACAGGCGCTTGTTCCAGTACATGCAGGAGCCCTTGGCGGCCAGCCTGCCCAGCTTACGGCACTGCGGCGTATCACCGGCGCAGGTATTGCCGCGGAAGAACAGCGCCTCGAAGGCATTGCATTCGTAGACCTTCCGCTCGTTGGACATGGGGATGCGCTTTTTGAGGGTCACACGGCCATGACTGTCCACATGGATGGTGATATAGCCGAGGTTGGCCCATTCGATCAGCAGCAGGGTGGGATCCTGCCGTCCGCCGCCGGATACATAGGGGAATTCCCAGGCGGAAATGCCGTCGGGCGCGGCTTTGCGTTCGGGCACGCGCAGGATGGGATTGCGCAGGAAGAAGAACCAGTAGAGCGCAGCGGCGGAAGCCAGCACGATCATCACGATGTCGATAAACTGCGCTGTGCCGCCCTGCATATGGCGCACGCGGAAATAGCCCTTGGGCAGGATCATCTCCACAGAAACGGATTCCAGGTCGAGAAGACCGTTGACCACGGTACCTTCCAGCCCCTGCTCCGTCACGGTGTCGGTCACGACGATATCCTCGCCGTAGTAGCCGCTTTTGTAGACGGGAATGGCTTCAAAGGGGGCGGGCATCACGATGGAGAAGGTGAAATTCTGCACCCTCCATTCCCAGAAGGGACTGCGCAGCTCCAGCTTCAGCAGCTGGGCATTGTCATCGGTGTAGGAAACATTGTGCTGCATCTTATAGGTCAGCACGATGGTGCGGCTGCCCACGGTGCCGTCGCTGCCGCGGAGCACCAGCCATGTGGTGTCGCCTTCGCTTTCGCGGGTGGCGCGGTAGCCCGGGGCGCGGACATTTTTCACGTTTTCGCCGATGGGGATGCGCACCTTGCCGGAGGGATCTTCAAAGTAAACGTCGAGGGTGGCGGTGATCTCGCAGTTGCCGTTCTTATCCACCACGCACTGAACGTCCATATCCGTCACAACGGGATCAGCGGCAGAAACGGAAATGCAGCAGAGCGCAGCCGTGAAAACAAGAAAAAACAGAAAAACGAGCCGTTTCATGCAATACCTCCCGTAAGAAATTCAGCAATTTTTTGCTACCTTATAAAATACCACAAAAGCATCAAAAAGGCAACAGGAATGGCGTGAAATGCATTTTTTCATTTCCTTATGGCGGAGAATGTGATACAATGGCAAAAAAGAAAAAGTCCCTTGGGAGGAACCGATATGCAGTACCGTTTTTACGCGCTCATTTCCCGCATGCGTTATATTACCCGCTGGGGTCTGATGCGCAATACTTTCTCCGAAAATATTCAGGAGCACAGCCATATGGTGGCGGTGCTGGCGCATGCGCTGGCCTCCATCGACCGCGATATCCTCGGCGGCAACGCCGACCCCGATGCCTGCGCCTCCGCTGCCCTGTTCCATGACGCCTCGGAGATCCTCACGGGCGACCTGCCCACGCCCATCAAGTATTATAATCCCCGGATCCGCTCGGCTTACAAGCAGGTGGAGCGTTTCTCCTGCGAAAAGCTGCTGGAGATGCTGCCGCCGCAGCTGAAAAAGAGCTACGAGCCGCTGCTCTTTGAAAGCGATCCCACCACCGCTCCTATCGTCAAGGCGGCGGATAAGCTTTCGGCGCATATCAAGTGCATTGAGGAGCTGAAGGCCGGCAATCTGGAATTTGAGTCCGCCGCCAGACAGACGGAGCAGGCACTGCGGGAAACGGAGCTGCCCTGCCTCACGTATTTTATGGAGCATTGCCTCGATAGCTTCCGCCTCAATCTGGACGAACTGGAATAAAAACGCACCCGCAGGAAACAGCTGTTTCCTGCGGGTTTCCCATTGTGTCTGTGGCATTCGGAACGTAAGGAAGAATTTTCCACGCTACAGTGACCGGAAGGACGGAGATTCTTCGTCACTCCGCTCCTCAGAATGACAGGATGGAACGTATCTGCGTTTCGCTGCTTACTGGAAAGAAAGCGTACCGCCGGTGAAGGCGTCGGAGGACGCACTTGTGTACATAACTGCAAAATAATAGGTTCCGTCTGTGGGGATCTCGGTTTCCCATTCCGGTTCAGCCGACCTGCCCAGATCCAAAGCTTCTTCCAACACCTGCCCGTCTTCGCCGATCAGATAAAATACGGCATAGCAGGGCGATTCGGATACAAAGTGCAGCCCGGCGGTACTGCCTTCTTCCAGTTTCCATCCCGTGCCGTCTTCCTGCGTGAAGATGGCCAAATGCCCGTTGGAGATCAGAAAATCGGGAATACCACCGTCCTGATTTACGGGAACTTCTGCGGCAGATACGGGAGTCAGCGTCATGGCGCTGAAATCGACAAGGTCGGTGGACTCTTCCAGCCGTGCCAGATGAAGCGCTGCCCGCTTGGCTTCATAGGCGGCGGCTTCTTTTTTTGTGCCTTCAAAGATCACGTTGCCGTGGATGTCGTAGTAGCGGACTGTGCCGTCTGCGGAAACGGAGGAATCGGCAAAGCCCCGCTCATGGTCGCTGCGGAACTGCGCCTCTTCTTCCGCCGTCATCCCGTCCAGCAGGGCAAAGCCGGCCCGTTCACCGGTTCCTGCCAGGACAAGGACGGAGAGTACCAGCACGGCCGCGAGGGCGGAAACCCAGCCCAGCGTACGGCGAACGGTTTTTCTTGTGGTGATGTTCTTCATAACAACCTCCTTGATGTGTGCGCAGGAGGCTTCGCTGTCCTCACGGATCTCCAGATCCGGCGCGTCCAGCACATCCATTAGGTCTTTGATGGTTACATTCATGGCATTTCGCCTCCCAGTTTTTGTTTCAGCTTCTCTCTGCCGCGCCGCAGACGGGACTTGACGGTTTCTGCTTTGAACGAGAGCCGTTCGGCAATCTCTGCTACGGTTTCGCCGTAGAAATAATAGCGCAGCAGGATCTCGCGGTCTGTTTCATGCAGGGCATCCAAAGCGGTCTGCAGCGCCGCCTTTAATTCGGTGCGGTCGGAGAAACGCTCTGCCTGCGCGTCGGTGAGAAGGACTGCATCCTCCAAATCAAGCGGCGGAGAACCGAGGCTGCGCAGAAAGCTGCGGGCGCGGTTTCGGGCCGCGGTGCCGAGAAAGCTGCGCAGATGATCGGTGGTCAGGCGGCTGCGGTGCTTCCAGAGCGCGGTAAAGACATCGGCCGTCAGTTCCTCCACATCCTCGCGGCGGGAAAACGAGCGAAGCTGATTGCGGATCACGGCGGACACATAGGGCGTATACCGGTCTATGACCGCCTCCAGCGCGGAAAGGTCACCGCGCTGCAGCCGTTTCACAAGTTCTGCC
>JAFSHY010000150.1 GCA_017440065.1 Oscillospiraceae bacterium | reverse complement strand
GGTGGCATAGCCCTTGGAACGCTGGATGGTGATCAGCTTGGTCTTCTCATGGATGGCCTTGCGGATGCCTTCATAGTCGAAGGTGCCATCCTCCAGCAGGTCGACCTGACGGTAGGTGATGCCGAATTCCGCCAGCGAGCAGCGGGATTCGCGGATGCCGATGACCTCTTCCAGGGTATCATAGGGCTTGCCCACGGGAGAGAGCAGCTCATCGCCGGGGCGCAGGTTGGCGGAAAGCGCCACCGCCAGCGCATGGGTACCGCAGGTGATCTGCGGACGGACCAGGGCTGCCTCCGTATGGAAGCAATCGGCATAGACCTGCTCCAGACGGTCACGGCCCACGTCATTGTAGCCGTAGCCCGTGGTCTGCGCGAAGCAGTTGGCATCCACGCGGTTCTTCTGCATGGCATGCAGCACCTTCGCCTGATTGTACTCCGCCATCTGATCAATGGCGTCGAAGCGTTCGCGGAGGCTCTTCAGCACCCGCTCACCGTAGTCATAAACCTCACGGCTGATGCCGAGGGTCTCATACATTTTGTTCAGTTCCATGTTCTGTCTCCTGTGGTTATTGCGGCTCCATGGCATCATGAAGCTCTTCTGTAATGGCATTGCGGAAGATGGTATCCGCATTGAGATGGACGGTCTGCAGTGCGCCGGTGAGATAGGCAGGCTGCACCTTGCCCGCCATATAGACATCCAGATCCAGAATGAAGCGCGCCGTCTTTTCCTGCACGGCTCTGCGGCGGATCATGCCGGGGCCGGTATGGATGCGGACACGGCAGCCGCCGCGGGCCTTCATCTCCACATCCTGCGTGCAGCGGAGGAAGTCGCCGTCCTGCACATCCTCCTCGTCCAGAAGCCCCACAAAGGCAGGCTGCAGCAGCTCGTTCCAGCTGCGCTCCTGCAGCCCCAGCTCGTCCTTCGAGAAGGCGTTGACATAGCGCAGACCGACCCGTTCGAACCATGCCGGTTCATAGATGCGGGAGAATTCCGCCAGCACGCGGTCCAGTCTGCCCGCGAAGGTCTCCCAGTCCGTATAAGAAAGGGAGGAGAGGGCGATAAAGGTGTCCGTCAGATTGATCTGCCATTCGCCGTCCTCGCTGAGGAAGCAATGGTTTGTGACAGGCCCCTGCTTTTCCGCGCTGATCACACCGCCGCGGTTGACGATCTTCGGGGCGGGCAGTTCCTTCTTTGTTTCATAGCGGGGAAAGTCCCTGCGGACAGCCTCCTGAAAATCGTCCGGCGCCTTTGTGCCGATGGACAGGATCGCGGGGAAGCGAAGCTGACAGACCACATTGACGATCTGATTGTTTTTGTAGATCACGCGGGGCATACTGCGAAACATAAAGGATACTCCTTCCCGGACGGTTTCAAACTATCTTTCTTATTATAAGTGGTTTTAACGGAAAAGCAAGGTTTCGCGGAAAACTTTCCACGATTCCGACCGAAACGGTGAAATTCTCCTTTTCTTTGGCAGGAACATCTGCTATACTGAAAGAAATCTCAGAAAAGGAGTCTGACCATGGCATTTCTTCGTTTTTTGGAAAGCATCCGGAATCCGGTGCTGGACGCCATTATGTCCATCGTCACCTACGGCGGTGATGAGATCTTCTTCATGGCCATCGCGATCACCATCTTCTGGTGCATCAACAAGCGTACCGGCTATTATATCCTGATCGTCGGTTTCTTCGGCACGATCCTCAACCAGTTTATGAAGCTCGCCTTCCGCATCCCGCGTCCCTGGGTACAGGATCCCACGTTTACCATCGTGGAGAGCGCGAGGGAAGCCGCCTCCGGCTATTCCTTCCCCTCGGGTCACACGCAGAACTCCGTCGGCACCATGACCTGCCTGTTCCTTTCCACCAAGGAAAAATGGATCCGCATCGTATCCGTCGCGCTGATCATCCTCGTTCCCCTCTCCAGAATGTACCTGGGCGTTCATACCCCGCTGGATGTGGGCGTGGCCTTTATCATGGCGCTGGTCATTGCGGGACTCTTCTACCCCATCATGAAGCGCACCGACGACACGCCCAGACTGATGACCTCCATCCTGCTGATCATGGTGCTGGTGAATCTGCTCTACTGGAGCTATGTGACCTTCCATTCCTTCCCCGCCGACATTGATCCGCACAACCTCCATTCCGGCACCAAGACCGCCTATACCCTGCTGGGCGCTCTGATCGGTCTGCTGGCCGCCCGTGCCATCGACGAAAAGTATCTCCACTTCGAGGTGAAGGCCGTCTGGTGGGCGCAGATCCTCAAGGTCGTCCTCGGTCTCGGCATCTGCATGGGCGTGAAGTCCGGTCTGAAGCCCCTGCTGCATCTCGTGATGTCCGAGCATCCCGCCACCGCCATCCGCTACGGTCTGATGGTCTTTGTGGCCGGCGCCGTATGGCCGCTGACCTTCCCCTGGTTCGCCAAGCTGGGCAAAAAGAACTGACACCCTTCGGCACGGAATGCGCGCTGCGTTCCGTGCCGTTTTCAAAGAAAGGAAGCCCTTATGAAAGAGATCAAGATCCGCTATCTCTCCAAAGAGATCGACAAGCTCTGCTACATCGACGGCAAATCCGACTGGATCGACCTGCGCTGCGCCCGTCGCACCGAACTGAAGGCAGGAGAATTTGCCCTCATCCCGCTGGGCGTTGCCATGCAGCTGCCCGAGGGCTACGAAGCCCATCTGATGCCCCGCTCCTCTACCTTCAAGACTTGGGGCGTGATCCAGCCCAATTCCATGGGCATCATCGACAATTCCTACTGCGGCTCCAACGATGAATGGAAGATGCAGGTCTATGCCCTGCGGGATACCGTCATCGAGGTCAACGACCGCATCGCCCAGTTCCGCATCATGGAGAATCAGCCGAAGCTGCGCTTCACAGAATGCGAGGAGCTGGAAGGAAAAGACCGCGGCGGATTCGGTTCCACGGGAAAGGCGTAACCATGAAAAAAGGTACAAAAGTATTTCTGATCATTCTTGCCGCCGTTCTGCTCCTTTGGGCAGTTCTGGCCGTTTTCCCCCGCAGCAAAAACTACAGCGGCACCAATGCCATGCGGAAAGAGGGCGACCTGCCCATTCTCATCGCCCATGGCGGCGGCAACCGCGAATTCCCCGATAATACGCTGGAGGCCTTCTACAATGCCTACAGTGTGGATCCCCGCGTGATGATGGAGACGGACGTTTCCATCACCAAGGACGGCGTCATCCTCCTTTCCCACGACACCACCCTGGACCGCAAGACCAATGTGACCGGCGCCATTGCCGACTGGAACTACAGCGATCTGATGGCGCAGGAGGTGGACTTCGGCTACACCAATCCCACCGAGGACGGCAGCCTTTCGGGCGAGAGAAAGCATTTTACCGATGACAGCGGCAAGGAAAAGTATCCCACCGATGTGATCTATCCCGACGGCGTTTCGCCCCGTCACGAAACGGTCTTCCTCGCCACCACGCTGGAAGATCTGCTGGTGGCCTTCCCGGAAAGCCGCATCAATGTGGAGATCAAGCAGAAGGGCGAGACAGGCCTGCGTGCGCTGGAAGAGATCCTGCGCCTGCTGGAGCAGTACGATGCCTTTGACCGCGTGGTGCTGGCCAGCTTCCATGAGGAGATCTATGACGCGTTTCAGGCGCTGCAGCGGGAAGGACGCGTGCCGGACTGCTTCATGTACTCCCCCGCCTATGACAGCGCCACCGCCTTCTTCGTGCTGCAGCTTTTGGGGCTGGATCTCTTCTTCCCCGATGAGATGTGCGTCTTCCAGCTGCCCACGGAGCAGTACGGCTTTGACCTCGCCACCAGGGGCTTTACCCGTGCCGCCCACCGCAGCAATCTGGCCGTCCACTACTGGACGATCAATGAGC
Source organism: Oscillospiraceae bacterium (assembly GCA_017440065.1). Lineage (GTDB taxonomy): Bacteria > Bacillota > Clostridia > Oscillospirales > Oscillospiraceae > RGIG3159. The sequence goes on along the minus strand of JAFSHY010000150.1, from coordinate 10,258 downwards.
CGGAGGAGATGCGCCATCTGATCGACATCGGCGCCGACGGCATCATGACCGACTATCCCCACCGCCTACAGGAGGTCTACGACAGCGTTTCCGTCAATTAACGCACCTCCCGGGATATTGCACAATGAAATGCCGGAGATTCTTCGTCGCTCCGCTCCTCAGAATGACAAACAGATCGTGATCTGCAACCCGAAAAGCCCCCTCTGACGAGGGGGCTTTTCAGTTTCTTCTGATTTTGGGGATGTTCTCACTCGGTTGATAGTTTTTTCTTTTCTTTCCCCCCGCTTTCTGTTATACTGAAACAGAAAAGAGGATGAAAGCCATGCATGATTTTTTACCTGTTTCCAAAAAAGACATGAAGCGCCGCGGCTGGCAGCAGTGCGACTTCGTTTATATCATCGGGGATGCCTATGTGGATCACCCCTCCTTCGGTCATGCCATCATCTCCCGTGTGCTGGAATCGGCGGGCTACAAGGTGGGCATTATCTCCCAGCCGGGCTGGAAGGATCCCGCTTCTATCTCCGTTTTGGGCGAACCGCGGCTGGGCTTTCTGGTTTCGGGCGGCAACATGGACTCCATGGTCAACCATTATTCCGTTTCCAAGCATCGCCGCAAGACCGATGCCTTTACCCCCGGCGGCGTTATGGGCAAACGCCCCGACTATGCCACGGTGGTCTACTGCAATCTGATCCGCCAGACCTACAAGAACATCCCCATCATCATCGGCGGCATCGAAGCCAGCCTGCGCAGGCTCTGCCACTATGACTACTGGAGCGATAAGCTCAAGCGTTCCATCCTGCTGGATGCACAGGCCGACCTGCTGCTCTACGGCATGGGCGAACGGGCCATCCGCGAGGTAGCCGACGCTCTCAACAGCGGTCTGCTGCCCGAGGAGATCACCTACATCGACGGCACGGTCTTCCGCGTCCGCAGCACCGAGGCTTTCCCGGATTATGTCACCCTTCCCGACTATGCCGTTCTGCAGAAGAGCAAGGCAGCCTATGCCAAAAGCTTTTATACCCAGTACTGCAGCACCGACCCCTTCTCCGGCAAGGGACTCATCGAGCCCTACGGAGAGAAGGAATTCATCATTCAGAATCCCCCGCAGAAGCCCCTCTCTCAGCAGGAGATGGACGCGGTCTATGCCCTGCCCTATATGCGCACCTACCATCCCTCCTATGAAAAGGCAGGCGGTGTTCCCGCCATTCAGGAGGTGCGCTTCAGCCTCGTTTCCAACCGCGGCTGCTTCGGCGGCTGCAGCTTCTGCGCCCTCACCTTCCATCAGGGCCGCATCGTGCAGACCCGCAGCCACGATTCCATCGTAGCCGAAGCGCTGCTGATGACGAAGGACAAGGAGTTTAAAGGTTACATCAACGACGTGGGCGGCCCGACGGCCAATTTCCGTCAGCCTGCCTGCCAGAAGCAGCTGAAGCACGGCGTCTGCCCCAACAAGCAATGCCTCTTCCCCAAGCCCTGCGCCAACATGATCGCAGACCACAGCGACTATCTCGCGCTGCTGCGGAAGCTGCGGGCGCTGCCGGGCGTCAAAAAGGTCTTCATCCGCAGCGGCATCCGCTTCGACTATCTGCTGGCGGACAAGAACGATGCCTTTTTCCGTGAACTGGTCAAATACCACATTTCCGGTCAGCTGAAGGTGGCGCCGGAGCATGTTTCCGCTCCCGTCCTTGCCATGATGGGCAAGCCGCGGCACGAGGTCTACCTCAAGTTCGTGGAGAAATACAAAAAGCTGAACCAGGCCATGCGGATGGAGCAGTTTGTGGTTCCCTACCTCATGTCCTCCCATCCCGGCTGCACCATGAAGGAGGCCGTGGAGCTGGCAGAATATGTCCGCGACCTCGGCTATATGCCGGAGCAGGTGCAGGATTTCTATCCCACGCCCTCTACCATCTCCACCTGTATGTACTACACCGGCCTCGATCCCAGAACGAAGAAGCCGGTCAATGTTCCCAAGAACCCCCACGAAAAGGCCATGCAGCGGGCGCTGATCCAGTACCGCGACCCCAAGAATTATGCCCTCATCCGCGAAGCACTGGAGCTGGCAGGCCGCACCGATCTCATCGGTCACGGCAAAGAATGCCTGATCCGTCCGCCGCAGGGCAGCACTGCCAAAAAGCAGTCCGCCCTTCCGCAAAAGAAGCCTTCCGCAAAGAAAACGTCCCCGTCCGTCCGTTCCGCCCCGAAGTCCAACGCTTCCCGACAGAGAAACAAAGGAGACGCCCATGGCAAGCAAACACGAAAAATCAAGAAGTAAACACAAGCTGCTGATCCCCGCCTGGCTGCTGAAGATCGACCACCTCATCGAAGCCATCGCATTCCCCGTCGCGGGTCTGCTGCTGCTCTGCCTCGCCCCCTATATCACCGACTATGCCGGCTGGCTGGTGGGCGGCGCCATGCTGGTTTTCGGATTGCTGATGATGGGACACGCCATCTACCACAAGGAATATGCCAGCCTCGATACCCACAACAGCGCCATCGCGCTGACGCTGGTGATCTGCGCCGTCGTGGTGCTGCTGCAGCATGACCATGAATCCTGCATCACCCTTTTGGGCATCGCATGGGGCGTTTTCGGCATCTATTTCGGTGTAGAAGACCTGACAGAGCTGCTCCACAATATTACCCACAGAAAAAAGTGGCTGCTGCTGGGCATCGAGACCGTTGCCACGCTGGTGCTTTCCGTTCTGCTGCTGATGCATCCCGTCAGCCATTTTACCGTCCATGTCCGCATCCTCGGTGTGGAACTGATCGTGGCATCCCTGCATAAGACCCATTTCCGTCACCAGCAGCTGCAGGCAGAAGAAGTTTAAGCCGACCCGCGGGACAGCCTGCATCTTTGCCCCTTCGCGTGAATATATTCTCCCATAACGACTTACATGGTGAGGTGGGAGAATGGATCAAATCGTCAATCAGATCATACTCTGCGGAACGCTGGGTTCGCCGCCTGTGTATTCTCATGAGAATCACGGAAAGCGGTTTTATACCTTTCCTTTGGAGGTGGAGCGCCTTTCCGGCACGACCGATACGCTGCCGATCCTGGCTGCGGAGCAGGTGATGGCGGAATGCGGCCTGCAGGAAGGCGAACGGCTGCGGGTCACGGGACAGATCCGCTCCTTCAACCGCAAAACAGAACAGGGGCGCAAGCTGGTGATCTCCGTGTTCGCGGAGTCCATTGAGGTCACGTCCTGTCCGCCCGCCAACGATGTGATCCTGCTGGGCACCATCTGCCGCGAGCCGGTCTTCCGCAGGACGCCGCTGGGGAGAGAGATCTGCGATCTGATGCTGGCGGTCAACCGCCCCTACAACCGCTCCGACTATCTGCCCTGCATCGCATGGGGCAGGACGGCCGCGGAGCTTTCCCGGCTGCCCGTCGGTTCCGTCATCCGTCTGACGGGACGGCTGCAAAGCCGAGCCTACATCAAACAACTGGATACCGGACGGGAACAGCGCACCGCCTATGAGATTTCCGCCCTGACGGCCTGTGCCGCCGATCTCTGAAGCCTCCATGTCTGTTTCTCACGGAACAGGCATGAATTTTTTCCTTTTTCTGTAACCGCGCAGCCGCTTTTGCGTCTTAAAAAATAGAAGGAAATATTTTCGGGCCGACCACCCGACATTACAAAGGAGGAAAACACCATGAAAAAAACCGTTGCTGTTCTGCTTGCTCTCATCATGCTGCTTTCGCTGACCGCCTGCGGAGCAAAATCCATGGCGCCTGCCGAGGATATGGCCTATGACAGATTCGATGCCCCTGCCGCCGAAGCCGCGCCCATGGAACCCATGGAAGACGGCTGGTACGACGCCGTCACGGAAGAATCCGTCGAAATGGAAGTGTCCATGGAAGAACCCGCTCCCGATCCCGGCAGCGGAAACTCCGCCTCCGCCACCACGCAGACCATGGCGGAAAAGATCATCTACTCTGCCTCTCTCAGCATGGAAAGCACGGAATTTGACCGCACCGTTGCCACCATCGACACGCTGATCAGCACCTACGGCGGCTACATCCAGTCCTCCACCATCAACGGCGATACCGTCTACAACAATGACGGCACCACCGAGGTGATCAACCGCCGCGCTTGGTACACCATCTCCATCCCCACCGAGCATTTTGAGACCTTCCTCACCGAAAGCGGCAATGCCGGCAATGTGACCTCCACCTACCGCAACGCGGAGAACATCACCTCTTCCTACACCGATACCGAGGCCCGTCTGGACAGTCTTCGTACGCAGGAAGAGCGGCTGATGGTCATGATGGAGCAGACCGGTGATCTGGAAAGCCTGATCGCGCTGGAAGCACGGCTGGCAGAGGTGACCTATGAGATCGAAAGCTATCAGCGGCAGCTGAACAACTGGGACCGCCGCATCGCCTACTCCACCGTGGACATCGAGCTTTGGGAAGTCAATGTCTACACGCCCACCGTTCCCGTCACCCGCACCTTCGGTGAAAAGCTGGCTGACGCCTTCGCCGACGGCTGGAGATACTTTGTCCGCGGTGTGCAGAACTTCATCCTGTGGTTCGCCGAATCCCTGCCCGCTCTGGTCGTTTGGGCCATCATCATCACCGCTGCCGTCCTCCTGATCCGCAAGCTGCGGAAGGTTCGCCTTTCCCGCAAGGTCGGCAAGAAGCCCCAGACCGACAGCAGCAAGACCACCGATGATGAATTCCCCCGCTGATTTCTGAATCAACTGAAAAGGGCAGAGAACAACCGTTCTCTGTCCTTTTGCTTTATCTAAAGCCGTACCGTCACACCCCCGTGTTGACATCCATGTGCGCTCATTGCTATAATTGTTATAGCTGATAAAACACGATCGGAGCAATCAATCATATGAACAACACATCCCGCGGAAGAAACGGCCTCATCGAGATCCTTCGTCTCCTTTTTTCCATCATGATCGTCTTCTACCACGGCAGAAATCTGGGCGGAGGCAACGGTGCCTTGTTTCCCAAAATGGGCTTTATCGCCGTGGAATTCTTCTTTATCGTTTCCGGCTATCTGATGGCACAGTCTGCCGCCAAGCTGCAGGATGTTCCCTTTGACCATCCCGGCAAAGAAACCCTTCATTTCCTTTGGAGCAAGTGGAAGCGGTTTCTGCCCTACTATGTTATGGCGGCAATCGGCTGCATTGCCTTTATGATCATCAAGGAAAAGATCCGTGCGCAGGTACTTCTGACCGGCTTATGGGATCTCCTGTTTCTGGGCTCTACCGGCGTTAAGGGTATTCTGGTGGTAAGTGCTTCCTGGTATCTCTCCGCCATGCTGTTTGCGATGCTGATCCTCTATCCGCTGCTCCGTAAGTACTATGAGACCTTCACGCACATCGCTGCCCCGCTGCTGGCCTTCCTTCTGCTAGGGTATTTAAGCATGCGGTTCGGCGGGATCAACCGCTATGGGGATACGCCGATGCTCCTGAACGGCCAGCTTCTCCGCGCCATTGCGGAGCTTTCTCTCGGCATTGTATGCCATACTGCCGTGTCCTATCTTCGAAGGCTTTCGGTCACACCGCTCACGCAGATCCTCATCGGCATCTCTGTTGTAGCAGGGTTCGGTTCGGTGTTCTATCTCTGCCATGTCGGAAATGTGAAAGGAATGGATGCGGCACTTTGTCTGATGATCGCCATTTTCGTATGTCTTGCGTTTTGGCAGTGCAACTGGCCCGCTCTGAGCGGCAAGTTCTTTTCTTTCCTTGGTGAATTTAGCCTTGTCATCTATTTAAACCATCGCTGGATCCAGTTTTTCCTCCGCATATGGCTTCCGAAAAGTCTGGGCTATCGCAAGCTGATGCTTGTTTTTTTGGCAGCTTCTATTGCGGTGTCCCTGCTCCTCATGCTGCTATGGAGATCGATCCGTTTCATTTTCCGTCGATACGGGAAGAAAATCAAAGCACTGTTCCTCGTTTCTGCATAACAAAACGCATCTGCAGTAATATCTGCAGATGCGTTCTTTATATGCTTTCCAAAAACTGGCGGAAGGCCGTGGGCAGCGAATAGATTCTGTCCAGCGCGGCTTCATCCGCCCAAAGGAAGCCTTCGGCGCAGACGCCGCATTCGATGAGATAGCCTGTCATTCTCCACTCGATATGGGTGAAGATATGCTGCCTGCCCACGGATTTGATCAGTTCCTTCGGTTTGCAGCCCCATGCGGCAGCCTGCTCCAGCACCTGCTGCGCATTGGAAGTGCCTTCTGTGTTGGGGAATTCCCAAAGTCCTGCCAGCAGACCGCGGTCATCCCGCTTCCGCACCGCCAGCTTCCCCTCGCAGCGCAGCAGGAAGACCGTCTTCTCTTCCGTCCGCCGTTCCTTCTTCTTTTCCTTCACGGGGATCTTTTTCCAAAGCTCCCCTTCCCGCGAACGGCACAGGTCGGAAAGCGGACACGCATCGCAATTCGGCGCGCCGTTGGGCAGGCAGACCGTGGCGCCCAGCTCCATCAGCGCCTGCGTGAAGTCGCCGCACCGTCCCGCGGGATAGACCTCCCGCAGCCGCTCCGTGATATCCTTTTTGGTCTGCGGTTTGGTGATGGGCGCATCCATTGCCAGCACGCGGGTAATGACCCGCAGCACATTGCCGTCCACCGCCGGTTCGGGGCGGTCAAAGCAGATGGAGGAAACAGCGCCGGCCGTATAATCGCCGATGCCCGGCAGCGCGCGGATGGCCGCGTAGTCCCGCGGGAATTCGCCGCCGTGCTGCTCCATGATGACCCTCGCGGCCTTTTGCAGATTGCGCACGCGGGAATAATAGCCCAGCCCTTCCCACAGCTTATAGAGCCGCTCCTCGTCACAGGCTGCCAGCGCCGCGATATCGGGCAGCGCATCCAGAAACCGCAGGTAGTATCCGCGGACGGCCTCCACTCTCGTCTGCTGCAGCATGATCTCCGACAGCCAGACATGGTAGGGCTCTCTGTCCTGCCGCCACGGCAGATCTCTTTTATGCCCTTCGTACCACGGCAGCAGCCGCTGCGGCAATACCTTCCATTCCACGGAACCACCTCCTTTTTTCCGATTATAACACATCGCCGCGAAGATTCCCAGTTTTTCTGCCGAATCCTCAAATTGCTGATGAAATTTATCCTTCCGTGCATTATAATAGAAGGGACAATTCTACGGGAGGTTTATCATGAAGCTCAATTACAAACGTACGATCCTCGTGGGCTTTGCTTTTTTCCTCATTTCCGCCTTCTGGCAGGCCTATGACACCACCATTCCCCTGATCCTCACCAACAAATTCGGCCTTTCCCAGACCGTATCCGGCATTCTGATGGCGCTGGACAACATCCTCGCCCTGTTTATGCTGCCCCTGTTCGGCACCCTTTCCGACAAGACCAACACCAGGCTCGGCAAGCGTACCCCCTATATCCTCGGCGGCACGCTGCTGGCCGTGGCTGCCTTCATCGGCCTCTCTCTGGTGGATGCCGCGCAGCTTTCCCGACTGAACGAGGTTTCCGCCATCGACGATCCCGCTGCCCTTACCGCCATCTATGAGCAGCAGGCCGATGCCGAGCTGCTCTCTCCCGACGGCGAACGCTTCGTTCTCTCCGAGGTCTTCACCGAGGAAGAATTCGTTGCCATCCGCAGCCAGATCACCAAGGAAGGCAAGACCTCCACCAACCCCGATTACACCGCCTATGTGACGCCCGCCCGTCAGGCCTGCGCCAGAGATATCACCTCTGCCGCCCCCAGCACACTGATCCTCTTCATCGCCCTGCTGCTTATCACGCTGCTCTCCATGGCCACGTTCCGTTCTCCCGCCGTGGCACTGATGCCCGATGTGACCATGAAGCCCCTGCGCAGCAAGGCCAACGCCATCATCAATCTGATGGGCTCTGCCGGCGGCATCCTCGTGCTGGTGCTGGGCATGGTATTCGCCACCTCCTCCGTGAAAAACTCCATGATGTCCTATTTCGGTTTCTTCCTTGTGGTGGCGCTGCTGATGCTGACCGCCCTTGCCATCTTCCTTTTGAAGGTGCGGGAGCCCCGCTTCGTCCGCGAAATGCAGGAAGACAGCGTCCGCTACGGCATTGAAAACGAAGAGGAGCAGAAGGAGACCGGCAAGCGCCGCCTTTCCGCCTCCGAACGTGCCTCCATGCTCTTCCTGCTGGCCTCCATCGTGCTGTGGTTCTTCGGCTACAATGCCGTGACCTCCAAATATTCCGTCTATGCCAGCAACATCCTGCATAAGGACTACAATCTGACCCTGATCATCGCACAGGCCTTCGCCATCATCGCCTACCTGCCCGTGGGCATGATCGCCTCCAAGGTGGGCAGAAAGAAGACCATCCTTGCCGGTATCGTCATGCTGGGCACGGCCTTCCTCGTGGCCTCCTTCATGCGGGCGGACAGCCCCACCATGCTGATGAATGCCATGTTCGCACTGGCAGGCGTGGCATGGGCCACCATCAACGTCAACTCCTTCCCCATGGTCGTGGAGATGTGCTCCGGCGGCGACATCGGCAAGTATACCGGCTTCTACTACACCGCTTCCATGTCCGCGCAGGTCGCCACCCCCATGATCTCCGGCCTGCTGATGGATAACCTCGGCATGACCGTCCTCTTCCCCTACGCCACCGTTTTCGTTGCCCTCGCCTTTGTGACCATGCAGTTCGTCAAGCACGGTGACAGCCGTCCCGAAGCGAAGAAGGGTCTCGAAGCACTGGAAGACGCGGATTGACAGGAGGCGCCCATGTTCCGTTCCTGCAGAAACAGCTTTGCCGACTGGGCAAAGTTCCGCCCCTACCGCTATGCCCACCGCGGGCTGCACGATCTCTCCCTCGGTATTCCCGAAAACTCCATGCCCGCGTTCCGCCGCGCTGCAGCGCTGGGCTTCGGCATCGAGCTGGATGTGCATCTGACCACCGACGGCAGGCTCATCGTCATTCATGACAGCAACCTGAAGCGCCTGCTGGGCATCGACCGCAAGGCCAACACCCTCAGCAGCAAAGAATATCAAACCTACGGGATCCTCGGCACGGAAGAACACGCGCCGCTGCTGGAGGACGTGCTGCCCCTCTTTGAGGGAAAAGCACCCGTGATCCTCGAGATCAAAGTGGACGGCGGCAATGCCGCCGCCGTCACGGAGGCCGCCTGCCGGGTGGTCGACCGTTTCTCTGCCGAAGTCTGTATGGAGTCCTTTCATCCGCAGGCCGTGGCATGGCTTCGGAAGCACCGTCCTGACGTCGTCCGCGGACAGCTCAGCTGCAACTATGCCAAGGAAAAAAGCGTTTCCCTGCACCCTTTGCTGCGCCGCCCCATGGCGGGACTTTACTCCAACTTTCTGACGAAGCCCGATTTCATTGCCTATAAGTATGCAGACCGCAGCCATCCCGCTGTCCGCCTGTGCCGCGAAAAATACGGCGCACAGGAGGTCAGCTGGACAATTAAATCGCAGGAGGATCTCGAGGCTGCCGAAGCAGACGGCTGCATCGTGATCTTTGAAGGCTTTATCCCCGAATGAAGAAGCACGGAGGTTCCATGAAAGCAAAACGCATGGTTTTCCTGGCCCTGCTGACGGCCATCGCGCTGACGCTCTTTCTGGTGGAGGCGCAGATCCCTATCCCCATCACCGGGGTCAAGCTGGGACTCTCCAATATCGTATCTCTCTTCGCCCTGTGCCTGTTGGGGCCCTGGGACGCGCTGACGGTGCTGCTGCTGCGCTGCGGCCTCGGCTGTCTGCTTTCGGGGCAGCCCGCCACCTTTCCCTATTCCATCGCCGGCGGACTTCTCAGCCTTGCCGTGATGATCCTGCTGCGCAGGATGACCACGGACAGGCAGATCTTCGTGGTCAGCGTATTCGGCGGCATCTTTCACAACATCGGTCAGATCCTCGTGGCGGTGCTGATCACCAAAACCCCGGGCGTGGCGATCTATCTGCCCATCCTGCTGGCAGCGGGTCTGCTGGCAGGCGTCTTCACCGGCTTTGCGGCGCAGTATCTGATCCTGCATCTCAAAAAGCTGAAGCAGTAACACACTTTTGGGTAAAAAAAGTGGTTTTCAAATGTAGAAGGTTATCGAAACGCGCTGCACCAAAGCCTCCCCTGTGTAAGGGGAGGTGGCAAAAATCTATCTGATTTTTGCCGGAGAGGTTGGGAAAATCCGAGATTACCAAATATTTTAGTTTTCAATCCCTCAGTCTCGCCTAACGGCGAGCCAGCTCCCTTTACACAAGGGAGCCTTGTCGCAGTCCTTCGTTTCATCTATCAAGGTGCGGATCATTTTTTCGGTAGGGGTCGGCGCCCTCGACGACCCGTTCTAT
>JAFSHY010000149.1 GCA_017440065.1 Oscillospiraceae bacterium | reverse complement strand
GTCAGCTAATAGGCCAGGATCTCTTTGGCCGTGTTCAGCTGACTGCCCTCCCACTTATCCATCACGTCGATCTGCTCAATGGGCAGGAAGGTGAGCAACCGCAGACACTTCAGCACATCCCCGTCCCCAACATTGCGCCAGTACTGGAAGAACTCAAAGGGAGAGGTCTTATTGGGATCGAGCCAAACAGCACCGGAAACGGTCTTGCCCATCTTCTTGCCTTCGTAGTTCAGCAGCAGCGTGATGGTCATGGCATGGGCATCCTTATCCAGCTTGCGGCGGATCAGCTCGGTGCCGCCCAGCATATTGCTCCACTGGTCATTGCCGCCGAACTGCATATTGCAGCCGTAATTCTGGAAGAGGTAGTAGAAGTCATAGGACTGCATGATCATATAGTTGAATTCCAGGAAGGAAAGACCCTTCTCCATGCGCTGCTTGTAGCATTCGGCGCGCAGCATATTGTTGACAGAGAAGCAGGCACCCACTTCACGCAGCACATCAACGTAGTTCAGCCCCAGCAGCCAATCAGCATTGTTGACCATGATGGCCTTGCCGTCGCCAAACTCGATGAAGCGTTCCATCTGTTTTTTAAAGCAATCGCAGTTATGCTGAATGGTCTCCTTGGTCATCATGGAGCGCATATCGGTTCTGCCGGAAGGGTCACCGATCATGGCAGTACCGCCGCCGATCAGCACAACAGGCTTGTTGCCTGCCATCTGAAGGCGCTTCATCAGACACAGCGCCATAAAATGACCGACATGGAGAGAATCCGCCGTGGGGTCAAAGCCGATATAGAAGGTAGCCTTGCCGTTGTTGATCATTTCGCGGATCTCAGGCTCATTGGTCACCTGTGCGATCAAGCCTCTGGCTTGCAGTTCTTCATAAATACCCATTTTTCATTCTCCTTTATCCGGATCATCCGGTTCATTTCAAATATAAAGCCCTCTGTTCCTGCGCGGAACAGAGGGCGTATTCACGCGGTACCACCTCTGGTTCGTCCTTTTCTCGCGAAAAGAACCTCGGTGAGTGCAAGACTCAGGCTATAACGGGCCGCCCGTTCTTTCCTACTGCGATTTCAGAAAGACCGCTCCGGGATGTACTTCAGCGGCAGAACCGGCTTCTCGCACCAGACGAAGCCTCTCTGAAGGAATCTGTTCGCTTACTCTTCCCATCTCAGCGTTATATTATAAAACTGCGGATATCCTAACAAATAATAGCGGATTTGTCAAGCGTGCAGCATTTCTTCCGCACTTTTTCTCGTCGTATCCGTAATGACAGCACCGCCGATGATACGGGCGATCTCGTTGATCCTGCCCTCCTTATCCAAAGGAGTCACAGAGGTGTAGGTTCTTCCCTCTCTGGCCGCCTTGGAGATCAGAAGATGCGTGTCGGCCATGGCAGCGATCTGCGGAAGATGCGTGACACAAAGCACCTGCTTATTGGCAGAAACACTGCGGAGCTTGACCGCAACCTTCTGCGCTGCGCGTCCGCTGACGCCCGCATCGACCTCATCAAAGATCAGCGTAGGCACAGAATCCTGCTCTGCCATGACATTTTTCATTGCCAGCATGATGCGAGCCAGCTCACCGCCGGATGCGACCTTGCTCAAAGGCTTCAGCGCTTCGCCGACGTTGGCACTCATCAGGAAGCGAACGGAATCCATGCCGTCCTGTCCCAGCTCGGTTTCTTCAAACTGACAAACAAACTGAACCTTGGGCATATCCAGCTGCTCCAGTTCGCTGCGAATGCGCTGCTGCAGATCCTCCGCAGCCTCCAAACGGGCTTTGCGCAGAAGCATCGCGGATGCAGCTGCCTTCTTTTCCGCAGCAGCGCAGTCCTTCTTCAGCTGCTCCAGCCTGTCTCCCGCGAATTCGATCTCATCCAGTTCTGTTCTGGAGGTCTCAAGGAATTCCAGAATATCCTCAACTGTTGCGCCGTATTTTCTGCGAAGCTTATGGATCACATCCAGGCGGTCCTCCAGCTTCTCCAGCTCGTCACCGGAGAATGCCAGTGAGTCCCGAAGGTCGCGGGCAACTTCCGCCAGATCCATAACCTGATACATCAGATCCGCCGCCTTTTCGTGCAGTTCATCAATGCTCTCGTCGTAGCGGGCGATCCGCGCCAAAGCCCGTTCCGCCTGCGTCAGAAGTGCGGCGGCACCGTCCGAAGAATCGTCACCGTTAATGGCTTCGAATGCTTCGATCAGACCGTCAGAAAGCTTTTCCGCATTCTGCAGCAGCTTTCTTCTGCTTTCCAGTTCTGTATCTTCTCCCGGTTTCAGTTCCGCCCGTTCAATCTCACCGATCTGATGACGGAGCATTTCCATTCTGCGCAGCTTTTCGCTTTCATCCATGGAAAGACGCTCAATCTCACGGCGGATGGAAAGTACCTTCTGATACTTTTCAATGTAATCAGCCAGCAGCTCCTCATCATGGGCATAAAGATCCAGAAGGCCGAGATGGGTGGCTTCATCAAACAACTGCTGGGAATCATGCTGGCCATGAATGCTGATCAGCTGCTGACCCAAACGGCGCAGGATCGCAACGGTAACAGGTCTTCCGTTGACACGGCAGACATTTTTCCCGTCCAGATGGATCTCGCGCTGGATCATCAGTTCATCCGGATCATAGTCCACCCGGTTTTCCTCAAACCACGGAAGGACAGGAATACCGGTAAACACCGCGCTGACAAAGCCTTTGCTGCTGCCGGTACGGATGACGTCGCGGTAGGTGCGTTCGCCGAGAATGGCGCTGATCGCATCAATGACGATGGACTTACCTGCGCCCGTCTCACCGGTCAGCACATTAAAGCCGTGGTCAAAGCCGATGTCCGCCTGCTCAATGACCGCAATGTTTTCAATATGCAGCAGAGATAACATTGCCGCTCCTCCTTACAAAAGAAGACGTTTGATCTCCTCGCAAAATTCCATCGCAAGGGAGGTATCTCTCATCAGAATAAACGCGGTATCGTCACCGGCGATGGTGCCGACGATCTGCGACATCTTCATGCCGTCCAGCGCGGAACAGGCAGCGGAAGCCAGACCCGGCAGCGTGTTGATCACAACGATATTCTGCGCGTAGTCATAGCCCGTCACGCACTCACGGAAGATGGTGTTCAGACGGTTGGAAAACGCGGGCTTGGTTTCCTGCTTGGATGTACTGTAGCGGTAAGCGCCCGTGGAATCCAGTTCCTTCACGATACGCAGTTCCTTGATATCGCGGGAAATGGTAGCCTGCGTGCTGTTAAAGCCCCGAAGCTGCAGCGCGTTCAGCAGTTCTTCCTGCGTTTCAATATTCTGTTCGGAGATGATCTCCAGAATCGTAGCCTGTCTTTGGTTTTTCATATTCCGGCAGCTCCTTACTTCAGTTTCTTATACAGGATCTCGAAGAAGCTTTTATCAGCCAGCTTCACGAGTTTCGTCTTATACTTGGATTTCGTGACACGGATGGTATCACCGGCATTGAGGCGGAAGGCTCTGCCGCCGTCCACGGAAAGGAAGGCATTCTTTCTGCCGATCCTGCCGATCTTGACCTCTATGGTACGGCTGCCGGCCGTCACGATGGGACGCGCCTGCATCGTATGGGCGCAGACAGGAGTGATGATGATATTCTCTGCCACAGGCTCCACGATGGGACCGCCCGCGGACATGGAATAACCGGTGGAGCCCGTAGGCGTGCAGACCAGGACGCCGTCGCCGCTGAAGCTGAGCGCTTCGTTACCGTCGCAGTAGATGGCCATTTGGATCACACGCGCCACCGCGCCCTTGGTAATGGCGGCATCGTTCAGCGCGCATTCCCGCATCACCTCTGCCCCGTCGCGGATAACGGAAACAGACAGCATCATGCGCTCTTCCAGCGTGTAGTCCCGTTTGGCAATGGTGGAAAGATAGTGAAGTTCGGAGGATTCCAGCTCCGCCATGAAGCCCATCGTACCGATATTGACGCCCAGCACGGGGATGTTATGGAAGGTTGCGGCCTTGGAGGCATGCAGCAGCGTGCCGTCACCGCCGAAGCAGATCAGCATATCGCTGTTTTTCAGTTCCTTCTCAAGATCCTTCAGCTCCACATCATGAGGCAGAGAGAATTCCTTATCCACCTCAAACGCAAGGCAGATCGAAGCTTCCACGCCGCTCTTGCGCAGGATCTCGCAGGCTTCCTTGGCGCAGGAGAGCTGCTTATCGCGGTAAGGATTCGGAGTAATTACAACTTTCATAACGGCACTATCCCTTCAGAGATTCATGGGCAGTCCGCACCAGCTCATCCAGCGCGGGATAACGGTCTTCACCGGGAATACGGCTCAGATGACCGAGGAATTCAATATTGCCTTCCGGGCCTTTGACAGGAGAGAAGGTAATATCGCGGATGGTAAATTCCAGCCGTTTCGCAAGCGCAACAAAGTTCTGAAGCACCTCCAGATGAACGGCAGGATCACGGACAACGCCCTTCTTGCCGACCTTCTCTTTCCCTGCTTCAAACTGCGGCTTGATCAGGCAAAGCACCTGACCGTCCTCTTTCAGAAGCTCTTTGATGGCAGGAAGTACGATGCCGAGGGAGATAAAAGAAACATCGACCACAGAAAGATCCAGCGGTTCGCCGAGATCTTCCGGCTTCACATAACGAATATTGGTGCGTTCCATACAGACAACTCTCGGATCCGTACGGATGCTCCAGGCCAGCTGACCGTAGCCGACATCAATGGCAAATACTTTCTTTGCGCCCTGTTGCAGCAGGCAATCGGTAAAACCGCCTGTGGAAGCGCCGGAATCGCTGCACACATAGCCGGTTGGATCTACGCCGAAATCGCGAAGCGCCTTTTCCAGCTTCAGTCCGCCGCGGCTGACATAGGGGCATACATTGCCGCGCACTTCGATCTCGGCATCCAGACTGACCATCGTGCCGGCCTTATCCACGCGCTGACCGCTGACAAACACATCGCCGCTCATGATCACAGCTTTGGCTTTTTCTCTGCTTTCGATCAGATTTCTCTGAACCAAAAGCACATCCAATCTCTCTTTATTCGCCAAAATCAAATACCTCCCATGCGGTTTTCACAATGCCTTCGGCATCCAGACCGCTGCGTGTCAAAAGATCCTGCACACTGCCATGGGGGATGTAAGCATCGCCCAGATTGCAGCCGCGGATCTGCGCCGAAACATCAGCCTCCGCCAGCGCCATAGAAAGGCTTTCGCAAAGGCAGCCGTGAGCATTGACCTCTTCTATGCAAAGTAATCTACCTGTTTTCTTCACCGATGTAATCACATCTGCCGCATCAAGGGGCTTCAGGCAGCTCAGACGGATCACTTCCGCGCGGATTCCTTTTTCGCACAAAAGCTTTGCAGCCTCCGCGGCTGCGTGAACCGTGGTTCCGTACGTGACCATTGTGATGCTTTCCGTTCCGTTCGTAGCAGGAAGCTTCGGGAGCGGCAGCTCCCTTCCGCGGGGATAGCGGATGGCGACAGGCCCGTCATGCTCCAGCACCGCCTTGCGAAGCATCGTGCGAAGCTCCTCATAATTGGCGGGCGCATAGACCGTCATACCGGGAACATCCAAAAGATAAGATACATCAAAGACCCCGTGATGGGTTTCGCCGTCCGCACCCACAAGGCCGGCCCGATCCACGCAAAGGATCACATGCAATTTCTGAAGGGCAATATCCTGCAGGATCATATCATAGGCTCTTTGCAGGAAGGTGGAATAGACCGCGAACACAGGGATCAGGCCCTGCTTTGCCATACCGGCCGCCATAGAGACCGCATGACCTTCCGCGATACCGACATCAAAGAAACGCTCCGGGAACAGCGAACGGAAGGGATTGAGTCCTGTTCCGTCCGGCATCCCCGCCGTAATGGCGCAAACACGGGCATCTCTGGCGGCGATCCTGCAAAGCTCCGAACCAAAGGCGGAAGAAAAGCTCTTTTCCGCGCCGGCGTGAAGGCCGGTATTCGGATCAAACGAACCGACGCCGTGGTATTCCGTGGGTGTCTGCTCGGCAGGCTCGTAGCCCTTGCCTTTTTTGGTGATCACATGGAGCAGAACAGGTCGGTTCTCCTCCTTGGCGCGGGTCAAAAGATAGGACATTTTCTGAATATCATGACCGTCCACAGGGCCATAGTATAAAAAGCCCATTTCTTCAAAGATCGTCGTGCGGATCAGGCTCCGCTTCAGCCGTTCCTTGAAACGGTGAGAAAGGCGGTAGATTCCCCTGCCGCCCGGCAGCTTTAGCATCACTTTTCTGAAATACTTTTTAAAACCAAAGTAGCCCGGCTTCAGCCGCAGAAGAGAAAGATGTTCCGAAATGCTGCCGACATTGGAGGAAATGGACATGCCGTTGTCGTTCAGAATCACGATCAGCGGCTCATGGCTGTCGCCCGCGTCATTCATGCCTTCATAAAACAGGCCGCCTGTCATAGCGCCGTCACCTACAACGGCAATGACATGATAGTCTTCTTTTTGCAGGGTTCTTGCCCGTGCCATACCCAGGGCCGTGGAAACGGCGCTGGAGGCATGACCCGCGGTGAATGCATCGTGAACACTCTCCGACGGCTTGGGGAATCCCGCGATACCGTCGGTTTTGCGAAGCGTGCCAAAGTCGTCTTTTCTGCCGGTCAACATTTTATGGACATAGGACTGATGGCCTACGTCAAATACAAGTCGGTCGCGTTCCGTATCAAACACGTTATGGATGGCAAGTGTCAATTCCACCACACCAAGATTGGAGGCAAGATGTCCTCCCGTTTGAGAAACATGTTCGATCAGAAATGCGCGGATCTCAGCAGACAGCTGATCAAGCTCCGCAAAACTCAGCGACCGGATATCCTCCGAAGAGGTGACTCGATCCAATATGCTCAAAATATCACAACCAATATAGGAATTAGATTAAAAATCAAAGACAGGAAGAGCCGAATGCGGCAAGAACCGCTGCTCTATTTCGAATTATAGCATATACAGAATGAATATACAAGCGAATATTCATTTGGGCTGACTCATTCCGGTTCATATGGGATGTGTTTAAGCGCGTCATCGGGACGCTTTGCCCTGTTCTGTACGGAAATATTCGGAGCTATAATGAATTTCTGATGAAGTCAAGGAAGCCGTAAGATAAATAGGTACTGTCATTGGCATAGACTGCGTGATTCTGCCGTATAAATAAACAGTTAAAAAGTGTGAAATTCCCGTTGTCTGTAACGTACGGTTCCGAAACCGAAAGATAGCCTGAGGCATGCCCTGATTCATGCTTCTTCCGAATCGCAGACAATTTTTCATTCGGATCCTAAAAAATTACCTTGTCTTTCCAAGCGGAACATATTATAATAAAATGAATTTTCTCGCGCATTTCTCTTATCCATCCATTTCAGGAGGCTATCGATATATGAATCCCGCCATTGAGCATATGAAATCCTTCCTTGTTCCGGGCAAGCGCGCGCATCTGATCGGGATCGGCGGCGTTTCCATGCGTCCGCTCGGACTTGTTCTGAAGGGTATGGGGCTGGAAATTTCCGGTTCCGATATGAATTCTTCTGTATCCACGCAGGATCTGATCCGCGCAGGCATTCCCGTATTCATCGGTCATCGGGCGGAAAACGTTTCCGGCGCTGACTGTGTGATCCGTACCGCTGCCGTTCATAACGACAACCCCGAAATCCAGGCTGCCCGTGCCGCGGGGATTCCTGTCTTTGAGCGGGCGCAGGCATGGGGCGTGATCATGCAGAACTATCCCAACGCGGTGTGCTTCTCCGGCACCCACGGCAAGACTACCTCTACCTCTATGTTCACCCAGATCTCCATGAACGCGCAGCGCGATCCCACCGTCATGATCGGCGGATATCTGCCCGTTCTCAATTCCGGTCACCGTGTCGGCAAGGGCGATCTCATTATCATGGAAAGCTGTGAATACTGCAATTCCTTCCTGAATTTCTTCCCCACCGTTGCTGTGATCGGCAATATTGAGGCGGATCATCTGGATTTCTTCAAGGATCTGGCCGATGTGCAGAAGTCCTTTCGCCGCTTTGCGGGACTCGTTCCCGAACACGGTCATATCGTCGTAAACGGTGATGACCGAAACACGCTGGATGCGGTTCAGGGCATGGATTTTATCACCTTCGGTTTCTCTGAAGGCTGCAATTACCGTGCTGTCAACGCTTCTTCCGATTTCCGTTCTTTTGATATTGAGAAGAACGGAAAATTCCTTGTTCATGCAGATATGGGAGTTGTCGGTAAGCACAATATCTACAATGCGCTTTCCGCTGCCACGGCCGCAGATCTGATCGGAATTGCGCCCGAATACATCGCATCCGGTTTGCACGATTTCCACGGTGCAGGCCGCCGCATGGAATTCAAGGGCACCTTTAACGGCGCCGATCTTTATGATGACTATGCCCACCATCCCGGTGAGCTGCAGGCGCTGCTGACTGCGGTCAAGTCCCTTGGCTACAAGCGCATCATCTGCGCTTTCCAGCCCCATACCTACACCAGAACCGCTGCCCTCTTTGATGATTTCGTAAACGTTCTGAAGCAGGTGGATATCGCCGTTCTCGCGGAGATCTACGCCGCCCGCGAATCCAACACCATCGGTGTTTCTTCGTGGGATCTGGTGCAGCAGGTTCCCAATGCCATTTACTGCCATTCTCTCCCCAATGTGACCGATTGTCTGCGCCGCCTTGCGCAGCCCGGTGACCTTCTGCTGACGGTCGGCGCCGGTGACATCTATAAGGCCGGCGAAGCCCTTGTAAAGCTGGAATTCTGACAAATTAAAACGTCCTGCAGGATCCTGCAGGACGTTTTTCTTATCCGATATAGCCTTTCAGAACTTTCAGCGTGTTCAGAACGCCGTCTTTGTGGCTTCTTTCATAACCGTGGGATGCGTATACACCAGGGCCGATCAGACCGTGACGGATATCATGGCCCGCGCTCAGCGTTGCTTCCACATCGGAGCCGTACATGGGATAGATATCCACGGCATAGTCGGCGTTTTCCTTCTTAGCCGCTTCGATCAGCCCTTTCACAACACCGTAGTCATAGGGCCCGCCGCTATCCTTGGCGCAGATGGAGACCGTGCGTTCGGTGCAGTCAAGACCTTCACCGACGCAGCCCATATCGACGGAAATGGCTTCCGTCACACCTTCGGGTACACCGGCAGCGCCGCCGTGACCGACCTCTTCATAGGTCGTCACATGGACATAGACTCTGCGTTCGGGAACGATGTTTTCATCCTTCAGGTACTTGGCATAGCCCAAAAGGATACCGACACTCAGCTTATCATCGAGAAAACGGCTCTTGATATAGCCCTTCTCCGTCACTCTGGTTCTGGGATCAAAGCATACAAAGTCACCGACGGAAATGCCAAGTTCCCTGGCTTCCTCCGCATTGCTAACCGTTTCGTCCAGCTCCACTTCCATCACATCGAAAGAACGGGATGTGCTGTTATAGTTGGCATTGACGTGACAGGAGGCGTTGCAAAGCTGGAAGGTGCCTTCATAAATGCCGTTAAATTTCGTTACAACACGGCAGTTTTCCGTTTCCACGTTGTTGGCATTCAGACCACCCAGCTTCGTGATCTTCAGTCTGCCATTACCTTTGATCTCGCTGACCATACCGCCCAGCGTATCCGTATGCGCTTCCAGCAGCAGCGCGTTTTCTGCGTCCTTACCGCCGAGATCTATGATCACGCTGCCTTTGCGCGTAAAAGAAGCTTCATAGCCAAGTTCCGCGAAAGCATTGCGGACATACTGTGCCGCTTGTTCCGTATAACCAGTAGGGCTGTCAATCGAAAGCAGCTCCACCGCTTTCGTGACCGCATATTCCATATACTGCTTCATATTCAGACAACCTCAAAGCCGGCTTTTACCACGGCATCGATCAGCGCCTGCATCGGAGCGGAACCGGTAACGGTGGCAGTCTTTGCCATCAGATCAACCTCCGCTTTCTCCGTACCTGCTACTGCCATCAGCGCTTTTTCCACGGCTGCCTTGCAATGGGTACACATCATACCGTTTACATGAAGGATCTGTTCCATAATTATACTTCCTTTCTTTCCCTGTCAAAAGGGAATCGGTTTCATCCAATATACCACGCAAATCACATGGCCGCAAGGTTCGATTTACCCGCGGTAGGACAAACACCGCATCGCATTCAGGATCGCAAGCACAGAAACGCCCACATCCGCAAATACCGCAAGCCACATTCCCGCATAGCCCATAGCGCCGAGAATCAGCACCAAAAGCTTAATTCCCAGGGCAAAGACGATATTCTGCCGTGCGATCTTCATCGTCCTGCGGGCGATCTGAACGGCCTCAGGCAGCGCGGAAAGGCGGTCCTGCAGGATCACCACATCCGAAGCCTCCACCGCTGCGTCAGAGCCAACACCTCCCATGGCGATGCCGATATGCGCCATGGCAAGGACAGGAGCGTCATTTACGCCGTCACCGACAAACGCAGTAACCGCGCCCGACGCCACGGCAGACTCCAGATGAGAAACCTTATCCTGCGGCAGCAGCGAGGAATGCCATTCCCGGATCCGCAGCTGCTCTGCCACATGGGCAGCCGCGGAGGGAACATCACCGGTCAGCATGACGATGCGCTGAATACTCTGTTCCCGCAGAGAGCGGAGCGAAGCTTCCGCATCCGTACGAATCTGATCGCGCAGTTCGATATATCCCGCATAAGCGCCGTTCAGAAGCACATGGAGGCACGTTGCGGAATTGACCGCAGGAAGAGTAATACCCTCCCGTTCCATCAGCCTTGCGTTGCCGACATGAACCGAAATGCTGTCTACAAAAGCAGATACACCGTAACCCGGGATCTCTTCCACATCCATCACGGAGCCGGCCGCATCCACACAGGCGCAAATCGCCTTAGCGGTAGGATGAGCGGAATACTGTTCCGCCAGCGCAACGATACGCAGGAGTTCTTCCTCCGTACAGCCGACGGGATGCACCGCGGAAACCGCAAAGGTTCCGTCGGTGAGTGTTCCCGTCTTATCCAGAACGACCTGCTCCAGACGGCTCAGCTGCTCCAGAACCAGACCACCCTTTACAACGATTCCTCGCTTGGATGCAGCTCCCATACCGCCAAAGAAGCTGAGCGGGACAGAGATCACCAGCGCACAGGGACAGGAAATGACCAGGAAGGTCAAGGCTCTTTTTACCCACTCACCGAAAGGCCGACCAAACAGCAGCGGAGGCAGCAGCGCCAACAGGACGGCAGATCCGACGACCAGCGGCGTATAGATATGCGCGAATTTGGTGATCATCCGCTCCGTATTCGCTTTCTTGTCCGAGGCGGATTCCACCAGTTCCAGGATCCTGCCCACCGCGGAATGTTCATAGGTGCTTTCAGCACGAACCTTCAGCACACCCGAAAGATTGATGCAGCCGGATACAACAGGATCTCCTTCCCGCACATCCCGGGGCTGAGCTTCACCGGTAATATGAGAGGTATCCAAAGCGCCGGCGCCTTCCAGAATAACGCCGTCCACAGGTACGCGTTCACCGGGCTTGATCAGCAGGATATCTCCGACGGAGACATCCTCCGGGTCGCATTCCTGTTCCTCTCCGCCGATCAGCAAAACCGCCTTATCAGGTCGGATATCCATCAAAGCAGAAATGGATTTCCGTGAACGGTTGACTGCGTATTCCTCAAATTGTTCTCCGATGCGGAAGAACAGCATCACGGCGGCGCCTTCCGCAAAATCGCCAAGTACAAACGCGCCGATGGATGCGACGGTCATCAGAAAGTTTTCATCCAGCAGCTGTCCGCGGAAAATCCCGCCGACAGCTTCGATGGCTACATGATAACCAGACACCAGCCATGCCGCAGCCAGAAAAATGGTCTTCCATACACCGGGAAGAAAAATACCAAGCACAAAGCAGACCGCTGAAAGAACAAGCTCTGCAGTGATGCGATTCCGCAAACATTTCATTTCACGATCACCTTGCTTTTCGGCTCAACCTTTGAGAAAGCTTTTTGGATCTCCTGCATCATACCGTCCCAGTTTTCCGTTTCCGATTCCACGGTAAGACGCAGCGTCATGAAATTCAGCGTGGCCTGCGACACAGCATCCAGCTTATTGATTGCCCGTTCAATTTTTGCGGCACAGTTGGCACAGCAGAGATTTTCCACACGGTAAGTCTTTTTCATGTTCATTCCTCCAAATGTTCTTTAGCCATATTGATGATGGTTTTTACATGATCGTCGGCCAGAAAATAATATACGGTCTTCCCTTCTCTTCTGCTTTTCACCAGCTTCATATGCTTAAGCAGCTTAAGCTGATGCGAGATGGCGGACTGACTGACGCCGACATCCTCTGCAATATCTCCCACGCAATGTTCCTCTTCAAACAGAAGATAAAGGATCTTGATACGGGTGGAATCGGCAAATGCCTTAAACAATTCCGACATATGAAACAGTTGGTCTTCATCCAAAATATGAGGCGTATGTACTTTCATAGAATACCCCTTTCATCAACATATGAACATCTGCTCATATGTTAATGTATATTAACGCATTTGTCAACAGAAAAATAGAACCCGCTGCCCTATTATGCAGCGGGTTATTGAATACTGTATACGGATCATCGGAAACTTTGAGTCAGATCCACATAGGACAGGCCTTCCGGTTTTCCTTCAATGGTTATCGTGACCCAGCGAACAGATTCCAGCGAGGTCAGTGTGCTGACCACAGAGTAAAGCGCTTTGACCTGTTCCTCTTCTGTCTTCAGTCCGTTCGCAAAGGCAACCGAAAAATCCACATGACAGTGATTACCGTCCACTGAGATCGAACGTACCAGTGTTTCCGCAGGAATGGCGGAGGAATAGCCGTTTTTTCCTTCAAAGGAAAGCAGCAGTGTCAGCAGGGCCTCGGCATCTGTTTCATTTGCGGCAGATTTGATTCTGATGGGGATCTCCGCCAGTTCTCCGTCACCGGATCGAAGCACATAAAGGGATGCATCCACTTCGTTGAGGCCGGTACGGACAGGGCCGATGGCGCTTTCATCCCGTACATAATGCAGGCTCAGATCCATATTGGTATAGAGGGGCAGACTCTCGCCTTCCACATAGAACTGCACTTCGGAGATCTCTTCAAACTGTGTCAGCGTATTAACGATGGAAAGAACCGTCATGCGTTCTGTGGCCTCGCCTTGCGGTCTGTTGCGGAAAAAGTCATTGCTGAAGTCCACGATACAAAGATCGGATTCGATGGACAGATCCAGGATCTCCGTATTTTTCGGTACGGTTCTGCGCAGATTGTCCTGCTGCGGCTCCTGCATCAGCAGCTGAAGCGCATAGGAAGCCTGTTCTTGCAGGGACTCCAGCTTTGTGCCGAAGGTAACAGGAATCAGGTAACGAAAATCGGATGTGGAATAATAGACGGTAAGCTTCGTTTCCGCGATTTCCAGAGAATTGTCTTTCAGAAGGATATTGTCATCGCGGATCAGAATGGACTCCTGACCGCCCAGAAGCGCGTTTTCTGCCGAAACGGAAACCGCATCGATTCCATCCAGCTGAGAAAACGTCATACTGATACAGCTCAGCGCAAGGGACAGATTAACACCAGTCAGCTCGCTCAATTGAGAAGATACGATAACATAAAGGGTATCCCCCTCCCTTTCTGCGGAGAGGAAGGATGTCCCCTTTGGGAACGGAGAACGAAGAAGCTCCGACTGCGGCCCGTCAAAGTAATACTTACCGATGGAATCTGCCGTCATACTTACATAATCCTGTGCGGTTTCGTGACCGATCAAACCGGAGGAATGCGCCACTTCGGAGGTTCGGTAATAGAAAATCACAGACGGATGAGTTCCGGCAAAGGAGCAGCCACAGAACGAGAAGATGATACACAGGCATAACAGCAGCATGAAACAGCGTTTCATTCCTCCACCTCCTCAATGCCAAAGTACGGGAAGGTCAGCACAAAGCTGCTGCCGCAGGGTTCTGCAGGTTCGACCGTGATCGTACCGTAGTTTCGCTCCACCATATCATGAACGATGGAAAGCCCGAGTCCCGCACCGCCTGCTTCTCTCGATCTGGCCTTATCCACGCGGTAAAAGCGCTCGAAGATGTGATTTCTGGCATCCTCGGGAATGCCGACACCGGTATCACGAACGGTAAGGATCACATCTTCATGCTCCAGCTTTGCAGAAACATGAACACTGCCGCCATCTTTATTGTACTTAATGGCGTTCTCCACAAGATTAAACAGGATCTGATAGATATCATCCTCTGTAGCAAGTACAGAGCAGTCCAAATCCACATTGCATTTAAGCACGATCCCACGATCCGCCGCAACGGGACGAAGCATCTTAAACACGCGTTCTACAATATAACCGAGGATCACCACTTCCCGATCTTCATCCGGACGCAGGCTGTCCGTTTTGGAAAGAAGAAGCAGCTTCTGCGTCATGCGGTTCAGCCGCTCCGCCTCATTACTGATATCGGATACGAACTCCTGCTGCGTATCTTTGTCAAGATCATTCTGCAGGATCGTTTCCGCCAAAAGCTTGATAGAAGCCAGCGGAGTCTTCAGTTCGTGAGAGGCGTCCGAAACGAATCTGCGGCGGGATTCCTCATAATCGACCAGCTTATCGGTCATCTTATTGAATTCCGTGGCCAGTTCCGTCAGTTCGTCATTGCCGCCAAGCTTGATCTTATAGCCGTAATCGCCGGCACGGATCCGCGGGAACGACTGCAGGATCGTCTGCATCCTGCGGGAGAAAATCAGCGAAAACAGGGCGGCAAATACAACAACCACAACTTCCAGTACAACAGAGATCTTAAATACATTGGATTCTGTCTGCGCGATCACGGCGCTTTGCTCCTGTTCGTAATCCATAAGATACACCGCACCGACGGGAATATCGTAGTACATGACCGCCACGGCACAGAAGCTGCTGGTAGCTCCGTTACTGTAAGTACAATGGAAAACATCCTTACCGGAAAGCGCGTTATAGATCTCGGGAAGCATGACAAGAGAGCCCGCCGGGAGGCCGTCAGGCACATTGTCATATAAACACCGTCCCGCTTCATCGGTTACGATCAATCGCGTGGCAATGTCCTCGCCCAGAAGATTTACGACCTGTGCCACACTGTCCGTTGTCAGCATTTCCACACCGGACATGGACGAACTGATCAGCTGCGCTTTTTCCTGCATCGCCAGATACTGCGCGCGAAACAACATTTGACGGGAGTTTCTTGCAATATAGACATTGAGGAAAAATAGCGCAACGGTAATGATCAGCGTATAGCAGATCGCGTTCAGCGCCTGTGAGCTGCTGGGCAGCAGCTTGATCCTGACTTTAGCCTTTGAAATAGTAGCCAACTCCCCACTTGGTCATAATGTATTCCGGATTTGCGGGATCCTGCTCCAGCTTTTCGCGCAGGCGGCGGATATGAACGTCCACCGTACGGATATCGCTGCGGTATTCATACTGCCAGATGGTATCCAGCAAATTTTCACGGGAGTACACCCGGTTCGGATACTTCATCAGCAGCTCGATAAGGTCAAATTCTTTGGCGGTCAGTTCCACCAGCACACCATTCTTATAG
Organism: Oscillospiraceae bacterium; assembly: GCA_017440065.1. Lineage (GTDB taxonomy): Bacteria > Bacillota > Clostridia > Oscillospirales > Oscillospiraceae > RGIG3159. Next base: position 305 of record JAFSHY010000149.1, on the reverse strand, counting down.
GCATTGCGCTCCACGGAATCCACCGCAATGGAACCGAACTGCATGCGGGTCTCTTTCTCCTTGTCCTCTTCTCTTCGGACATAGCGGCGCAGCAGTGCGCGGTCACGGGCCTTCAGCTCCAGAACATTGAACGGCTTTGTGAGATAGTCATCCGCCCCATGTTCAAAGCCCATCAGCTTGTCCATATCGTCCGTTTTCGCGGTTAGCATAATAATGGGCACATCAGAGAACTCGCGGATCTTGGCGCAGGCTTCCAATCCGTCCATGACGGGCATCATCACATCGAGAATGATCAGATTGACCTC
>JAFSHY010000148.1 GCA_017440065.1 Oscillospiraceae bacterium | reverse complement strand
GAGTAGCGCGGAAGATGATGGGGTTCTTGCAGCGCCAGCAATGGGGATAGCTGTGGATGATCTCTTCGGAGGCGAAGAGCATGCCGCTTTCCTTCATATCGGCGAGGATGACGGGGTTGGATTCCTCGGTCTTGAGACCGGCATACTTGCCGGCATAGTCGGTATGACGACCGCGGTCATCCACGGGAACGATCAGCTCCATGCCGTCGCGCATGCACGTCTGATAGTCGTCGGCGCCGAAGCCGGGAGCGGTATGGACGCAGCCGGTACCGGATTCCATGGTGACATAGTCCGCCACGACCAGACGGGAGGTCTTGGGCAGGAAGGGATGGCTGGCCAGCATATTTTCGAAGAAGAGGCCTTCGTGACGCTCGATGATCTGATAGCCGGTATAGCCGCCGATGCCCATGACCTTCTCGCAGAGGGCTTCCGCCATCACGAACATCTCATCGCTGTAGTCGGGCTTGACGATGACATAGCTCTCGCGGGGGTTCAGGCAGATGGCGAGGTTGCCGGGCAGCGTCCAGATCGTGGTGGTCCAGATGACGAAATTGAGCTTGCTGCAGTCCAGATGGCTCAGCTTGCCCTGGTCGTCATGCATGGGGAACTTGACATAGACGGTGGTGCAGGGATCGTCCTTATACTCGATCTCGGCTTCCGCCAGAGCGGTCTCGTCCTTGGGGCACCAGTAGACGGGCTTCAGACCCTTGTAGATGTAGCCCTTCTTGTACATCTCGCCGAAGACCTTGACTTCCTCCGCTTCGAAGCTCTTGTCCATGGTCTTGTAGGGATGCTCCCAGTCGCCCACGAAGCCAAGGCGCTTGAAGCTTTCCATCTGCAGCTGAACATACTTTTCAGCGTAGTTGTGGCAGGCGGTGCGGAATTCGGGCACGCTCATGGCCTTGTGGTTGAGTTTCTGCTCCTTGATGATGGCGCTCTCAATGGGCATACCGTGGTTATCCCAGCCGGGGATATAGGGGGTATAGTAGCCGCGCATGGCATAGCTGCGGACGATGAAGTCCTTGAGGGACTTATTGAGGGCATGACCCATGTGGATATTGCCGTTGGAGAAGGGAGGGCCATCGTGCAGGGAGAAGCGGGGCTTGCCCTCGTTCTTCTTCAGCAGCTCGTTGTAGAGGTCCAGCTCTTCCCAGTGCTTGTGCATACCGGGCTCGCGGGCCGGCAGACCGGCACGCATGGCGAAATCGGTCTTCGGCAGATTGACGGTTTTATTGAAGTCCATAATGTTCTATTTCCTCCATTTTATCATGGTGTTTTATAAGTTTGGCATATTGTTCCCCGTATTCCAACCCTTGGCTCCCCCTTTGGGGGAGCTGTCACCGCAGGTGACTGAGAGGGTTTTCGGGTGTTTACCCTCTCCGTCCCCGCTGCGCGGTGCCACCTCTCCCAAAGGGAGAGGCAAGAACAGGTTCGATTTTTCGACACGCGGGATTCCTCGCACCGTTCGGAATGACATCGGGGAAGGAGTCAAAAAACGGGTGTTCTTCGTCTCCTGTGTCAAGAGACAAAGAACACCCGTTCTCTGCGGTACCACTCTTGTTGCCGGCGAAGCCGGCCGCTCTACGGCCTGTAACGGGGCCTGCCGTTCCGGCTTACTGCAAGGTTCAGCCGGAATGCTCCGGGGTGATATTCGCTTCGTCTCCCTGCTGCCTTACACCGGCCGGCAGCTCTCTTTGAGGGAGGGGCGAAGGTACTTGTCCCCATCATCGCAATCTATTTGATTGTCAGCTCAGACCTCTTCAGGCGCGGCGGAAACGATCTCCTCCACGGCGCTGCCGATCACGGCGGCCACTTCGGGATCCATCACGGGCGCGGCAGCTTCCTCGCGGGCAGCGGGAGCGGCAACCGCGGCGGTCTGCTGCGGCTCGGTCAGCTCCTTCAGGCGGCGCAGCGCCTTCAGCTGGCGGTAAACCTCCGCCTCGACCTTGCCGATGAACTCCTGCGCCAGAGCGCGGGCATCTTCCATGCTGCGGCCGGCATCCGCTGCCGCCTGTACGGCAGCGCGGTCCTGCGCGGAAACCTCCGCGTCATTGAGGATGCGGGATGCCTTTCTCTGGGCATCGGCCACGATGGCATCGGCAGAATTCTGCGCGTTCATCAGCGCCTTCTGCATGGAGGCTTCCTGCTTGCGGTAGTCCTCCAGCTTTTCCACAAGGATCTTCAGCTTGCTCTTCAGCACGGCGTTTTCCTTGTAGAGCGTAATATAGTCCTGCGTCAACGGTTCGAGGAACTCATCGACCATCTGCATATCGTAACCGCCGAACATGGCCTTGTCAAAAGCCACTTCCTGCAGGTCCTTGGGCGTAAACATGATAACGCTCCTTTCCTGTCTATCCTTTTTTGGGGAAAGAGGATCAGAAGTACATACCGCTGTTTTCAATCTCCTCCATCAGATCGCCTACGATGTCGACATTGTAGGGAGTGATGATATATGTACTGGTGGCGACCTTCTTGATGCGGCCGTCGAGGGCATAGGCGCAGCCGGAAAGGAAGTCGACCAGACGGCGGGCGGTATCCTTGTTGGTGGATTCGAGGTTCAGAACCACGGCGCACTTGTTGCGGAGGTGGTCAGCGACCTCGGAAACATTCTCGTAACGGTCGGGCTTGACCAGCATGACCTGCAGATTGCCGGTGCCGTGCAGATTCACCACATTGCTGACGGAAGCGGCAGCGGGACGGGCCATGGAAGCAGCGGGAGCGGCGGCTCTGGCGGGAGCGGCAGCGACGGTACGCTCTTCTCTGGCGGGCGCCATCTTTACATCTTCTTCCGCGGCAGCGGGTTCGTCGGCGAGCTCATCGAGTTCGTCTTCATATTCGTCAAAGTCATCCTCGTCCTCGGCGTAGGGGCGAGCCAACTTCTTCAGTTCATCCATAAATCCCATGTGTATATCCTCCCATGAAAATAATCTATATCTTTATTTCTTTTATTTGGCATAGTTTCTTGCGCCGAAGATCGCGGTTCCGACGCGGATCATGGTGCTGCCTTCGGCAATGGCATCCTCGAAATCATCGCTCATGCCCATTGATAGACATACCATATGGACATTATCGTATTTTTTTCGACCTATGTCAACTAAAAGGTTTGCCATTTCAGCAAAATATTTCCGATTATCGCCTTTATTTTTGCTGATGGGAGGAATTGCCATGAGTCCGCAGAGGTGAACGCCGGGAAAATCGCCCATTTGGGAGGCAATACGGGCGGTTTCCTCGGGGGTAAAGCCGGATTTGCTCTCTTCGGCGCCGATGTTGACCTCCAGCAGGATGTCCTGCACGATGCCCTTTTTGAGCGCCTCCTTGTTGACGGCGGCCAGCAGCTCCGTGCGGTCGACCGACTGGATGAGATCCACCGCGCCCACGACCTTATTGACCTTGTTGGTCTGCAGGTGGCCGATGAAATGCACGGGCTTTCCCGTGTAGGCGCCCTTGGGCAGCTTGTCCGTCAGCTCCTGCACGCGGTTCTCGCCGCAGCAGTCCACGCCGCCCTGCACCGCTTCCCGGACACGGTCGGCATCGTTCATTTTGGAGGCGGCGCAGAGCAGGATCTCCTTGGGATCCCGTCCGGCAGCCAGAGCAGCCGCGTCCATGCGGGCGCGGATCTCGCGGATATTTTCTCTGATGGTACTCATGGATATACTACCTTTCCGTCATAAAGATCGTTTCCCGTCAGCACGGCATCGCCCGCACAAAGGCTGTCCGTGCCTCTTTCCTCTGCCGCGGCGATGCAGCCGTCCTCTCCGCACTGCAGCACCGTGACCTGCTTCCTGCGGGCCAGAGCACCCTCCGCCACATAGACGAAGGTCTGACCGCTTTCCTCGGTGCAGAGGGCGGCGGCGGGAAACTGCAGCCCTTCGCGGCTGGAAACCGTCAGCGTGCAGAACGCGGAGCGCAGCGGCGCGATCTTCTCAAGACCGCTGCCGCAGGACAGCACCAGCAGGCCGCTTTCCCGCTCCGCGCGGAATACCCGCATGGAGAAGGATGCTCCGTCCGAAAGGGTCATCGTCACCTCTGCGCCTGCCTCGGGCAGCTGCTCCGGCGGCAGCATGGCCGCCAGATACCACGTTCCGGAGAGGATCAGCCTGCCCCATGCCTGCTTCGGCACCGGCGCCGCAGGCAGCAGGGACGGATCCTTCAGAAGCGGGATGTCCTTCGGTGTGAGGATGCTTTCATAGCCGTCGGCGCAGGAGGAAAACCAGCCCGCCTGCGGGGCAATCAGCGGGATACCGCTGAGGGAAGCTGTCAATTCCTCCGCCTGCTGCCGCAGATCCGAAAGCAGGCGGGATGCTTCCGCATCTTCCAGAGAAGCGCGCAGGATCAGCGCCTGCAGCAAAGCGGTATCGCCCGCGGCTGCGGGCGGCCCTGCCGCCAGCTGCCTGAGAAGGCCGCGGATGCGGGCGGCGCAGGCTTCCTTCGGGGTGCGCAGCGCCTGTTCCAGCGCGTCTGCGCGCTGCCGCAGATCGGACAGCTCTTCCGCCGCGGCCTGCAGATCGCTTTGCTCCGTGCCGATGGCCATCCGCTCTCCCGCAGAGACCTTTTCCCCCTCCCGCAGCAGCGGAAGGACAACGGAACAGGGCGCGGTAAGCAGCCGCTCGTCACGGATAAAATACCCCGTGACCTGCACGGATTCCGTCACCGTGACCGCCAGTACGGCATCGGTGCGGACGGTGCTTCTGCCGCGGTAAAGAGCCGCCGCCAACATAACGAGGGCGGCAGCTGCCGTGACCAGCGAAATGAGGCGCAGAAAGCGCCCGCCCTTTCTCATGACGGAAGCTGCCGCGGGAAACGATAGGGGATCACGGCAGGCATCATGTAAGCCGCACGGGCGAGAAGGGCGTGATGGTAGAGACGGCATGCTTATAGATCATATTCTGCTTGCCGTCGGACAGCAGCGTAAGGACAAAATTGTCGTACCCGAGGACGGTGCCCCGGAGCTGGAAGCCGTTCATCAGAAAGACGGTGACCTGCGTTTTGCCGCGGTGCAGCTCTTCCAGAAAACGGTCCTGCAAAGTTTCGTTGATAGCCATGGATATTACTTCCTTTCTGTGTGTGTGCCGCGGAACACGGGTTGGGAGGCAGATGTTTGCCGGTTTCAAGGCTTTCGGCGCTCAAAGCCTCCCTTGTGAACGGCCCAGGCCGCCCTCTCTTGGCCTTTGGCCAATTCACCTTGAGGGAGGGGGACCGCCGCAGGCGGTGGAGGGATTCGGAAAAACATACCGTTTGAATCCCCCAGCCTCACTTCGTTCGGCAGCCCCCTTTGACAAGGGGGCCTTTGGGTTCTCTGCCCCACACGCGTGTTCGCGGTGTAATATCCATATTTTATCAGACCGCTTTGCCGCAAAAGGGCGAAGGCTGTCAGCCCTCCTCCACAATCCGGCAGGCGGCGGAAAGAATTTCCGTAAAGTCCGGATCCTTCGGCACGGTGAGCCAGTGGATCTCCCTGTTTCTGCGGAACCAGGTCAGCTGCCGCTTGGCATAGCGGCGGGATTCCTGCTTGATCAGGTCGATGGCCTCCTGCCGCGTGATCTCGCCGCGCAGCGCCATGATCGGCTCCTTATAGCCGATGGCCTGCAGGGCCGTGCAGCCCGCGGGCAGCTTCCGCGCCAGCAGCCGCTCCACCTCTTCAAAGAGGCCGTCCTTCACCATGAGATCCACGCGCAGGTCGATGCGGTCGTAAAGATCCTGCCGATCCTCAAAATTGAGGCCGATCCACAGCGGACGGTACTTGGGCGGGATGCTTTTGGTTTCTAGATTGTGCTGCGTGATGGTCTTTCCCGTTTCGAGGAAGACCTCGGCAGCGCGGATGATGCGCCGCTGATCGGAGGGATGCAGCCGCGCCGCGCTTTCGGGGTCATGCTCCCGCAGAATGGCGATGACGGCTTCGATGCCCTCCGCCTCCGCCAGCTGCTGCAGTTCTTCCCGCTTGCCCGTGGCGGGCAGGGGAGAAAAGCCGTGGCCTGCCACGAGGGCATCCACATACTGCCCCGTGCCGCCGGTGATGACGGCGGTCTTGCCCCGCCGCAGGATATCCTGCAGAATGGGATCGGCCATCTCCATATAGCGGGAAACGGAGAAATCGTCACCGGGCTCGATGCAGTCGATCATATGGTGGACGATGCCCTGCGTTTCCTCCGCGGTGGGCTTGGCGGTGCCGATGTCCATGCCGCGGTAGATCTGCATGGAATCGCAGGAAAGCACCTCGCCGCCGTAGCGGGCAGCGAGCGCCACGGATAATTTGGTTTTCCCGGAGGCCGTCGGCCCCACGACACAGATGATCGGATTCACGTTAGCTCCTCTTAAACTGGCGCCGCAGCGCGGCATCGGTCATGCGGATACAGATGGGTCTGCCATGGGGGCAGTACTTGAGATCCTCGCGGCTCATGACCTCACGGATGAGGGCATCCCGCTCGGCAGGCTCCGTATGCCAGCCCGCCTTGATGGCAGCCTTGCAGGCGATGGTATGCAGCAGCTCATCCCGCAGCGCGTCGGGATCCAGGCGCTTGCCCTTCTGCAGCTCGGCAGCCATGGAGGCCAGGGTCGCGGCGGCATCCTCCGGATCGATGTCATCCGGCACCGCGCGGATCAGCACAGTCTGATCACCGAAGTCCTCCAGCTCCCAGCCGCATTCCGCCAGCAGGGCGGCATGCTCCAGCAGCAGCACCGCATCCTCCCGCTCCAGATCGGCGGGCATGGGCGAAAGCAGCAGCTGCGGCATGGGGCGGCTCTCCTGCTTTTTCAGCTTTTCAAAGAGGATGCGCTCGTGGGCGGCATGCTTGTCGATAAAGAGGATGGCGTCGCCTTCCTCCACGATGATATAGGAATCCAGCACCTCGCCCACGATGCGGTAAGCAGGCGCTGCTGCCATCGGCAGCGCCTTCTGCTCCGCCTCGGGCGGGACGGGAGCGGCTTCGGTCTGAGCGGAACCCGCTTCGGTCAGAACAGGCGCGGCTTCGGGCGCTTTGGCGGGTGCTTCCTTCCCGGGTTCGGGCTGCGGCTCCGTCTTCGCGGGCTGCTCCACGCGGATGGGACGGTAGACCGGCAGCGGCTTTTCCTCCCGCTTCGTTTCGGGCAGGCGGATCTCCGCGTGCATCGTCTTCTCCTGCGGCGCTTCCTTCGGCTGCGCGGGCTGGGGCTTTAAAAGCGCCTCCACGGCAGCGGGCGACGGTGTGACGGGCTTGCCCATGGCGGCAGCCATGGCGCGGTAGTCCGACGCGGACATCTGGCGGAAAAACTCCTTTTTGGGCGCGGCCTTGGCCGTGGGCTGCGGCGCGGCAACGGGCTTTGCGGCAGGCTGCGGCGCGGCGGGCTGCTGCTTCGGGAAGGTGACGTCCTTCCGCCCCGATGCCTTTCCCAGCGCGGAAAGCACACCGTAATGGATGCAGTCAAAGATACTCTTTTCCGAAAGGAAGCGCACCTCCGTCTTGGCGGGATGCACATTGACATCCACAAACTCCAGCGGCACCTCGATGTTCAGCACGCAGGAGGGGAATCTGCCCGACATCATCTGATTGCGGTAGGCCTCCTCCAGCGCGGCGGTCATGGTCTTGGAGCGGACATGGCGGCCATTGACGAAGAACAGCTGGCCGCTGCGGTTGCCGCGGGACGCGGTGGGCAGGGATACATAGCCGCGGACGGCGGTCTTCTCCCAGCGGCTGTCCACGGGGATCATTTCTTTGGCAGCCTGCCGTCCCAGCACGGCATAGACGGCAGAGGAGAGCTGACCGTCACCGGCGGTGGAAAGCTGCTCCTGATTGTCCTTCAGGAAACGGAAGGCGATCTCGGGATGGGAGATGGCCTGCCGCTGCACCACACCCGCCACATTGGCGGCTTCCGCCACGTCGGATTTCATGAACTTCAAGCGGGCGGGCGTATTATAGAAGAGATCGCGCACCACGATGGTGGTGCCCTTGGGGCAGCCCGCGGGATCGCAGGCGGTGATCACGCCGCCTTCCAGCGTCAGTGCCGTACCCTCGGCGCTGCCCTCCGTGCAGGTGAGCAGATTGATGCGGGACACGGAAGAGATGGCCGCCAGTGCTTCGCCGCGGAAGCCCAGCGTGCCGATGGCCGCCAGATCCTCTTCCCGGCGCAGCTTGCTGGTGGCATGGCGGAGGAAGGCGGTCTGCGCGTCCTGCCGATCCATACCGCAGCCGTCATCGGTGATGCGGATCATGGACATGCCGCCGTTCCGGATCTCCACGGTAATGCGGGTCGCGCCGGCATCGATGGCATTTTCCACCAGTTCCTTCACAACGGAACCGGGACGTTCCACGACCTCGCCGGCGGCGATCAAATCGGCAATATGGGGCGAAAGCTGAAGGATCTTCGCCATGAATTCACCTCCTGAAGGGGTTCTTACATCGCGCCCATGACCAGACACGCGATCAGATTGATGCAGGCGTGGAGCAGCATGGGAGCGGCAATGGTATCGTGTTTTTCATAGACGGCGCAGAGCACCACGGCAGCGGGAACATACTGCAGGATGCTCAGCACGATCTCCAATGCGGAGAGGATGCCGAGATAGCCCACCACATGGATGGCGGCAAAGCCCAGCGCTGTAACGGCATAGGCCAAAAAGCGGCCGAAGCGCAGCAGATTGCTGAAGATCAGCCCGCGGAAGATCGATTCCTCGATCATCGGCGCGAGGATCACGGAGAGGATGACCACGAAGATCGGGGAAGTCTCCATAATGCCGAGGATGGCATTGTTGTTTTCATTGGCAAATTCCGGCTGCAGCAGAAGCACAACGGAATTAACGGCCACGGAGATGCCGTAATAGATCAAAAGGGACAGGGGCAGGGAACGGAAGACCCTGCGCCAGTCGGTGCGGCTGAAGTTTTGCCGCAGGAAGCTGCCGAAGATCAGCAGGATCGCGACGGCGGAGACCGCGTAGAAGCAGGCATTGAGCTGGGCCGCCGTGGGCTCTTCGGGCAGCACCGCCCGCAGCAGCAGTTCCAGACCGAGGCTCAGCAGGATCAGATAAAAGGGCAGGAAGATCAGGCCCGCGATGACCTGCCTGCGGGTCATGGTAACGGAAAGCGTTCTGCGCTCCATGGCGCACCTCCTTTGATATAACGTGGAGAGTTGGGATTTGCAGTATGCGGAAAGGATCCCGATTTCCCCTCATCAGTCACCTTCGGTGACAGCTTCCCCCAGGGAGGAAGCCTTTTCGGGTGCTGCATTGTCAAATGCCTTCTCCCTCGGGAGAAGGTGGCATTTGCGAAGCAAATGACGGATGAGGGGGAGCATCTCCACGCTCCAATCTCAACGCTTCAATCCCGCGGCGCGGGATTTCTCGCTTGGATCGACAACTGGTACCGTATGATTCTTATTTACAGCAGCTGCTTCAGCTCGTAGAGCAGATTCATGGCCTCGATGGGGGTCAGGGTCTCCACGGTGATGGCCTCCAGACGGCGGCGGACTTCACCCGCGCCCAGATCCAGCATGGAGATCTGATCATCGGGCTGCGCCTGCGGCGCAGGCTCGCCCTGCCGCTTGCCCTCCTCCAGCGATTTGAGGATGGCTCTCGCCCGCGTGACCACGGGAGCAGGCAGGCCTGCCAGCTTGGCCACCTCGATGCCGAAGGAATCGTCCGTGCCGCCCGGCACGATCTTGCGGAGGAAGATGATGTCATCCTTCCGCTTCTTGACGGCGATGTTATAGTTCCGCACACCGGGCAGCTCCTGCTCCATGACCGTCAGCTCATGGTAATGGGTGGCAAAGAGGGTCTTGGCGCCCAGCTTTTTGGGATCGGCGGCATATTCCAGCACGGCACGGGCAATGGCCATGCCGTCAAAGGTGGAGGTGCCGCGGCCGATCTCATCGAGGATCAGCAGGGAACGGGAGGTGGCATAGCGCAGGATCTCCGAAACCTCGCTCATCTCCACCATGAAGGTGGACTGACCGGAGGAAAGATCGTCCGAAGCGCCGATGCGGGTGAAGATCCTGTCCACCACGCCGATGCGGGCAGCGGAGGCAGGAACGAAGCAGCCGATCTGCGCCATCAGCACGATGAGCGCCGTCTGCCGCATATAGGTGGATTTACCGGCCATATTGGGGCCTGTGATGATGGCAACCTGCTGTCCCGCGGAGCCCAGCACCGTATCGTTGGCTACGAAAAGGGTATTTTTGAGCATCCGCTCCACCACGGGATGGCGGCCGTCGCGGATAACGATCTCACCGGAGAGATCCACCTCGGGACGGGTATAGTGGTACTGTACAGCGATATGGGCAAAGCAGGCCAGCACATCCAGCGCGCCCACGGCATGG
>JAFSHY010000147.1 GCA_017440065.1 Oscillospiraceae bacterium | reverse complement strand
TGGCTTCCCTGGTGGAAACGGAGATATCGCCGCCCATCAGCTCGGAGATCTCGCTCTGATCCATGGCGGGAAGGGTAACAGCCTGCTGAACGTCGGGCGCGGCGGACTGACCGCCGCCAAGCTTTCCCGCCAGGAACATTCCGAGTCCCACCGCCAGAAGCACCAGCACCGCCACACCAAGGATCACAGGCAGTTTACTCTTCTTTTTCTTCGCGGGCGTTTCTTCCGCTGCGGGTGCGGCCTGTGCGGCAGCTTCGCGGACGGGTCTTTGCATGGTCGCGCCTGTGCTGCGCTGAAAACGCTCCGAACGGGCAGACGTTGCCGCCGTTTTGGGCGCGGGAGCAGCCTTGCGCGTTCCGCGATCCTGCTGCGGAGCATGACCCGAATACACGGTGGCATCCTCGTCATCCGCCGCGGCACGGGAAGCGCCGGCATAGACCGTCGCGTCCTCTTCCTCCGCCCTGCGCATCGGAACGGGAGCGGAGAACACCGTCCGTTCGTCATCGGGATCGGGCATCGGTACATAGTCGGGATCCTCTTCTGCCTTGCAGATGGCATCCCAAAGTTCGGAAATACTCTGATAGCGGTCTGCCGCACGAATGCTCAGACCCTTCATGATCACATGGCTCATGGCGGGAGAACAGGCACAGTCCAGCTTTGCGGGAGGTACCACGCCGTCCTGGAACAGGCGCTCCATGGCATCATCGGGCACGATGCCTGTGATGCAGCGGTACATGGTGGCGCAGAGGGCATAGATATCCGTCCACGGGCCCTGCATACCGCGGCTGCGGTACTGCTCCTCCGGCGCGTAGCCGGGCTTCAGAATGATAGAAAGACTCTTGGCGTCGGCCTTGGAGACCTCACGCGCCGCACCGAAGTCCAGCAGCTTCACCTTGCCGTCGTCCGTCAGCATGATATTATCGGGGCTGATGTCGCGGTGGATCAGATCATGGGCATGGACATTGGAAAGCGCATGGAAGACAGGCTCCAAAATCGAAACGATCTCCTCTGCCGTCAGCTTGCCGATGCGTTTTACATAATCCCGCAGCGTTTCACCGCTGAGGAAGTCCATGACGATATAGGCGGTATTGTTCTCCTGAAAGAAATCGCGGATATTGACGATGCCTTCATCGTCAAACCTGGCAAGAACGCGGGCTTCCGTCAGGAATTTTTCCTTGTTCTTTTCGAAGGTATCGCCCTGTGTACCGATACTGGCCAGCACCTCGGAGGACACCGTACAGTTTCGGTTGACATAACCGGACATATAGAATTCCTTCACGGCAACCTTGCGCTCCAGCACGGTATCCTTACCCACGTAAGTGATGCCGAAGCCGCCCTCGCCCAGTACACGGCCGATGGCGTAACGTTCCCGCAGGATCGTGCCGGGACTCAGCTGATGCGCTTCCGCGCGGTAGTCAGACTGGCGAAAGCCGCAGAAGGAACAGAGTTCTTCTGTTTCCATGGGTTCCATGCAGCTGCAGCAATAGTGTTTTGTCATGCGTTCTCCTCTTTTTCCTCTGCGTTGTCTTCGGATGCTTCGGCTGCTTCTTCCGCGGGTTTTTCGGCGGATTCTTCCGCAGCCTTTTCCTGCTTGGCTGCTTCCGCGGCTGCCTGCAGTTTGTTTACATAAAGCTCTGCTGCCACAGGCTTCTTCACCTTGAAGATATAGAAGAGCATGGCAAGGGAGAAGATCACGAAGAGCATGGCCAGCAGCTGGCTGACGCGGATGCCGGTGCTGAACAGATACAGGCTGTCCGTCCGCAGGCCTTCGATCCACGCGCGGCCAAGGCCGTACCAGAGGAAATAGACGTACATGATCTGACCGTCAAACTTTCTCTTTTTGGCAAGGAAATGCATCAGCACCAGCCCCACCAGATTCCAGAGTGATTCATAGAGGAAGGTAGGATGGTAATAGCGGATGATGCCGTCGCTGCCCACAAGCCCCATGCGGAGGAAGCTGTCCGTTTCGCCGCCGTGGGCTTCGCGGTTCATGAAATTGCCCCAGCGGCCGAAGATCTGACCGATGATCACGCCGTAGGCTGCCAGATCGCCCAGCACGGGGAACGGGATCTTCAGCGCCTTGCTGCAGAGCCACAGGCCGAAAATGCCGCCCAGCACACCGCCGTAAATGGCCATGCCGCCTTCCCACACATAGAGGCAGGAGATGGGGTTATCGCGGTAAAGCTCCCAGTAAAAGACGCAGTAATAGATCCTGGCGCAGACCAGACCGATGGGTACCGCCCAGAGGAGCATATCGATGACATTGTCCGAGGAGATGCCGAAGTGCCTGCAGCGGGCGCTCATATAGACATAAGCCATCAGGAAGCCGAAGGCGATGATGATGCCGTACCAGTAAATGTCCTTCCCGAATACGGTAAAGGCAACGGGCGAAGGATCAAGGTGGATACCAAGACCCGGGAATACGATTGCAGATAACATTTAATCTCGCTCCTTTGGTTCGATCACGGAGAGTACCATACGTTCGGGACATACGGTCTTCTCCAAAAACAGACGGACATCCTCCAATGTGACTTCCGCGTAAGCTTCGGGGAAACGGAAATAGTCCACGCCGTCAAAGAAATTGGCACAGATCCGATAGCAGATGCTTTCAAAGCTGTCCAGATCACGGATCCTGCGGCCGACGGCAGACTTCTTCAGTCTGCGGAAGGCATCCTCGTCCAGGCCCTCCCGCAGTAATCTTTCACATTCCTCCAGCAGAGCATCGCGGACAGCTTCCGGTTCCGCGCTGTCACCGGTGAAGGAAACAAGACCCACACCGCGGACACACTCAAACCCGCCGGAAAAATCCGAATCGATCAGATTCTCTTCATAAAGCCGCTGATACAGGGCGGAGGATTCGCCCGCCAGCAGCTCCGCACCCAGATCCGCAGCGATCTCCCATTTGAGGCTTTCCCAGCCGTCTTCGGGCAGTTCGCAGCGGAAGCCCAGCGCGAAGGAGGGCATGGAGACCTCCATGCGGCGCAGGCTTTCATGGCAGGGACATTCGCCCGTTTCCGCAGGGCCGTAATCCGGCACGGGACGCTCCTTCCGATCCTTGGGAAGCAGTTCCTCCGCGATGCGGACGACCTGCGCGGGATCCACATCGCCCACCACGCAGAGCATCATATTGGAAGGCGCGTAGAACGCGTCAAAGCAGGTATTCAGCGTTTCCGCCGTGATCTGCGCAATGCTCTGCACCGTTCCCGCGATCGGGACGCGGATGGGATGATGGCGGAACATGGCGGTAAAGAGTTCTTCAAACAGTTTGGAATCGGCGCTGTCCTCATACATGAGGATCTCCTGCCCGATGATATCCCGCTCCTTTTCCACGCTTTCTTCCGTGAAGCAGGGTACGGCGACCATTTCCAACAGCGTTCGGAGATTCTCTTCAAAATGCTCCGTGCAGCTGAAATAGTAGGCCGTCATATCGTAAGAGGTAAACGCGTTGGGGCTGGCGCCCATGGCGGCAAACTGCTCCATGGCATCGCCCTTCGGCGTATCAAACATTTTATGCTCCAGATAGTGCGCCACACCGTCCGGTGTTGTAACGGTCTTGCCGTTCAGCGTAAACTTCGTATCGGCAGAGCCGTAATCGGCGGCAATGAGGGCATACTTTCTGGAAAAGCCGGGCTTCGGAACCACGCGGATGCTGAGGCCGTTCGGCAGCTCCGCTTCATAGACCCGTTCGCCCAGACGTGCTACATCCTTGCAGTTCAATCCGTCACCCCTTTCAAGAAATAAACCGTATCCAGCGTGATCTTCCGCGCCGCAGCCACGACCTGTCCCATCGTGACTTCCCGCAGCTGCGCGATGAGGCTGTCCACCGTGCCGTTCTTTCCGATGATCGCCTGCGAGAAATAGAATTCATCCTGGCTGCCGGGACGGTCCTTCAGAGAACGGAAACCGGAAATCAGACGCTGCCGCGCCTTCTCCAGCTCCTCCTCCGTAATATTGCCGCTGCGGCAATCCTCCAGCTGGTGAAGGATCTCGTTTTTGGCAACCTCATAATTTTCAAAGTCGATGCCGGAGGACACCACCATCAGACCCTTGTACTTTTCGATGGAAGACGAGGCATAATAGCAAAGCTGCAGCTTTTCCCGCACATTGCGGAACAGCTTGCTGGAGACCGCACCGCCGTAGACCGCGTTGAGCAGCAGCAGGGCGGGATACTCGGGATCGGCGCAGGTGCAGCCCGTACGGAAGCCCATGGAAAGCTTGCCCTGGGTGACCTCCATCCGTTCTTCCAGCTCGCGAACCTCCGCAGCGGAGCGGATCACATCGGTCCCGACCTCCGTCAGTTCCTTCCGCGGCAGACCTTCGATCATTCCGCGGATCAGTTTGGCAGCCTCTTCCCCGCTCTTTCTTCCCATGTAAAGGATCTCCACGCGGGAGGTAGCCAGTACCTTCTCAAAATGGGCATAGAGGGACTGCGGCGTGATCTGCTCCACAATTTCCCGCTCGCCCAGTCTGGGGATCGCCTGCCGTTCGTTTTCGCACATGGTGCGCATCATGCGGATCGTGGCGTAGGAGCGCTTGTCATTGATCTCCGCAGCCAGCGTATTGCAGAGGTTGACCTTTTCACTCTCCACAAAGGATTCAAGGAACACACCGTTTTCCAGCACGGGCGCGAAAAGCAGCTCCCGCAGGAAACGGCAGATCTCCGCGAAGACAGCTTCGCCGTCCAGGGCATAGGCATCCTCGATGAAATCGGCATAGAAGCCCCAGGAATGAACCTCGCCCTTTTTGCGGATCAGCGTTCCGACGGTGGCGCCGTAAAGCTCATCCAGCAGCAGGGAGATCTCCCGGATATCGGGCCGGCTTTCCGTGCCGCGCAGCAGCACGCTGGGCAGCAGCGCATTGAGCGAAGCCTCCTCCCGGCACAGGGGACGAAGGAAATTGACGCTGATGCAGCCTGTCTTAAATTTATCCGTCTGCATGGTCTGCAAAAACACACCCGGCAGCAATTCGATTCGTTCAGTCATGGGGCGATCCTTTCCAGCGATCATGATAGAACATTATACTACACTTTTCCGAAAAGGAAAAGAAAGAATTCCTTGTAATTATGAGAAAGCTCATGTAAAATAGATAGAACGAGACGTGCGGCGCCTATCCTGCCGCTTTCCTCGACCGAAAACCGGAGGATCTTTACTATGGAATGGCTGGAACTGACAATTGAATCTGCATCCGGCGGCATCGAGCTGGTCGCCGCCGCTCTGGACCTTTGGGGCTATGACAGCTTCGTTGTGGATGATCAGGCAGAATTTCAGGATTTTTTAGACAACAATCACGACTATTGGGACTATGTGGATGAAGCGCTGGCGCAGAAGATGGAAGGCGTTTCCTGCATCCGTCTGTATCTGGAGGATGGCCCCGATGCCATGGAGCAGCTTTCCGCGCTGCGTGCCAATCTGGCCGCGCTGAAGGAAGCCTATCCCGCTGCGCAGCTGGGCTCTCTGGATGTCACGCTGCAGAACCTCCGCGAGGAGGACTGGGAAAACAACTGGAAGCAGTACTATCAGCCCATTGCCATCGGGGAACGGCTGCTGGTCGTTCCCAAATGGCTGAAGCCCGAAAACCCCGAAGGCCGTATTACCGTGCTGCTGGATCCCGGCATGATCTTCGGCACCGGCAACCATGCCTCCACCAGAATGTGCATGAAGGAGCTGGAGCGGCTGGTTCACGGCGGCGAGCAGGTGCTGGATCTGGGCAGCGGCAGCGGCATCCTTGCCATCACCGCCATCCTGCTGGGCGCAAAGCACGCTTCCGGTGTGGACATCGATCCCAAGGCAGAGGACATTGCCCGCGACAATGCCGCCATCAACGGCATCGGCGCCGACCGCTTCACCGCCCTCACCGGCAATGTGCTGGGCGATGAAAGCTTCCTGACCTCGCTGGGGCAGAACAGCGATCTGGTGCTGGCCAACATCGTGGCCGATGTCATCATCCCGCTGGCGCCGCTGGTTCCGCGCCTTCTGAAGGAGGACGGCACCTTCATCTGCTCCGGTGTGCTGAACACCCGTCTTGACGAAGTACTGGAAGCCCTCGATGCTGCCGGTCTTGCCGTGCAGGGCGTGCGGCAGGAAGAAGACTGGTGTCAGATCACCGCCATCCGGAAGGAGGCATAATCTTGCGCCTGTTCTCCTACAGAAACCGTACAAAATTCCGCAAGCTCGGCATTGCCCTGCTGATCCTTGCGATTGCCGCCATGCTGATCGCCATCTTCACGGTGGCCTATATGGAGCGGTTCATCGTTTACGACCGTAACGGCGCCCATATCGATTACAAATGGGACGAAGTCGTGACGCAGGTTCCGGTCTATTCCGAACCCGGCTTTGCGGCAGAGGTCACCTATGTGGGCGATACCTCTCATGCCATCAGCGAAGATAACGCAGAGGTTTCCGGCTACTATATTACCCCGGAAATGATGACGAATCTTTCGGGTGTCCGTGATGCGCTGAGCAAAGGTGATTTCAACACCGTCCTCTTTGACATGAAAAACGGCTGGGGCACCTGCTATTACAACACTTCTCTCGGTGAAATGTCCTCCTCCGTCGATATCAATGCAGTACAGGAGCTGATTCGGGAGCTGAAGTCCAGAGGCGTCTACCTCATCGCCCGTATCCCTGCCTTTGCCGACCGTAACTTCTGCCTGAGCAACGTCAGCGTCGGTCTTCCGCTTCGCAGCGGCGCCCTTTGGGTGGACGACGATAACTGCTACTGGATGGACCCCGGCAACGAAACGACCATCTCCCGTCTGGAATCCTTCTGCATCGAGCTGCAGGCGCTGGGCTTCCGTGAGGTGGTGCTGGACAATTATGAGTTCCCCACCTCCGAATATATCGTATACGATCAGACAGAGCGCACTACCCACATGGTGCTGGGCGATACCATCAACCGTCTGCAGTCCGACATGAATGCCCTCGGTATGCTGGTCTCCATCACGCTGGAAGCAGGCATGCCCTTCCCCGGCGAATCCGTAACGGGACGTCTTTACTTCCGCATGAACAGCGGCGCCAACGTTGCCAGCGTTGCGGAAGCGTATTCCACCGTCGTCGAATCCGTCAATGAGCAGCTGGTCTTCCTCACCGAATCTCACGACACCCGATTCAGCGAATACGGTGTTCTCATCCCCGCGGTGGATGATATCTCCACCATCTCCTGACCGCAAGTTCCTTTCCGAATCATAGGATCAACAGCAAAACAGTCCGTCTGCAAAACCGCTTGCAGACGGACTGTTATTTTCTCCAAAGCATCCCGTACGAGGGACTAATCCAGCTTATACAGCACTTCTTCCGCATTCTCTTCTCCCGCGTTATCTGCCGCAGTGGAGCAGAAATGCTCGATTGCGCGGACCATTTTCTCAAGATCCCGGTCGCTGACCCCTTCCAGTTCTTCAAAGAACCGGCCGAAATTTCCTTCTGCCATACGCTTCGCATGCGTTTCGTAGACCTGCTCCGCATATTCGGAAGGCTTCAGGATCACATTCTTCCGATTCTGCGCGGACTGGTATTTTTCCGCAAGGCCGAGCTTGCAGAGCATCTTCACGGTTTTGGAAAACGTGCTTTGGGGAATGCAGAGCGAATCCGCGATGGAGATCATATTCCTGCTCTCGTTGGAATGCTCAATGATGTATTCCAGGATCTGCCATTCCTGCGCCGTCATCTGCAGCCCTTCCGCAATTTCATACTTGACCCCGTGCACACGGCTGTATACATTGGCGTAACGGATCACGGCAGAAACCAGCCTGCGGTATCTGCCCATCCACTGATAGCCCATACCCTTCACCTTCCTTTTTTAGGCATTATACCGAAAGAAAGGAAAAAAGTCAAACAAAACCCCTTCCAACACTCCTCCGTATTATTTCGTCATATTATACATATCTTTGTTTTTTAATACTACAAATTTGTCTATAGACAACAAGTTTACCGTTCTATATAATCAAAATAGATTCACAGGAATTTATCTATTTAGGAAACAATTCGCTTCTGTGAATGAAAGGCTGTCCATACATAATCCCGCGTCAGATGATTATATATGGGTTAGGAGAATTAGAAAGGGAGGTACAAGAACAATGAAAAACAGTAAGAAAGCATTATGTATCGCACTTGCGGTCATACTCATCTGCAGTATTGCCGCGGCTGCCCTGCAAACTGACTTCTTCAAAGTCAGCGTCCGTGATCTCAACATCGCTGTTGACAACAACGAATACATCCACGCTCTTGCATTCATCCCCAAAAACGCATCCGCCGAAAACAAGGTTCCTGTGGTCATTACCAGCCATGGCTGGCTGAATACAGGTGAAGTACAGGACGCCGCCTCCATTGAACTGGCGCGCAGAGGCATTATGGTCATCGCGATGGACGCCACAGGCCATGGTCTCTCCTCCAACCCCGACGGCTCCATTATGCAATCCGTCTACTCCATCGGCATGGGCATGATCCCGCTGGTGGAATATGTGACCAGCGGCACCCTCGATTTTGTCGATACCGACCGGGTCGGCGTCATGGGTCACTCCATGGGCGGCATGAACAGCATCGCCACCACCCAGTATTACGGCGGTCTGTACTATGCAGCACTGGAAGAAGCCAAGGCAGCTGACTCCGACGGCGGCGCAGAGATCACCGCAGAAGAGCAGGCCTATGCGGATTCCCTCAATAAGGTCAAGGCTTCCCTTCCCACCGGTGCAGGCCCCGGCAGCGTGGACTGGACCAAGATCGCCTGCAACATGGGTGTTCTTTACGGCGGTCTGGAAGAAGGCGGCTACAGCTCCAGCACCGGTACCGCCAAGCTGACCGGCGCAACCCCCGAGGCGCTGCCTCTTGCACAGTCTGTTGATCCCAGTGTGACCAGCGTGGAGGAAGGCAAATTCTACGGTGATGCCGCTACCGGTACCCTGCGCGTATTCTATCAGCCCAACACCACCCATCCGCTGATCCACTTCGACCCCGCCTCCACCGCGGATGTCATTGAGTTCTTCACCCACTGCTTCGGCATCCAGACCACCCTCGGCCCGAAGAATCAGACCTTCTTCATCAAGGAGCTGTTCAACGGTGTTGCCATGGCGGCACTGCTCTATCTGATGGTTCCGATGCTGGATCTGCTTCTGAAGGTACCCTGCTTCGCTTCCCTGCGCGGTGTGGAAGGTCCCAAGATTCCCGCTCCGGACACCAAGGAAAAGAAGCGTAAATTCTGGTTCGGCTGGGCACTGGGCGCTGTCATTTCCTTTGTCACCGCCGTCATAACCATTAAGATCTACTCGTTCATCTTCCCGGCAGGCTTTGCCAAGAATACCTATCTCTTCCCCGCCACCACCATGAACGTTGTCATGCTGTGGACGCTGTTCAATACCATTTGGAGCTTCTTCTGGTTCTTCTTCAATTACAAGAAGGATAAGGCAGCAGGCATCCGTACCGACGAAATGATTGGTCTGAAGATCACCGGCAAGGAATTCTGGAATACGCTTGGTCTGGCCATTACCGTCATCGGCTTCACCTATGCCATTGTTTGGTTCTGCAAGTGGGCCTTCCAGACCGACTTCCGCCTCTGGACTCCCGCCATTAAGACCTTTAACGTTGAAAAGCTCTATACCTACATCCAGTACATTCCCGTATTCTTCGCCTTCTACCTCGCCAACTCTCTCATGGTCAACGGTGCCAACCGCTTCGAGGGTGTGAACGAAAAGAAGAATCTTCTGATCCTCGGTATCGGCAATATGCTGGGCTGCGTTACCATGTGGGCTGTCCAGTACGGCAAGCTGATCCTGACCGGCAGCGTTGTATGGGGTCCCGAATGGATCGGCGTTCTGGTCATCAACTTCTGCTTCTGGCAGCTGTTCCTCGCTCCGTACTTACTCCGCGCATTCTACAAGCTCACCGGCAAGAACTGGGTCGGCGCTATGATCGTTTCCAGCATGTATGTTCTCAGCGGCGTCATGCACACCGCGATCCATCTGCCTCTCTTCTGATCCTGCCGTCTTCTGTACGGTGAATTCATAAACCCGATCAGCACCGCGATTCCCCGAATCGCGGTGCTGTCCAAATCATGGCCGGAAAGGAGGTTTTCCGATTGAAATATATTATGTCGCTGGATCAGGGAACCACCAGTTCCCGCTGCATCCTGTTTGATAAATCCGGCAATATCTGCGCCTCTGTACAAAAGGAATTCCGCCAGATCTTCCCCCATCCGGGGTGGGTCGAGCATGACGCCACCGAAATATGGAATGTAACGCTGGAGGTATCCCGCGCGGCCATGGCAAAGCTTGGCGTCACCGCCGCCGACATTGCCGCCATCGGCATCACGAACCAAAGAGAAACCACCGTTATTTGGGATAAGGAAACCGGTGTTCCCATTGCCAATGCCATCGTCTGGCAGTGCCGCCGCACCTCGGACATCATCGACAAACTGGTGGCCGACGGTCTGACCGATCTGATACGGAATAAGACGGGACTTGTTCCCGATGCGTATTTCTCCGGAAGCAAGATCAAATGGCTGCTGGACCATGTACCCGGCGCCCGCAAACGGGCAGAAGCCGGCAAGCTGCTCTTCGGCACCATTGATACCTGGCTGATCTGGAAGCTGACCGGCGGGCGGATCCATGTGACCGATCACACCAATGCCAGCCGCACCATGCTCTATAATATCCGGGAACTCAGATGGGATCCCGAGCTGCTCTCGCTTCTGGATGTTCCCGCCTCCATTCTCCCGGAGGTGAAGCCCTCCAGCCATCTTTACGGAACTACGGACTTTGAACTCTACGGCGGCGAGATCCCAATCGCAGGCGCAGCGGGCGACCAG
>JAFSHY010000146.1 GCA_017440065.1 Oscillospiraceae bacterium | reverse complement strand
TGGAGAGCAGCATCATGCGTACCGATGCAGAAGCATGGGCCATGCGCTTGCCGCCGATGTACTGGCCCGTCAATACCGAGGAGCCGGATGCCAGGCCGCTGAAAAAAGCATTGACCCAGTTGTTGATCGTGATGACATAGGAAACGCCTGCCGTGGCCTCGTCACTCAAATAGGAAGCCAGCAGCGTATCCGCCAGAGAAAGCAGCGCCAGAAACAGCTGCTCCAGCAGGACGGGAATGTACATCCGGATCAATCTGCTGCGGGAGAACATATCGTCTTCCCGCAATCGGAACAGGTTTTTCGTTTCAGTCTTCATGATCGTACCTCCTGTCTTCGGGGTTTCCGAAGCATTGGCCGCGGCAAGGTTCCTTCTCCGCGGTTATGGTTTTTGACTGTCGGGATCCTTCTTTCCAATTACCTGCATCTTAGCCCCAACCTGCCAAAATGGCAACCCTTTTGCCGCGTCTTTGGAGCCAATTGCATAAAGTTTCGGATAGATATGCGCTTCACGAAAAACCCCCGACGGCAGCCTGCCGTCGGGGGTACTGAATTCAGATGACTTTCTTATCTTCCCATTTGCCGCTGAAATAGCGGAGGGTAAAGCAGCTGCCGCGGGCGATCCAGTTGATGCCCATGGCGATATACAGGCCCACCGCGCCCAGACCGAGCAGCGTGCCGAACACATAGCCGAGCGCAATGCGGACGAGGAACATGGCGGCAATGGAGATCCACATGGTGAACTTCGTATCTCCCGCGCCGCGCAGCATCTGCGGCGTCACAAAGGAGGCCATATAGAACGGGATGGCAAAGTAGGAATAGACCCGCAGCATCTGCGCCGCGATGCGATGCGTTTCCTCGGAACCGCCGAAGATCAGCACGATCTGCTCCGAAAAGAAAATGCATGCCACATTGCAGACGAAAATGACCGACATACCCAGCATGGTGATCACGCGGAAATAGCGCTTTGCCTGCGGAATATCGCCGGCGCCCACGGCGCGGCTGACCGCCACCAGACCCACAAGACCCCAGCAATTGCCAACCATATACTGGATGGGCTGCAGCTGCGTGGCAATGCCGTTGGCGGCGCTGTGGATCACGCCATAAGTGACCAGCAGACGGGCAAGGATGATAACGCCCAGCTGGTAGAGAGAATTATCCACCGCCACGGGCAGTCCCACCACAATGCTGTGGATCGCCATAGGGAAGTTGAAGAACTTTGCGCCGTGCAGGTGAGAGAAGACCCGCAGCGCGCCCTTGCCTCGCTCCAGCATCAGAAGGGATACGGCGGTCGTGACCGCGGCAGCGATCAGCGCTGCCAGCGAGAAGCCCGCCACGCCCATATCGAAGCCGTAGGAGAATATCAGCTTCAGCACCAGCGAAAGGGAGAGATTGCCGACCGACAGGATCATGGGGATCCGCGTGTTGCCCTCGGCGCGCATGGTGGCGGTATTCACATAATTGATCGCATGGAGGAAATAGGTGGGGATAATAAAAATGAAATACGTCTTTGCGTAGTCCAGCGTGACAGGCTCGATATTGCCCAGCAGCAGCTTCAGCGCACCGCCGCAGTCGATCATCAGAATGCCGCAGAAGACGGCGGCGATCAGCCCGTTGGACAGCAGCGACATCCGAACCGCAGCGGAGGCATGCGCCATGCGCTTTCTGCCGATATACTGGCTGGTCAGCACGGAGCCGCCGGCCGCCATGCTGCTGAAGAAGGCATTGGCCCAGTTACTGACGGTAATGACATAGGAGATGCCGGCAGTGGCCTCATCGCTGAGGTAGGATGCCATCAGCGTATCGGCAATGCCCAGCACAGAGATCAGGATCTGCTCCACCAGCGCAGGCAGATAGAGCATCAGCAGTCCCTTGTAGGAGAAAAAGTCCGTATCCTGCAGACGGAACGGATGGTTCTTTTCTTTCATCATAGTCTTACCTCCCGGATCCGTGTTCACGGATCCCTTCTGCGCGCGGCACAGACGCGGATGAGTTGTTCTTCCCGCACCTTATCATGTCTGCTTCCAAAATACAAGAGGGTATTTCCAATTTTTGCAGGAGTTTTGTACCTCACTCTTCAATCTTCACGCTCCAATCTTCATTCATCCAGCTCCATCTCGTAATGCCGGATCTTAACAGCGCGGCTTTGCGGTTTTCTCTTGCAAGACGGCGGCAGATATGGTATAGTAATCAGGATGAAATTCATCGGAAGGAGGCGAATCCGAAGACCCGCGGTCTTTTGGTTTCGTTTCCGTTTTTTTATGCCAATCAATGAAAGAAAGAGAGGATTTTCCAACCATGGGAAAAAACAACGACGCCATCTATGATGCCAGATCTCTTGGCGCGCCCAAGATGCTGGTCCTCGGCTTCCAGCATATGTTCGCCATGTTCGGCGCAACGGTTCTGGTTCCGATCCTGACCGGTCTGGACGTTTCCACCACCCTGCTGTTTGCCGGTCTCGGCACCCTGCTGTTCCATCTGATCACCGGAGGTAAGATCCCTGCCTTCCTCGGCTCTTCCTTCGCCTTCCTCGGCGGCTACTTCACCATCGCCCCCATGATCGATGGCGCACCCAATACTGAAATGCTGCCCTATGCCTGCTTCGGTGTTGCCTGTGCCGGCCTGGTCTATGTGATCCTTGCGGCCCTGTTCAAGGTCTTCGGCGCCAAGAAGGTCATGCGCTTCTTCCCGCCCATCGTCACCGGCCCCATCATCATTGCCATCGGCCTGACCCTGTCCTCCACCGCCATCGACAGCTGCAGAGGCAACTGGCTGGTTGCTGCTGTGGCCATTCTGGTCATCGTGGCCTGCAACATCTGGGGTAAGGGCATGATCAAGATCATTCCCATCCTGCTGGGCGTTCTGGTCTCCTATGTCTTCGCGCTGATCATTGATCCCGCTGTCCGTGACAATCTGGTCGCCACCGTGGCAGATGCCAAGTGGTTCGGTCTGCCCATCCACATGGAATCTACCGTCTTCGGTCTTTTCGGCCGTGACAATCTGGATCCCGCCCTGCTGCTGACCGCCGTGGTCACCATTGTTCCCCTGTCTCTGGCCACCATGGTCGAGCACATCGGCGACGTTTCCGCCATCTCCTCCACCTGCGAGCGCAACTTCATCGAAGATCCCGGCCTGCACAAGACTCTGATGGGCGACGGCCTGGCCACCTCTCTGGCTGCCATCTTCGGCGCTCCCGCCAATACCACCTACGGCGAAAACACCGGCGTTCTGGCGCTGACCAAGATCTATGATCCCAAGGTCATCCGCATCGCCGCCGTTCTGGCCATGCTCTTCTCCTTCTGCCCCAAGTTCGCTGCGGTCATCACCTGCATCCCCGGCGGCACCATCGGCGGTGTTTCCCTCGTGCTCTACGGCATGATCTCCGCGGTCGGTGTCCGTAACGTTGTGGAAAACAAGGTCGACTTCACCAAGTCCCGCAATGTTCTGATCGCTGCTCTGATCCTTGTCCTCACCATCGGCATCAAGTTCTCCGCTCCCGGCACCATCGACCTCGGCCCCATCAGCCTCTCCGGTCTGGCTGTCGGCTCCATTGTCGGTATTGTCATGAATGCCATCATGCCCGGCAAGGACTATGAATACGGCGCTGACAAGCAGGGTGACGAATCCGTCAACTTCATCGTTCAGTAAGTTTCCGAAACAAAAATCCCATCCGCAAAGCGAACTTCGAATAAGAAAACATGGATTACGGGTCACAGACGTATGTCTGTGACCCGTAACTGTTTTCAGCCATTCGCCTGTGTATTTTTCGCCGATTCAAGGCGTTTTTTCGCAGCACTACTTTGTGTCATGCAAGAAAAAACAACACAGAATCGGCGGAAAAGGTACGGCGAAGGGGATATGGTTTCTTATGAGGAACGAGCAAAAGCGGATGGGATTTTTTACTGTTATGTTTCGCTGACATAGGGCTTCTTCAGCACGAATCTGCCGAGGATGCAGGAGAGGAGGAACAGCAACGTCAGAAGCATGGCGAGGATGCCGACAGAGGTGGTCAGCGTGAGAACGCCGAAGCGGTCGATGATCATGCCGCCCAAACCCGAACCAAGCACGCCGACGATCGCGTTGGCAAGACCCAGCACCGACATGGCGGTACCGCCTGCCCGATGATCCACGATCTGAAAGGTGTAGCTTGTGCCGAGTCCGTAGAAGAAGCCGCCGGAAAGACCGGAGCAGAACACGGTGATCAGACAAAGATGGAACACGTTGTCCGCAAAGGGATAGAGCAGATGCTCCAGCGCGATCAGCACACCGGAAACGGTCAGAAGCACCCAATAAGGCGGCAGCCGTCTGCGGCGGCTCATCAGCACCATGACCACCACCTCGGTACCGGCGCGGCAGCTGCCAACGATACCCACGGCAGAAAGCGGCGCACCGACCTGCTCCACCAGATAGGAAAGATCCAGCCCGATGATGCCGAGGAACAGGCCGAAGGCCATGTGAAGCATCAGATAGCAGAGAAAATAGTAGTTTTTCAGCACAAGGCGAAGCAGACCCGATGCTTTTTTTACCGCAGCCTGTGCGGGTGCTTCATAGGCGTCGCCGCGGTGGCTGCGGATGATCAGCAGCATCGGCAGGATGGCAGCGGTCTGCAGCAAAAAGCAGCTCCAGACAGGCAGCACCCTTCCGATCAGAACCGAACCCAGCACGGAGCAGAGGATATAACCGGCGGAGCCGGCATACATCACATTGCCGAAGCTGACGCCCATGCGGGAAAGCTCGCCGCCTGCCCACGAATTCATCGAAACACCGGAAATGCGCTGGGCGATCACCACCAGCATCGTCATCAGAACGCAAAGGACATAAGGTACCCAGGAAAAGACGCCGAAGACTGCCAGCGCGGCGCAGGGAAACACCTCGAGAAGCATCGAAAGAAAGAGGACACGGCGGGGCGTACCCATCTTATCGCAGAGAATGCCCGCAGCCGGCAGGATCAGCATGGCCACAAAGGTGCAGATGGCGTTGATAAGACCGATCTGGCTGCCGGAAAAACCGCTTTCGCGGAAGAAATTGGTGCTGTAGGCCCAGAAAGAGCCTGCGCCGCTCATCAGCAGCTGGATCGCCGCGAAATAGCGGATCTCACGTTTCTGTTCCATACCCTCGCGCTCCTTATGCAGCTTCGCTGGCGTAGGGCTTTTTGCGGATCAGACGGCCGTAGACACAGGCTGCGGCGAAGAGGACGGTCAGCACCATGGAAACGATGCCGACGCCTGTGGTCAGCACGGTGACGCCGAAACGGTCAATGACCTGCCCGCCGATGCCGGAGCCGATGACTCCGCAGAGCGATTTGGCCACACCCAGTACCGCCATGGCGGTGCTGGCGGCACGGCGGTCCACGATCTGGAAGACGTAGTTATTGCCGAAACCATAGAACATACCGCCGGAAAGACCGGAGCAAAACGCGGTGATAAGGCACATATCGAGGAGGCTGTCCGCCACGGGATAGAGCAGATGCTCCGCGGCAATGAGCACACCGGAGGCGATCAGCATGACCCAGTAGGGCGGCAGCTTCTTGCGGCGGCTCAGCAGGATCATCACCACGATCTCCGTGGCGGCGCGGACGCTGCCAACGATGCCCAACGCGGCACTGTTGGCGCCGATGTGATCCATCAGGTAGGACATGTCCAGATTGACGATGCCGAGAAACAGGTCAAACGCCAGAACAACGAGGAGATAAGTGACGAAATAATAGTTGCGGAAGACCATGCGGAGCAGGACGGCGGTCTTTTCTCCCTTTTCTGACTTGGAGGCGGGAGCGGCATAGGCATCACCGCCGTGACCGCCGATGAGCAGCAGCAGGGGAATGCAGAAGACGGCGGAAAAGAGAAGACAGGTCCACATGGGCAGGTACTTGCCGAAGAGCATGGCGCCCAGCGTGGAGGTGACGATGTAGCCGAAGGAGCCCCAGCGGCGGATGCTGCCGTAGCTGTAGCCCATTTTTGTGACCTCGCCGCCTGCCCATGATTCCATCATGGCATTGGCGGGCTGCCGCGAGGTGATGATCACGGCGGAAAGAAGGGCGAAGATCCAGTAGGGCATCCCCCAGAGGCCGCAGAAGGAAAGCAGCAGGCAGGAGGGCAGCATACCGGCGGCCAGAATGAAGAGCGTCTTGCGGGGAGAACGGATGCGGTCGCTGATGACGCCTGCCAGGGGCAGCATCAGCATGGAAACAAAGGTGCCGATGGCATTGATGTTGCCGATCTGCACACCGCTGAAGCCCACCTCGCGGAAGTAATTGGTGCTGTACGACCAGAAGGACATCATCGAGGTCAGCAGGAAATGGATGGCGGCAAAGTAGCGGATCTCTTTTTTGTGTTCCATGGAGGACACCTCTTTTTCTTGACGCTACGCATAGGATAGCACATCGATTTTTGGTTTTCAACAGAAAAAGCCCCGAATGCTGACGCATTCGGGGCTTTGATCGATTACGCTGCGGGGATCAGTTTCTGCGAGGTCTGCGCTTGCCGAAGACCAGCATCGGCAGCATGGAGGCGGACATCATAAGGATGACTGCCCACAGGCCGAAGCCTCTGTCGCCGGTGACGGGTGTCTGGGTGGAGCTGCCGCCGGCGGGCTTCAGCTTGTAGATGCGGGTGATCTCCACACCGTCTGCCGTCATCGTGCCGGTGTAGGCCGCGTCGGCATCGCCGACGAACTCGTAGGCCTTGCCGTCCTTCGTGAAGCTCTGAAGCTTCGCGCCGGTCACATCATAGACCGTATCGACGTAAACGGATTCCACGGTGTCGGCCAGCAGCTTGTTGCCGTCCTTGTCCACGTAGTGGACGGTGACGGTGGCCTTGGCACGCTCTTTGTACACGCGGGTGATCTCCGTGCCGTTTTCGGTCAGGGTGCCGGTGTAGGCGGCAGCTTCATCGGAAACGAAATCGTAAAGCTTGCCGTCCTTGGTGATGGCGGTCACAGCCTCAGCCTCGCTGACGTCGAATTCGCTGTCCACATAGGCGGGGCCGAAAACGGTGTCCGCCTGCAGGGCGTTGCCCGCCTCATCCACAAAGTGAACGGTGACGGAGGCCTTGGCGCGTTCTCTGTAAACGCGGGTGATCACGGCGCCGTCTTCTGTCATGACGCCGGTGTAGGCGGCATCCGCATCGCTGACAAAGTCATAGATGCTGCCGTCCTCGGTGGTGACGGTGAGGATATCCTGCGCCTCGGAAGCATCGTAGCTCCGGCCCACGTAGAACGGGCCGTAAACGGCGTCTGCCTGCAGCTCCTTGCCGTCTTCATCCGTAAAGCGGACGGTGACGGGGCGCTTATCCTGCTCCCGGTAAACACGGGTGATCTCAATGCCGCCTTCGACCATGGTGCCGGTATAGGCCGCGCCGCCGTCGGAGTCAAAGACGTAGTAGATGCCGTCCTTGATAAAGGAGACAAAGTCCAGCGAGGCGGCAACATTGTAGGTTTTGCCCACATAGACGGGGTTGGAAGTCATGTCTTCGATCAGCTGATTGCCTTCCGTGTCCACATAGTGGACGGTGACGACCTCCTTGCCCTGTTCGCGGTAGACGCGGACGATCTCGATGCCGCCTTCCTTCATGGTGCCGCTGTAGGACGCACCGCCGTCGGTCACAAAGGTGTAGAGCTTGCTGTCCTTGGTGAGAGTGGTGAGCCGCTGCTCTTCGGCTACTTCGTAGCCGGTGTCCACATAAACGGGCTCAGAAACGAAGTCATCCTGCAGCGGATCGCCGTTTTCGTCCACATAGCGAACGGTGACGGCGGCTTTGACGCGTTCTTCGTAAACGCGGATGATGCCGTAGCCCTGCGGGCTCATCGTGCCGGTATAG
>JAFSHY010000002.1 GCA_017440065.1 Oscillospiraceae bacterium | reverse complement strand
CAGGAGCAGGGGGATGCGGCGTACTTACCCTCGTACTTATCCAACCAGTGAGAGATGTGCTCGATGCTGATGGAGGTGTTCTCCGTTTCGATGGCCTTCTCCACAGGGATCACGTGCATACCGATACCAGCGCCTCCGGGAGGCACCATGGGCGTCACCTTTTCCAGGGGAAGGCGGCTCATACGTTCAAAGAACCGTCCCATTTCGGGATGTTCCTTCAGAACGGTATCATTCATATTGGAGAATTCCGCGCTGCCGGGAACGAACATGGGCAGCACCCACTGCTTGGTGCGGGTGGGATTCTCCCAGTTATATTCGATGATGCCCTTGAAGGAAAGATCCGCGAGGAGCGGCTCCAGCTCCGCTTCGGTCTTGCCGGTGACCTTCACCATGTCCGCCATGGTCTTCGGCTGACGGACGCCCATCTTGAGGCACATTTCCGCCTGCTCATCGGAAACCAGCACCGCCAGACCCCAGTATTCGGGATCGTACTTGGTCAGCTTTTGGAAGCCCAGCTTCACCGGGATACGGTTGGTGATCATTTTGCCGAGCTTCAGGATCACCTCTCTGGGATTTTCCTCCTTCTCTACCCACTCGGGGACAAAACCTGCAAGATAATCTGACATTTCTCAAACTCCTTTCCAAGTTTTCTATTTCCTGCGCAACGTTCGGCTGCCGCGTACGTTCCCGTTTCCCCCGAAACAGAAAGCATGACCGCACCGTCAAGCCGAACCTTTTCTCTGGTCATACCAGCAAAACAGTATATTTCTACTGATTTCAGTTTAAGATTGTATCCGCAAACTGTCAATATTCGATTGTATTTTCTATGTTTTACAGTAAAAAGATCAATTGAATTTCGTCAGTTTGTATGATAATATTGAACCGTGGTATGTGGTATGTCCAATACATTGCAAGGAGGAGTTCCCATGAATTTCGAACAGCTTTACGCGCCCAGTCTGAAGGAGCTTTTTGTGCAGAAACTGCAGGGCATGATCCTCTCGGGAGAGCTGCCCATGGGGGAACGTCTGCCCTCGGAACGGGAGCTTTGTCAGCAGATGGGCGTCAGCCGTGCCGTGGTCAACGGCGGCATTACGGAGCTGGCGCGGCAGGGCTTTCTGGAAGTCCGTCCGCGGCAGGGCGCTTACGTGGCGGATTACCGCAGAAACGGCAATATGGAGACCCTCATGGCCATTATGGAATATAACGGCGGCATGCTGGGCAAGGAGGAGATCCGCTCCATTCTGGAGGTGCGCTGGGGGCTGGAGCAGATGACGCTCCACCGCGTGATCAGCAACGCAAGCGACGCGCAGCTGGAGCTGCTCGGTACCTACGTAGACCGTCTGGGCGAACATCCCACTCCCGCACAGGCAGCGGAAATCGCCTTTGCGTTCCATCATGAGATGACGCTCATGGGCGGCAACCACATTCTGCCGCTGATCTACACCTCCTTTAAAGTTCCCTGCATTGCCCTTTGGATCCGATTCTGCAAAAAGTACGGTGTAGCTGCCCTGCACAGCAATGTGGAGGAGCTGTACCGCCATCTGCTGAACCGCGATCAGGAAGGCGCGAGAAACTGGAGCAATGTCTATCTGGCAGAGGCCATAGAGGGCAATCAGCAGATCTACAACGCATAAAAAAGATGCCCGACGGAAGATCCGTCGGGCAGTTCTTTCTTCTGTTCAATCGTAACGTTCCCGCAGAACGGTGATGCCCTGCGTGATGATGCGGCAGGCCAGTTCCTGCGCCCGCTGCTCCTCTTTGGCTGCAATGGTATCCAGCA
The DNA here is from genome assembly GCA_017440065.1 of Oscillospiraceae bacterium. Classification (GTDB taxonomy): domain Bacteria; phylum Bacillota; class Clostridia; order Oscillospirales; family Oscillospiraceae; genus RGIG3159. Next base: position 2,282 of record JAFSHY010000002.1, on the reverse strand, counting down.
GCTGACGGTGCAGGTGGACGGACTCCTTGATATCCTCCGCCCGCATACTGTAGTGCTGGCGGATCAACGTGCAGAGCACGGTCTCAAAGCCGCGGTAGATCATACTGTAGACCGAATTTCCCGAGGCTGCCGTCAGCAGATAATGGAAGCGGTACAGAAGATCCGTGGGGTCTTCCGGCTCCAGCGCCAGCTCCTCCACCAGCTTTTTCATCTTTTCCAGCGTGGTATCGTAGATGTTGCTGCAGGCCAGCCTTGCACTTTCGCCTTCGATGAGCAGTCTTGTGGCCATCAGATCGGAAAACAGGGATTGCTCCATGCCCACGCTGCCGTAGCGCATGACCGCCGCCAGCGACTGGGGCGTGGGATGGCTGCGGTAGTCATTCACCACGGTGCCTTTCCGCGGCGTGATGGTCAGAAAGCCCATATTTTCCAGTTCCATGATGCCATGGTTCACGCTGCTGCGGCTGATGCCCATGGCCTCCGCCAGATCCCGCTCCGCGGGCAGACGGTCGCCGGGCTTCAGTTCGCCGGAGAGGATGCGGGACAGGATCGCCTGCACGCAGATCTCCTTCAAGGAAGGCGCCGTGATCTTTCCGAATTCTGCCATAGAGTTCCCCCGAATTCTGATTTCTTTGGTCGTATTATAGCGGAAGAAGCCGCAAATAGCAAGTGCAGCCCGGGAAGCCCCGGGCTGCACGGCAGATTATTCGATCACGGGAACGTCGATGGTCACATCGCTGAGGGGATAGCTGCAGCAGGGATGCACCCAGCCGAACTTCTTATCCGCGGCACGGCGGCCGTCGGTATCCTCGGGGATGTAGACATCACCGCTGACCAGGCGGGAATGGCACCAGCCGCATTCGCCGCTGCGGCAATGGGAAGGCGCACGGACGCCTGCCTTTTCCAGCGCGTCCAGCAGCGTCTGATCGGCACGGCAGGAAAGGGTCATTTCCTTGCCGCGGATCAGCACGGTCAGGGCAAATTCCTTGCCCGCCGCTTCCTTGGGATAGGCGGCATCGCCGGTGGGATCGCCGTATTCACCGGGCAGCTCCTTACGGATGCGGCGATCCTTCAGACCCAGCTTGGGCAGCTCGGTCTTGGCAAAGGCATACATGGCCTTCGGGCCGCAGAGATAGACGGAATAGTCGCCCTCGGGGGCGTACTTTTTGATCAGTTCCGCGGTGATAAAGCCCTTTTCGCAGCCTTCCGCCTCTTCCTCGGAGAGGACATGGACGACCTTGACCTTGCCGCCTGCGGCCTTGACCACGGCATCCAGCTCGTCTTCCAGCAGGATGGAGGCCTTGGTGCGGCTGCCGTAGAGGATGGTGAGGGTGAAATCTTCCGTACCGTCGGCAATGGCAGCTGCCATGGAATAGAAGGGCGTGATGCCGCTGCCGCCTGCCAGCGCGACCACCTGCTTGGCATCGCGCAGCTCCTGGTGATAGAATTCACCGAGAGGGCCGGACAGCTTGACCTTCGTGCCGACCTGCCAGTTATCCAGAATATAGTCGGAGGCAAAGCCCTTGGCATTGCGCTTGACGGTGACGGTATAGGAACCGTTCAGGGCATCCTTGGGGCAGGAGCGGATGGTATAGGGCTTATTCAGCCTGGCTTCGCCGATATCCAGCGCGATGCTCACATACTGGCCCGCGCGGAAATAGGCCAGCTCTTCCGTGCCCTTTTCCTTGTCGGGAACCAGCTTGAAGCTCTTGGCATCGGCATGCTCTTCGATGGCTTCAATGACGGCATACTGCACGTTGGGATGCAGCTTCTTTGCCAGAATATTGGCATTATAAATGGAAGTAGGGATGGAATCGTCGGCTTCGGCGATCATCTTTTCACGCAGCTTGACCTGACCGAGGAAGGGGCCTACGCTCAGACTCTTCAGGAGTTTTTTATCATAACCGTATTTCATATTATCTGCCCTCCTTCATATCATGGAGCGTATATCTGGCCTGTTCGGCGCCGGACATATACGCCTGGCTGTAGCCGTCCATCTGGGTGCCGTGGCCGCCCGCGAAGCGCAGACCCTTGATGGTGTAGCCGAGGTTGGCGGTACCGGACTGGACTCTGGGGAACATGCCGTCCCACGTATGAGGCTCGTAGCCGTAGACATCGCCCTTGGGAGTGCCGAGGTATCTGGCCCACGTGACGGGAGAGGCCACAACGATCTCTTCGATATGGCTCTGCAGGTCGCAGCCGGTGACGGCCTCATAGCGTTCCACACAGGAGCGGGCAATCTGATCCTTGAGCTTAAAGTATTCTTCTTCGGTCACATCCTT
>JAFSHY010000145.1 GCA_017440065.1 Oscillospiraceae bacterium | reverse complement strand
GCATGGGCTGGGAAGGCCATGACTACAACGAGATCACGGATCCCGTGACGCCCCATATGCGCGCCATCGACTCCATCAACCCCATGGACGAAGGTCTTACCCTCGCCCTGCAGGGCGGCGTGACCACCGCCTGCACCGGCCCCGGCAGCGCCAACGTTGTGGGCGGTACCTTCACCACCATCAAGCTGCACGGCAAGCGCGTGGACAAGATGATCGTCAGGGATCCCGTGGCCATGAAGTGCGCCTTCGGCGAAAACCCCAAGCGCTGCTACGGTCAGGGCAGCAAAAAGAGCCCCATGACCAGAATGGGCACCGCGGCTCTGCTGCGGGAGCTGCTCTTCAAGACCCGCCGCTATCTGGAAGACAAGGAAGCCGGCAAGAATCCCGCCTTTGATATGAAGCTGGAGGCCATGATCCCGGTGATTAAGGGTGAAATGCCCCTGAAGGCCCATGCCCACCGTGCCGACGACATCCTCACCGCCGTCCGCATTGCCAAGGAATTCGGTGTCAGGATGACGCTGGATCACTGCACCGACGGCGCCTGCATTGCCGATGAGCTGGCGGAAGAAGGTTTGCCCGCCTTTGTGGGCCCGACCCTCGGCAACAAGAGCAAGATCGAGCTGCAGAGCAAGTCCTTCACCACTCCCGTGACCCTGCACAATGCCGGTGTCCCCATCAGCATCATCACCGACGCACCGGTCATCCCCCTGCAGTACCTGCCCATGTGCGCGGGTCTGGCCGTCAACGCAGGTCTGCCCATGGAGGAAGCATGGAAGGCCATCACCATCAATCCCGCCACCGCCATTGGCATTGCCGACCGCGTAGGCAGCCTGGAAGTGGGCAAGGACGGCGACGTCGTCATCTGGACGGCAGATCCTCTCACCACCATCGGCGGCGAAGCCTACACCACTGTGGTAAACGGCAAGGTCGTCTATCAGGCATAAACGCGCAGATCAAAAGCCCTCTGACAAACGTCAGAGGGCTTTATTCATGATCCAGCGGATCGATAGCTTCTCAAGCCGTACCGGAAGAAGCCGTAGCAGGGCAGGAAAAATACAAACCCGATCAGCGGCAGCAGCATCAGCCGTCGGTCATCGGAACGTCCCACCAGATAGAGCAGCGGATAATACTGCACCAATGCCGTAGGAATGACATAGGTGAAAAACTTCAGCACCGTTTCTCCATAGACAGAAAGCGGATACTTTCCGAATTCCCGACTTCCGTCGGTAAAAATGTTCATAAACTCCAGACCTTCAATGGTAAAGAAGCTGATTCCCGCATAGAGGACAAAGAGGGAGGTAAACACCGCGATGCCGCCGATGATCATCAGTACCACCGTGAGGATCTTATCTGCCGTCCATACCACACCGCAGTTCGGCACGGCATAGCCCAGCATCAGCACCGCCTGCAAAAAGCGGCCGATCCTCGTAAATTCCATTTGGGAGGTCAGAACCTGAAAGATGACCCCTTTCGGCCGAACCAGGATCCGATCCAGCTCTCCGCTTCGGATCAGCTTCGGGAACGCATCAAAGCCCCTTGCGAAGCATTCCGTCACGGAAAAAGAGGTCAGCATCACCGAGAAGCAGATCAGCACCTCCGGGAAGGAAAACCCCTCCACACTGTGAAACCTCGAAAACAGGAAATACACGCCCAAAAACGCGGTGAAGGACACCAGAAACTGCCCCGCAGCCGTCATAAAAAAGGACGCCCGATACTGCAGCTGCGATTTCAGCAGCATGGAAAGATAGCGAACATACAGCTTCATACTCAACCTCCCTGCACGGTCACACGTTTCTGCGCATCGTTCACCAGTAATCTGCCCGCCGCCAGCAGAAGCAGCAGCCAAAGAAGCTGCAGTCCCATCCGCTCCAGCGCGACCGTACGGCTCAAATGACCGGTATAGATCAAAAAGGGCGTATTCTGCATAGATGCAAAGGGCAGCGCATACATCACGGGCTGCAGCCATTCCGGCAGAAACGGAATGGGAACCAGCGCGCCGCAGAAGAATTCCATCACGGATGTGGCAAGGATCCGGATCCCCATGGGCGAAAGGGTATAAAACGCGGAAAGGTAGATCAGCATGGAAAACGCGATCAGCACCAAAAATCCCAACAGCAGGGAGATCGGGAAAAGCAATGCAGCGATCCCGTCCGCCGGCAGCGAAACTCCGTAGGGAGCCGGCAATACTGCCGCCACTGCCAGCACCGGTACGCAGCGCAGCACCACGCGGGAAAGACGGATGGCCATATTCTTCACAAACCACATGGTATAAAGGTCGCAGGGTCGGCACAGTTCATAGGCAACGCCGCCGCCTGTAATGGAATCAAAGATATCGTTATCGTAAAACCATGTCATAAACATGGCCAAAAATGCCTGCTGCAGCCACACATAGCTGCTCAGCGCCCGAAATTCCATAGGGAAACTGTTGGCGCCGCTCTGATAAAACGCGCGGAACAGCAGGATCGTCAATCCTCCCCATGCATACTGGGTGGCGATCCCCGCCCATGCCGCGGCACGGTACTGCAGGCCTGCCAGAAAACGGATCCGAAAGAACGACAGATACTGCTTCATATGGCAAACTCCTGATACAGGGAAACCACCGTTTCCTCCACGCTCTCGCCTGTGACCGAAAGATCACGGATCTCTGCCTGTGCGGAGATCGCCGCAATGGCTTGCGAAACAGAGATCTCCGCCGTATCGATCAGCAGCTTCGCATGACCGCAATGATCCTGCAGAACCGTGATATGTTCCGCTTCTCCCAGCGCATTGCCGTCATAATCCACGGTCAGCGTCCGCTTGGTGGAGTATCTGCTTTTGAGCGCGGAAAGAGAGCCGTCCAGCAGGATCTGTCCCTTTCCGATCAGCAGGATCCGCTCCGTTAATGCCTCGATATCCTGCATATCATGGGTCGTCAGGATCACCGTTGTGCCCTTTTCCCGATTGACGGTGCGGATAAAATCCCGAACGGCAATTTTGGAAACGGCGTCCAGACCGATGGTGGGTTCATCCAGAAAGAGGATCTCGGGATCATGCAGCAGAGATGCCGCGATCTCGCAGCGCATCCGCTGACCCAAAGAAAGCTGACGGACAGGAGTCCGAACAATGTCGCCAAGATCCAGCAGTTCCGTCAGTTCCCGCAGATTGCGGCCATACGCCTGCTGCTCCACCCGATAGATATCCCGCAGCAGCTCAAAGCTGTCGATGACGGGAACATCCCACCACAGCTGCGACCGCTGACCGAACACGACACCGATCTCACGCACATGCTCCTTCCGTTCTTTCCACGGAACGTGCCCGTTGATCACGCAGCTTCCGCTGTCCGGCGTCATGACACCGGACATGATCTTGATGGTGCTGCTTTTTCCCGCGCCGTTTGGCCCGATGTAGCCCACCATCTCCCCGTCCCCAATGGTAAAGGACAGGTTCTGCAGCGCCTTGATCTCTGTATACTCCTTTCTGAACAAGGCCTTTGCCGCCGCCTTCAGGCCCGCTTCTCTTCGCGCTACCCGAAAGGTTTTGCTGATGTTTTCCAACTGAATCATGGTTACACCTCACTTCCGACTATTTGCAGTTTCGTCCGTCCGATGATCGCACCGTCCGAAGCAAAACAAACTGCCGCAAAAAAAACGGCGCAGGCAGAAGCCTGCGCCGATCACGATACCGATCCGGATTCAGATCAGGATATGGCGGGCAAAACTTCCGAATGATACGCAAAGCTTCTTGCAATTCTTCATGAAGTTCACCCCGTTTCTTGTAAAGTGGCGCTATCGTACCACGGGCGTATTCCGATGTCAATATACGCGCCGTGAAAAGCTCACCGCTGATCCTTGCGTGTCCGCATACGGCATAAAAAATGATCCGTTCGGTTGGAACGGATCATTTTTATTCTTCGTTTTGGATCAGCCGAGGGTCAGAAGATGGTCATAGTAGCTGGCGCCTGCGAGGGCATAGATGCGGGCGATGATACAGACCTTGCCTTCTCCATTGAGATACATGGGAGCAGCCAGACTGAACACATCGGCGGACATGGTCTTGGCATACTGCTCGTCAAAATAATCCACCTGATCCTGCAGGCCGTCATAGAGCTCCATGAACTTGTCTTCCGTGGCGGTCTGGGCGGCTTCCACGAACTGATCTTCCGTCATGCCGGCATAGCGCACCATTTCGGCGCCGCTGGCACGTTCGCCCGTGACCACATTCAGATTGAGGGCATGGTATTCCACGACCTCGATATCCGTATTGAGGATCAGCAGCAGAGATACGATATCGCCGTTCTGATATGCCTCATAGGAAACAGAGGTATACATCAGAGAATACTTATTGGCCTCGGCATCCTTCATCTCTTTGATGACCGTGCCGCAGATCTGCTCGATCTCCTCGTTCATTGCGGAGGCATCGGCAGAATCCAGATTAAAGGCGGGAACGGCATAGCTATAGGACAAATCATTGCCCACCTCATCGGTATACTGGCCGGAACCGCTGTCCGATTCATACCAGTAGCTTTCCGCCGTGCCGACATTGCCGCCCAGCTCGGGCTCTTCTTCCGTTGTTTCCTCGGGAGCCTGCGGCTGCGCCTGATCGGCAGCGCTCTGCAGCTGCTCATCGGGCAGGAAGGTGCCGGTATCGGGCGCGGGTTCCTGCGGTGCTTCCGCCTCAGGCTGCACCGGCACGGCATCACAGCCCGCCACGGCCAGCACAAGGCACAGAACCAACATAAGGGTCAGCAGTTTCTTCATGATAAGAACCTCCTTTTTCAGCATCCTTTTAAGACGAGAATACGAATGCTCTGCATCAAAACAGCATCCTTTTCCGCCGCCTGCCGAACCGCGCTGCCGCCTCCTGTGCCGATGATGGCATCCAGCACGAAGAACAGCACCACGATCAGCAGCAGGATCAGAAACATCATGATTTCCAGACGGCGCTGCTTGATCATTTTCAGTTTTCGCTCCTCCGCCCGCAGCCGCTTTTCCTCAGCTGCCTGACGGCGGCGTTCCTCCTGCTTCTGCCGTTCGGCTTCTCTCGCCTTTTTGCGGATATCGTCGGCAGCGCAGTGCTTTGTTTTTGCCATAAGGGTCTTGCCGCGGATCAGGGTATCCTCGGCCATGACCTCCCGATGAAACGGGATGACCTTCGCTTTTTCGTGTTCCATAGGAACCTCTTTCTATTCCGATTAATATTCCCTGTATACCATATCAGACGGATTTCGTCAAGATAAGTTTCACATCCCGCAGGGGATTCCTGCCGTCTTTTCTCTCAGAACAGCGTGATCTGGCTGGTTTCCGGCATATCGCCGAAGGCGCCCGCCTCACGCAGATTCTCGATATGGGTCTTGGATACCTTGGGACAGGCCGCCGCGAATTCCTCCACGGAAATGAACCGCTTTCCCTTTCTGCCCTCCATGATATCCCACGCTGCCGTTTCGCCCAGACCGGAGACCGATACGAAGGGCGGCAGCAGCTTTCCATCCTTGATGAGGAACTTGGTGGCATGAGATTCATAGAGATCCATGGGCAGGAACTCAAAGCCGCGGATATAGAATTCATAGGCCATTTCCAGCGTGGTAAAGAGATCGTCTTCCTTGCCTGTGGTCTCATCGCTGTTCTTGATGCGAAGCAGATGATGCTTGACCGTTTCGATACCGTGGGTCATCATAACGGCATCGAAGCCGTCCTTCTGGCTGCGTCGGTAGAAATAGGCCGCATAGAATGCCAGCGGCTCATGCACCTTGTACCACGCGATGCGGAAGGCACTCATAACATAGGCAGCAGCATGCGCCTTGGGGAAGAGATACTTGATCTTCTTGCAGGACTCGATGTACCACGTGGGAACGCCCGCCGCCAGCATTTCCTGCTCCGCGCCGTCCGGCAGACCTCTGCCTTTACGCACGGCCTCCATGATCTTGAAGGAGCGCTTATCGGGCATACCGCACTTGATCAGATAGTTCATGATATCGTCACGGCAGCCGATGGCCTGCGAGACCGTAGCCGTTCCGGAGAGGATCAGATCGCGGGCATTGCCCAGCCACACGTCCGTGCCGTGGGAGAAGCCGGAAAGACGGATCAGAACGTCAAACTGCTCCGGTTTGGTCTCCCGCAGCATGCCTCTCGTGAAGCCCGTGCCGAATTCGGGAACACCGCAGGTGCCGTCCGAGCCGAGGATGGGATCCTCCTCAAAGCCCAGCACCTTGCTGGAAAGGAAGATGGAGCGCGTATCGGGATCGTCCAGCGGGATCGTCTGCGGATCCACGCCCGTCATATCCTGCATCATGCGGATCATGGTGGGGTCATCGTGACCCAGCATATCCAGCTTCAGCAGGTTTTCTTCCATGGAGTGGTATTCAAAATGGGTGGTAATGATATCCGTATCGGTGGAATCGGCGGGATGCTGCACGGGACAGAAATCATAGATCTCGTTTTCCTCGGGAATGACCACAAGGCCGCCGGGATGCTGACCCGTGGTGCGCTTGACATCCACGCAGCCCGCTGCCAGACGGTTCTCTTCCGCCTTGGAAACGGTCATATTCCGCTCATCCAGATATTTTTTGGCATAGCCGTAGGCAGTCTTATCCGCCACGGTACCAATGGTTCCCGCGCGGAACACATGGCTGGCGCCGAACATTTCGATGCAGTAGGCATGGGCGCTGGCCTGATACTCACCGGAGAAGTTGAGGTCGATATCGGGGACCTTGTCGCCGCCGAAGCCGAGGAAGGTCTCAAACGGGATATCGAAGCCGTCCTTCACCAGCGGCTCACCGCAGACGGGACAGACCGCATCGGGCAGGTCGGCGCCGCAGTTGCAGCCCTCCGGCACCTCAAAGGTGCAGTATTTGCACTTGGCGCAGCGGTAATGGGGCGGCAGCGAGTTGACCTCCGTAATGCCGGACATGAACGCTACCAGCGAAGAACCGACGGAACCACGGGAGCCGACCAGATAGCCATGCTCCAGCGAATTCTGCACCAGCATCTGCGCCGACATATAGATCACGTCATAGTGGCAGGAGATGATATCGTGCATCTCTGTATCCACACGCTTTTTGACGATCTCCGGCGGATTCTCGCCATAGAGAGCATGCATCTTGCCGTAGACCAGATCTTCCAGCTTCTGCACAGAGTTTTCGATGGCAGGCGGGAAGAGGTTATGGGGCACGGGACGGATCTCATCGCACATATCGGCGATCAGATTCGTATTCTTGACGACCACCTCATAGGCCTTCTCTTCGCCCAGATAGGAGAATTCCTCCAGCATTTCATCGGTAGTCTTGAAATACAGCGGCAACGGCTTATCGCAGTCGTCAAACTTCTTGGAAGCCAGCAGGATATGGCGGTAGATCTCATCCTCGGGATTGAGGAAGTGGACGTCACCGGTGGCAACGACAGGCTTGCCCAGATCTTCGCCGAGGCGGACGACCATACGGTTAAATTCCCGCAGCTCTTCGTGATCGGCGGCAAGACCCTTTTCCAGCATGAAGAAGTTGTTGCACAGGGGCTGGATCTCCAAAAAGTCATAGAACGAAGCGATGCGCTTGCATTCATCATAGCTCTTATGACTGATGATGGCCTGGAACAGTTCGCCCGCTTCGCAGGCAGAGCCGATGATCAGACCCTCGCGCCAGCGCATCAGCTCCGACTTCGGGATCCGCGGCACACGCTTAAAATACTTGAGGTTGCCGTAGGATACCAGACGGTACAGGTTTCTGAGGCCGGTATTGTTCTTGGCAAAGAGCAGGATATGGCGGGCATTGCGGCCTTCCAGCCGCTGATTGCCGGAGCGCAGCTCTGCCATGCGGGGATTGATCTCGCCGATGACGGAAAGGCCGTCCTCCCGCAGCATTTTGAGGAAGCGCTGCAGCAGCTGACCGCAGGTCACGGCATCGTCCGATGCTCTGTGGTGGTTGAACTCCGGCAGGCCCAAATGGTCGGCCACGATATTCAGCTTGTACTTGCCCAGCTCCGGCAGCAGATTCTGCGCCATGATGAGCGTATCCAGATAGACGGGGTTGTAGGTGATCCCCTGCTGCCGGCAGGCAGCGGAAACAAAGCCCACGTCAAAGTCGGCATTATGGGCAGCGAGAGGACGGTCGCCGCAGAATTCCAAAAACTTCGGCAGCACCTCTTCGATCTTGGGTGCGCCCTTCAGCATCGCATCGGTGATGCCCGTGAGATCCACGATCTTCCGCTGCAGGGAAACACCGGGATCCACAAAGGTCTGGAACCGATCCACCACCTCGTCGCCGCGGAAAATCGCTGCGCCGATCTCGATGATGGTATCATTCTGCGAGGAAAGGCCCGTGGTCTCCAGATCGAAGGCCACGATCTCCGTATCAAAGGGCAGGCTGCTTTCGCCGTGGACGGCAATGCGGTCATCCACATCGTTGACAAAGTAGCCCTCGCAGCCGTAGAGGATCTTGATTTTGTCGTCCGTGCCCGCCACCTTGTTCTTGGAGGCCTTGAGGGCATCAGGGAAGGACTGGCAGCAGCCGTGATCCGTGATGGCAATGGCCTTATGACCCCAGCCCGCAGCCACGGAGACCGCCTCGCCCGTCTTGGTCAGCGCGTCCATGGAGGACATGGTGGTGTGCATATGCAGCTCCACGCGCTTCTCGGGCGCGGTATCCATCCGCTTGGGCTTCTTGCCCAGCAGGATGGCGGAGGGTTCCAGCACCATATCGTTTTCATATTTATTGAAGCTCATCTTGCCCTGCACCTTCAGCCAAAGGCCGGGCTTTTTGATGGCATCCAGCACAGGCTTGGCCTTGTCCGCTTCCATAAACTGGTTGATGCGGACAGAGCCTGTGTAGTCGGTCATATCAAAGCAGATGACCCACGCATTGCGCTTTTTCAGCTCCCGATGCTCCACGAAGAAGACTTCGCCTTCCACGATGACCTTGTACATATCCAGGTTCAGTTCCTTCATCGGGGTCACGGCGCCCTTGAAGGGCTTGCCGAGGATGGCATCGGCAGCGGTCTGCTTCGGGGCGGCAGAGGAGGAAGGCGCGGCCTTATCCGCAAAATGCGGCGCGGGAACCGAGGCGGCGGCTTCCCGACGGATCTGCTCCAGCGCGTCAAAGAGTGCCTGTCCCTCCAGCTGATGGCCTGCCTCGATCTCGGTCTTCACCGTTCTGCCGAAGCGCTCGTAGAGGTAATTGCGCAGTTTGGGCATCTCCTTTTCCAGCGGTGCCTTACCGTTGGCGCGGAGCGTCAGCCGCAGGGTATCCCCTTCCCATTCCCAGCGGCAGCCCGCCAGAGAGCCGGCAGCGGGAGAATACTGACGGATCATAAAATCGCTCAGCTCCGCAGGCTCGATTTTCTCCAGCGTTTCGGGCGGGAAATGGGGATGGATCTCCAGCCTGCCCAGCACATAGCTTTTGCCCAGCTGTTTGCAGGCCTCCTCCAACGCAGACGCGGACACATAGGAAGAAAAATCCGCCGTAATGGAGACCCGCCGGGCCTCACGGTCGATGTTCAGATCCTGAACGACCGCAGAACCCAGCGCGTCCTCAAACTCATATTCAGAAAATATCTCCCGCAGGGTCACGATATTTTCCATATTGCTCTCCTTTTATCTCTTTTGCAGGTTGTTACATGGCTTCGATGTAGCGAAGCAGGGCGGGCAGCAGCTCATCATAGGGCAGCCGCTCCTTCAGTTCACCCTTGAGGAAAATGACGCCGCAATCCTCACCGCCGGCAATGCCGATATCGGCTTCGCGGGCTTCACCGGGGCCGTTGACCACGCAGCCCATGACCGCCACGGTCAGAGGCTTTTCGCAGTCCCTGAGGGCATCCTCCACGCGGTTGGCAAGGCCGATGAGATCGATCCTCGTTCTGCCGCAGGTGGGACAGGCCACGATATTCACGCCCTCCTGTCTGAGCCCCGCGGCCTTCAGAATGGCCTTGGCGGCATAGATCTCGCGGACGGGATCCGCCGTCAGCGACACGCGGATCGTATCGCCGATGCCCTGGCACAGCAGGCCGCCGATGCCCATGGCGGATTTGACGGTACCCATGTATTCCGTGCCGGTTTCCGTCACGCCCACATGGAGGGGATAATCGCTCTGCCTGTCCATCAGCAGGTAGGCCTTCATCATCAGAGGCACATTGGAGGATTTCATCGAAATGCAGATATCGGTGAAATCCTGCTCTTCCAGCAGACGGATATGGGAAAAGGCGCTTTCCACCAGCGCTTCCGCCGTGGGATGGCCGTATTTTCGGAGCAGCTCCTTATCAAGGCTGCCGCCGTTGACGCCGATACGGATGGGGATGTTCCGCGCTTTGCAGACCTCCACCACCGCCTTCACGCGATCCGCGCCGCCGATGTTGCCGGGGTTCAGGCGGATCTTGGCGGCGCCGCCTTCCGCGGCGGCAATGGCAAGGCGGTAGTCAAAATGGATATCCGCCACCAGCGGCAGCGGCGATTCGCGGCAGATCTCCGCGAAGCCTTTTGCCGCTTCCATATCCGGCACGGCCAGACGGGCGATCTGGCAGCCCGCAGCCTTCAGCTGGCGCAGCTGCTCCAGAGAGCCTGCCACATCGGTGGTTCTTGTATTCAGCATGGACTGGATGGAAACAGGCGCACCGCCGCCCACCGCCACATTGCCGACCATAATCTGTTTTTTCATAGGATTACCTCGTAAACAGCGTAAAAACATCCTTCAGCGTGATAAACGCCATGAAGGCCAGCAGCAGGATCATGCCCGCCGCATGGATCTAACCCTCATACTTGGGATCGATCTTCTTTTTGAATATTGCCTGCACCGCCGTGGTGATCAGCAGGAAGAAAACACGGCCGCCATCCAGCGCGGGAATGGGCAGCATATTCATGACCGCCAGATTCACCGCGATAAACGCGCCGAGGTAGAGCACATTCTCCACACCTGCAGCGACGGTATCCGCCGCGTTGCCCGTCTCCGAGATCACGGAAACGATGCCCACAGGACCGGACATATCCTTCATGCCCACCTTGCCCGAAACGAGATCACCGAGGCTGATCCAGACCAGACGGGCAAAGTCGATGCCGTGGTACCACGTATTCTTCAGCTTATTGGCGAAGGTAGCCTCCTCCGTGCCGAAGTAGAAGCCGTACATCATGACCTCTTCCCCGTCCTCCATATAGGGAACACGCTTCAGCTCGAAATCGTTCAGCGCAACCTTTTCGCCGTCCCGCAGGACAACGATATCATAGACCTGCTCCGCGTTGCGGGAGAGGAACAGATCCACATCGGAATAGAGGTAGACGCGGTTGCCGTCGATGGAATGGATGCGGTCACCGGGCTGAAAGCCCTCCTCCGAGGCATAGGGGCAGTCCTCAAAGAAATCCGTCAGCACGGGCGCGACAAAGGCCTCCGCGTTGCCGTAGAGGAAGAACACGACAACAAGACCCATGAGGAAGTTCATAAAAGAGCCTGCCACAAGGATGATGAGCCGCTTCCACCATTTGGCAGCGGTAAAGGCGCGGGGATTCTCGCTCTCCTCGTCTTCGCCCTCCATGGCGCAGAAGCCGCCCAAAGGGATCAGGCGCAGGGAATAGACCGTTTCCTTTCCCTTAACCTGCAGCAGCTTCGGGCCCATAAAGACGGAAAACTCATTGACCTGCACCCCGCAGGCTTTGGCCGCGATAAAATGGCCAAGCTCGTGAGCAACGATCAGAACACTGAATACCAGGATCGCAAGAAGAATATACACAGGATTACCTCACTTAAACGATTTGATCACTTGACCGCGATCAGACGGGCCGCGGCATCCGCCTCCAGGATCTGCTCCAGCGAAGGGGACACGAGGAACGGCACTTCGTCCATGGCGCGGCGGACCCGCGCAGGAATATCATAGAAGCCGATCTTCTCCTGCAGGAACAGGGAAACGGCCGCCTCATTGGCGGCATTCAGCACGGGGCAGGCCGTGCCGCCCGCTTTGGCTGCTTCCTTTGCCAGACGCAGGCACGGGAACACCGTTTCATCCGGCTCAGCAAAGGTCAGAGGGCCGCAGGTCAGAAGATCCAGACCGTCCGCCGGATTGGGCAGACGCTGCGGATAGGTCAGCGCCAGCTGGATCGGGATCCGCATATCGGGAACGCCCAGCTGCGCCAGCATGGCGCCGTCGCAGAATTCCACAAGGGAATGCACGATGCTCTGGCGGTGGATGACCGCCGTGACCTGCTCCGGCGCGAGGCCGTACAGGCGCATGGCCTCGATGATCTCCAGGCCCTTGTTCATCAGCGTGGCGCAGTCCACGGTGATCTTTTCGCCCATCTTCCAGTTGGGATGGCGCAGGGCGTCATGCTTGGTCATTTTGGCCGCCTGCTCCTTCGTCATGCCGAAGAAGGGGCCTCCGGAGCAGGTGAGGATCAGACGCTTGACCTCGCGGCGGTCGGAGCTGCCCATGAGGCACTGGAAAATGGCGGAATGCTCGGAGTCCACAGGGATGATCTCTGCGCCGTATTCCCTGGCGGCAGCCATCACGATCTCACCGGCGCAGACCAGCGTTTCCTTGTTGGCAAGGCCGATGCGCTTGCCGCCGCGGATGGCCTCCAGCGTCGGGCGTAAACCCACCATGCCCACCACGGCGGTGATCACGGTATCGGCCTCCGGCATGGCGGCGGCGGCCATCAGGCCGTCCATCCCGCTCATGACGCGGATGGGCAGATCACGGATGGCTTCCTGCAGCCGTTCCGCCGCGGTCTCATCCATCATGACCGCCAGCTTCGGCAGATATTTTCTGCACTGCGCTTCCATCCGTTCCACATTCGTGCCCGCGGTCAGCGCGGCAACTTTGACGGGCAGACCGTCCACCACGTCCAGCGTCTGCCGTCCGATGGAGCCCGTACTGCCCAATATCACAAGATTCTTTGTCACAGAACCTTTCCTCCTTATCTTATGCGGCCAGCGGCAGCAGCAGAAGCAGCAGCTCCGTCATGGGAGCCACCAGCACCGCGCTGTCAAACCGGTCCAGCGCGCCGCCGTGACCGGGCAGGAAATGGCCGAAATCCTTGATGCCGGTCTGCCGTTTGATGGTGGAGAATACCAGATCGCCGATCACAGAGCCGAACGCGCCCAGCAGACCGTAGACCGCGGCATAGAGCCAGTTGATCTCAAGGCCGAACAGCTGCAGCACAAAGCTGTAGATCAGCATGCCGAGAATACCGGCGGCCACACCGCCGAACACGCCTTCCACGCTCTTCTTGGGGCTGATCTCGGGTGCCAGCTTATGCTTGCCGCAGGCGCAGCCCACAAAGAACGCGCCGCTGTCGGGGATCATGGTCATGGCGAAGGGCATCAGCACAAAGTATCTGCCGTTATCCATGTGCATGATGCGCAGCACGGAGGACAGCAGATACGGCACACCGATGCCTGCAAAAATTGCCAGACAGATGAAGGTGAAATCCAGCTTGGTCTTTGCCAGCAGCAGCTCAAGGAACAGCGCCATGAGGAACAGGAAGATCCCCAGCTGCATCACGATGCGGGACTGCCCCAGCACCGACCACAGGCAGACAAACATGGCCATCACGGCGGTAATGACCACGATGCGCAGATTGTGAAGAAGTCCCGTGCCGCAAAGCAGTTCGTAAGAAGCCAGCACGCAGACCGCGCCGATCACGGCGGCGGCCACCCATTCGGGCATAAAGAGCAGGACGGTCACCAGCAGCGGAAGCCCGACCACCGCGACAAGTACTCTTGCTTTCATTTTTTGACCCCTCCAAACCTTCTGGATCTGCCGTGATAGGATTCGATCGCCCGCAGCAGCTCCGCTTCATCAAAATCAGGCCACAGAACATCTGTGAAATAGTATTCCGCATAGGCGGACTGCCATAACAGGAAGTTGGAAATCCGAACCTCGCCGCTGGGGCGGATGATCAGATCCGGATCCGGAACACCGGCAGAATAGAGATTCTGTGAGAACAGCTCCTCCGTCAGCTCCTCCGGCTTCCGCTTCCCGTCCGCGCATTCCTGCGCGAAGACCCGGGCAGCGCGGACGATCTCGTCACGACCGCCGTAGTTGAGGCAGATATTTGCCTGGATCTCAAAATCGTGGGACTGGTTCACCGCGTCCTCCGCCAGAGCGCGCAGCTCCGGAGAGAGGCGGGAAAGATCGCCGAAGAAGCAGATCTTCACGCGGTTTTTCTGCATATCGCGGATGGCTTCCCGCAGATACTGCTCCATCAGATTCATGATGGCAGATACCTCTTCCTGCGAGCGCTTCCAGTTCTCTGTGGAAAATGCGTAAACAGTAAAGTACTTGACGCCGATCTCCCTGCAGTAGTTGGAGATTCTGCGGAAGGTCTCGCAGCCGGCGGCATGACCGGCGGTACGGGGCAGGCCGCGCTTCTGCGCCCAGCGCCCGTTTCCATCCATGATAATGGCAATATGCTGCGGCACAGACAATGCCTGCTGCTCCGCTTTTTGTTTCGCAAACAGTCCCATTGATAGTCTCCTCGAATGTAAATCAAAGGCCGCCAAAGGCGGCCTTTGGATGATCCGCGCCGATCAGATCGCCATCAGTTCCTTTTCCTTGGCGGCGCAGAGTTCGTCGATCTTCTTGGTATACTTGTCGGTCATTTCCTGAATGTCCTTTTCGGCCTTCTTCAGGTCGTCCTCGGTGATCTCGGACTTCTTCTGAGCCTTCTTGAAGGTATCCACGGCATCGCGGCGGATGTTGCGGATGGCGACCTTGCTTTCTTCCGCGTACTTACGGACCTGCTTGGTCAGATCCTTACGGCGTTCCTCCGTCAGCTGGGGGAAAACCAGGCGGATGACACGGCCGTCGTTCTGGGGGTTGATGCCCAGTTCGGAGGACTGGATGGCCTTTTCCAGCGCCTTCAGCAGGCTGTTGTCCCAAGGCTGAATGACGAGGGTACGGGCATCGGGAGAGGAGATGGAAGCGACCTGCGCGATGGGAGATTCTGCACCGTAGTAGGGACCGGTGATGCGGTCGAGGACCTTGGCATTGGCGCGGCCTGCACGGACGGCGTCAAAATCGCTGATCAGAACATCAACGGTCTTTTCCATTTTTCTGGTGAATTCCTTATAGTCGGGCATATTAGTTTTCCTCCTTCACAGTTGTACCGATCTTTTCACCCATGACCACGCGGAGAATGTTCTCCGGATCCTTGAGGGCAAATACAGCGATCGGGATATGGTTGTCCATGGACAGGGATGTCGCGGTGGTATCCATCACGGCCAGATGCTTTGCCAGCACCTCATCATAGGTGATGGTGTCATACTTGACGGCAGTGGGATCCTTGGCAGGGTCGGCAGAGTAGACGCCGTCAATGTTCTTGGCCAGCAGGATGACGTCGGCGTCGATCTCTGCGGCACGCAGGACAGCCGCCGTATCG
>JAFSHY010000144.1 GCA_017440065.1 Oscillospiraceae bacterium | reverse complement strand
GGCGCCTTTCCGTACCCCCGGCCCGCTGGGCGGTCTCCCCGGTGAGATCGTGACCTATGATACCATTCCCACCGATCCGAAGGAATTTTATAAAGTGGGCGAACTGCCCGAGGAACACCTCTTCCTCTATGCCCGCAACCACGGTCAGGACTCCCTGCTGGTATGGGAGGGCAATTTCTGGTGGTATCTGGAGGGCCGCATCGCCCACAGCACCCAGTTCAGTCTGCCCCAAATCGTCAAGGTGGATGATTTGACCTACGGCGTGATCAGCGAGGTTCAGACCGGCACTCAGGTGGGCATGGACGAACTGGTGGTTTACGAAATTGACCCCACCATACAGGGAAACATCGTCCTTTCTCTGTTTATCTTCTGAATCCAATATAACAAACGACAGAATCTCTGTCAATGATACCCGTTTCGCATATGGGCAGCACCCGGTTTCTTTTCGCATTCTTAATCCTAGCTTGAAACAAACCGCATCTGTACGAAATGAGAATATAACCAAACGGTAATGTATGGAAAGAAGCGGATTCCTTGTTTGCAAGAAAGAAAAAGAAAGTTAAAACGCCCGCAGCAGGCGCTGCGGACGTTTCTGTGCCGTATTTCAGTTGAGGTGAGGACTGTCCCAAAGCTTCAGCATCTGACCGAGGCCGAGCTTCAGCGCGTTCTGATAGATCTCGTAAGACCAGCCCACGTCCCACACGGGCAGACCGCCCGTGACGAAGCAGATGCGCTCCTCTTCGGATTCGCGGCCGGCACGGGTGCCGTTGATCACATCGCCGAGGCTGGTGGCTTCCGTGATGGGCGGCAGCTTTCCTTCATACATCATGCGGTAGATCTCCACACCGATGCCATTGATGAACCGCTCGTTTTCGGGCAGCAGCAGATGCTCGTCATAATAGACCTCGTGCATTCCCGCGTGATCCCAGATCACCTTGGAGGAGAGGTAGAAGTCTTCGTCGATATTGCAGCGGCCGGTGAACATGATGAGGCTGCCGGGCTTGAGCCAGCTGTTGTCCAAATGAATAGGCTTCAGAGAGGAAGCGGCAACGCTGATGATATCCGCCGCGCGGATGGCTTCTTCCAGATTGGTGGTGCCGCGGGCCTTGAGGTGGTACTTTTCTTCCACTTCTTTGGCAAAGGCCTCTGCTTTCTCGATAAACAGATCGCAGATGATCACTTCCTCCAGCTCCTTGGCTTCGAGGACAATGGCATCAAAGCAGGCCTTGCTGACGGGGCCTGCGCCGATGCAGGAGCAGACCCTGGCGCCCTTGCGGGCGAGATAGCGGGTGGCAACGCCGGGTACGCAGCCGGTGCGGACTGCGCTGACGAGGTTGGCGGACATCAGGGCGAGGGGCTCGCAGGTATCGGCATCGTTCAGCATGACCATCAGAATGGAGCGGGGCAGACCGCGCTGAGGATTGATGATATTGGAGCCGTACCACTTCTGACCTGCCACATGGAATCTGCCGCCCACATAGGCAGGCATGGCCATGAAGCGGCGGTCGGGGGCATCGATGGGCATATTGGGGAAGGGGCTTTCCTTGGGGAACTTCAGCGCGATGCCGTGGGCGTTGTGCTTGTCGCCGCCCATGACGTAGTCGCCCTTGCTCAGCAGGCCGAAAAGCTCTTCTTCCACGTCGATGCAGTGCGCCACATCAAGGACGCCGGCCTTGATCATGTCCTCTTCGTTCAGATAGAGGAAACCGGTGCTTTTACCCATAATCGTGATTCTCCTTTGATTTCGTAGTATTTACTTTTTCTTCGATTATAAATAGCCGCAAAACCGATGTCAACCGCCCGATCGGTATGGATAAAAATAAAGTAAAATGTAGGAAATACTACATTGACAAGGCGGCAACAGTAGCGTATGGTGAGAGTAAGGAAGGTGATGACAATGGATATCACGGAACGGATCCGTTCGGAAACGGAGTATATGACCCGCTCGGAACGGCATGTGGCAAGCTTTGTGCTGGAGCATAAAAATGATATCGCGTTTTTTACACTGGATGAGCTGGCAAAGCAGACTGATCGCAGTTCGACCTCGGTGCTGCGATTCTGCCGCAGGCTGGGCTTTGACGGTTTCAAGCAGTTTCAGCAGACAGTACGGGCGGAACTGAAATACAGTCCCGATCTGATGGATAAATTCCGGCGCGCTGCGGACGAGCCGGCGGAGGATACTTTGCTGGCGCAGCTCGTGCAGCAGGGAATCTCCTGTATTCGGCAGACGTTTCGGGAAATGCCCGCGGAAAGGCTGCAAAACGCGGTGGAACGCATCGCGAAGGCCCGCCGCATTTACATCTTTGGAATGCGGGAATCGCAGGCCCTGGCAGCGTATACGTACAGTCGTCTGCTTACCGTCCGCGGTGATGTATTCCTGTATCAGGAGGGGTACGCGGGCAATGTGGAAGCGCTGCTGAGCGTGACGGAGGAGGATGTGTTCCTTGTCTATCTGTTCCACCGCTATACGCGGCAGACGATGCAGCTGCTGGAGATCCTGCGGCAGAGGAATATCCCGATCATTCTGATCACTTCACCGCCTACGGAGCCTGTAGCGCGGTTTACGGAACTGATCTTGCCCTGCGAGGTCGATGTCAAGGGCATCAAGAATTCCTCTCTTGCACCCGTCTGCCTTTCCGATTATCTGTGCAACGCGGTAGCCATGGCGCATGCGGAGGATACGATGCAGCGGATGCGGGAATCCGAGGAGCTGTTCCGCCGCTGCGATATGCTCGATGAATGATCGGCACGGAAGATATCGGAAAACGGCGGATTTTGCTTGTGCATCGACGAAAATTCATGTAGAATAAGAGCAGTATCAAATAGGATTGGAGAATGTTATGAAAATCCGCACAAGAAGCGTTCCCTATGAGAAGCTCCTTGCCCTGCCGAAGCAGAAGCATCAGAAGCCCCTGCGCCCCAATCCCGTGCTGACCACGGTGGTGCGTGTGGCATCCATTCTGGATACGATCCCCACCGGATTCCGCTACCGCAAGCACCGCATGGAGGCTGCGGGAAAAGGCCCGTGGCTGATCCTTATGAACCATTCCAGCTTCATCGATCTGAAGCTGGCTTCCGCGATTTTTTATCCCAAGCCCTACTGCATCGTCAGCACCACCGATGCCATGGTGGGAAAAAAGCTGCTGATGCGGATGCTGGGCTGCATTCCCACGCAGAAATTCGTCACGGATCTGACGCTGATCGGGGATATCCAATATGCGCTTAAGGAGCTGAAGACCAGCGTTCTGATGTATCCCGAAGCGGGCTACTCCTTTGACGGCACGGCCACCGCGCTGCCCCGCAAGCTGGGCGTGCTGCTGAAAAAACTGGATGTGCCGGTGGTCATGGTCGAGACCCACGGCGCGTTCCTCCGCGATCCGCTCTATAACGGCCTGCAAAACCGAAAGATCCGTGTCAGCGCCGATGTGACCTGCCTGCTGACGCAGGAGGAGATCCATGAGAAGAGCGTTGCCGAACTGGATGCCGTTCTGGAGAAGGCTTTTACCTTTGACGGCTTCCGCTGGCAGAAGGAGAACGGCATCGAGATCAAAGAAAAGTTCCGTGCGGACGGCCTCAACCGTGTGCTCTATAAATGCGCTGCCTGTGGCGCGGAAGGCACCATGGAGGGCAGGGGTACGAAGCTGACCTGCTCTGCCTGCGGAAAAGTCTGGGAACTGAAGACGGACGGCAGCCTGCAGGCGGAAGAAGGGGAGACCCACATCGACCATATTCCGGACTGGTACCGCTGGGAGCGGGAAGAAGTCCGCAGAGAGCTGGAAAACGGCACCTATGCCATGGCGCTTGAGGTGGAGATCGCCGTGATGGCGGATGACAAGGCGCTCTATCAGGTGGGCAGCGGTCATCTGCGCCATGATGAAAACGGCTTCCTGCTGACGGGCTGCGAAGGCAAGCTGCATTATGAGCAGTCGCCTGTAGCCTCTCATACCCTCAATTCCGATTTCTTCTGGTATCAGATCGGTGATGTCATCGGCATCGGTGACAGGGAACGGCTCTATTACTGCTTCCCGAAGGAAAAGGACGTGGTCACGAAAGCAAGGCTTGCGGCAGAAGAGCTTTATAAGATGAAAAAGCAGCGCCGTCCCGTCCGCGTATAAAAGAAACAGCACCTCTGTTCCGTCGGAACAGAGGTGCTTTGCCGTTAAATATCGATGCGTTTGGTGTGGTTCAGGCCGTCCTCGTGGCGGCTGACCTGCAGCACGAAGTCGAAGCGGTCCACCTGCGTGCAAAGCTCAAAATCGCGCTGCGGGTTATTGGCCTGTCGGGCGGGATCAAAGAACCGCGCGCCGCTGGTCTTCTTCAGCGCTTCGATCCGCGGCTGCAGATCAAAGGGCTCCTCCAGCAACAGGCTGCGGATGTACTCGGCGCAGAGCAGGTCTTCATCGGCAATGCGCTTCGTCTCGATGCCCATGCCCACCAGAGATACGGTTTCGGGATCCTTGCTGCGGATATAACGGGCGATGGCTGCCGCGTTGACCAGACTGCCGGTAATGATCTCATCTGCGTTCAGCGCGTTCTCAATGCCCTGTGTGCCGGCGCTGGTGGTGTGGACAACGGTTTTACCTGCGAGATCGAGTCCCTCTGTCTGCGCGGGGGAATTGCCGAAATCGAAACCCGGCAGCTTGTCGCCGTGTCGCTCACCCGCCAGCAGATAATCGGGATTGTCCTCCTTGATGCTGCGGGAAAGCGCCTCGCTGCCCACAGGCAGGATCTCGCGGACACCGGAAGCAGTGAGATAGCATTCAAAGGAAAATGCGCGGAATACATCAATAATCACGGTCAGACCGGTAGCGGCTTTCGCACCGTCCAAAAGATGCAGGATCTGAATGTTCATGACAGGCTCCTCCCGAACTTTTTTTGTGATTATAGCAAATGGTATCTTAAAATTCAACCGCGTAAAAACTCCTGCCGTCCGCATGGATGGCAGGAGTTTTCTGTTTAATTGAGCTGAATGCCCCAGATATAGCCGGTACGGGCGCCGACAACGATCTGATTACCGTAGGCCGCAACGGTGGCTTCCATATGGCCGCCCATGTTGAAGGAGTCCAGAATGTTGCCGGTCTTGCCGTCCACCATGAACAGCGTGCCGTACAGGGAGGCATAGAAGAGGTAGCCGTCACCGTTCTGGTCATAGACGATGGTGGGAGAACCCCAGGTGTAGCTGGCATTCTTGCATTCCCAGATGACTTCGCCGGTCTCCTTGTCCAGCGCAGCCACAAGACCGCCTGCGGCAGTGCCGGTACGGGCGACAGGCACGAAGACCATGTCGGAGAGGTTGTTCTGACCCAGAGCAATGGTGCCCTGCACACCGCCGGAAACACCGCTTTCGGACCAGCAGCTGTAGCTCTTTTCCCAAACGATCTCGCCGGTCTCGGCGTCGATCTTATAGATGGGAACGTCCGCGGTGCTCCAGCTTCTCCAGCCGAGGTGGAAGGAGGGCGCGATGTAGAGGTAGGGATGGCCGTCTTCCAGCTCCAGCACGGGAGAGGCATTGGTATCGTCCTTGATGTCCTGTACCCATTCTACCTGCAGATCGTTGAGATCGAGGCAGAAGAGGTAGCCGCCGTTGTCCGCCATGAAGATATGTCCTTCATGGATGGCTGCGGAGCATTCCATGCCGAGCCAGTAGGAGGTGCGGGTGGAGCGGGCGCCCTGATAGCGCCAGCGGATGAATTCCGGCTCCATGGTCAGGGTGGCTTCCTTTTCGTTATACGCGGAATTGAGCTTGATGATGTAAAGAACACCGTTTTCGCCGGGGTAGATCAGCTGGTCGGTCTCGGCATCAATCAGCGGAGAGGAGTCGAAACAGGGCCAGTCGCGGTGGGCGAAGCTGTCGCTGTTGCCGAAGGAGAAGATGGTGGAACCGTCGATCAGGCTGATGGCGAATACGCGGGAGGTACCCTTGTTGCTGTTATAGCCGGAGCCGACATAGAGAACGGGATAACCGCGGGGATCGAGAGAGCCGCAGCCCTTGAAGGTGAAGCCGATGTTGAGCTTGTCACGGGTGGCCTTGCCGGTTTCCAGTTCGAGGAAGTAGATATTGCCGTCCATGGTGGGATAGATGACCTCGATGAGTTCATCGGCCTCCTTGGCCCAGTCGTACATATTCATGACCTGACGGGTCTCCTTGGGCCAGTTGGCGATCAGAGGCTGACCGGTCCAGCCGCAGCCGCTCCAGTTGGTGCCGTCGGGAGAGGTCAGAGAGGAAACGGGAGAGGTCCAGTATTTGCCGAAGGTCTTGGAGGTCAGCTCGGCAGTACCCACGGAAGAACCGGTGCGGTAGTTGTTGCCGCGGAAGGTGATGAGGCCATCAAAGCTGCCGTAAAGCTCGGGGGCGTCAAAGAAGATCGGTTCCTCCGCCTGATATTCCTCCACGATCTCATCGCCCACCTTGATGTCGGTGGAGATGAAGTGCAGCGCGGGATCGGTGCTCTCCACAAAGTGGGGATCGAACGGTTCCTTTACAGGCTCCGGCTCGACGGGTACTTCGGGTTCGGCGGGAGTCTGCGGATCCTGAGAAGGCGCGTCGGGGCTGTTCTGATCCGCGGGCTTTTCCGCGTCAATGATTTGGGTGTGGTCTTCTTCCGGATCCTTCGTCGCGCCGGGAGAGAAGGGATTCTGCAGCACGGGGCGCTCTGCATCGGATTCGAGACCGAAGATCTCGGGCGCGAAATAAAGGAGCGAGCCGACCACGATGGCGGCAGACAGCAAAACGCTGAAGAAGATGATGAAAAACAGATCCCGTTTTGCTTTCCGGCTCAGCTTGCCGGCGTGCTTTGCTTCGTATTTTGTTTTCATGGTATCGGTTCCTATCTGTATGTAATGTCTGTTTAGTACGAAAGTAAGGGCGCGCTGCCGTCATCCTCTGCCTTTTCGATGGCGCGGATGATCACATCGTAGCTGTAGCGCTCGTTGACCTGCACCGTAGCGCGGTCTCCGCTGTGCCGGCCGAGGATGGCTTTCCCGAGGGGCGATTCCTTGCTGATAAAGCCGGAGCCGGGGTCGGTGCGTACCGTGGTGCAGACCTGCACCACCATGGTCTCCTCGTCCTCCTCGATATAGAGGGTGACCTTGTCGAAGAGTCCCACCTCATCGTCGGAGGAATGATCCTCAATGATGGTGGCGGTCTTGATCATGTTGGTGAGGTAGCGGATGCGGCTTTCGTTGCGGTTCTTGGCCTGCTTTGCCGCTTTGTATTCGTAGTTTTCGCTGAGGTCGCCGAAGGCTCTGGTCCTCTTGACCTCCTCGATCAGCTCAGGGCGCTGGTTGATGATGCGGTCATCCAGCTCCTGCTGCATCTTTTCGATGTCCTTGCGGGTCAGTTCGTTGTACATGATGCCTCTATTCTGTGTCCACGGAAATGTTTTCCGCGCCGTGGGCTTCAAATTCTGTGATATAGTCTTCCATGCGGGAGACCAGTTCCGCGTAGTTCTCGCTGGTCACGGGAGCGTATTCCATATCCCTGCGGGCCAGCTCTTCGGCCAGAATATCAAAGAAAACGGTATCCTCGTAGTCCGCGATGGCCTCGTGGATGCCGCCTTCCGCGAAGGCCTGGGAGGGGACGGGAATGCCGTTCCAGAGTTCCACAAGGGAATTCATGGGTGTATTCCGGCAGAGGGCAAAGAGCTTGCTCTCCAGATTGTCGTAGTCCGGGATGCGGTCATCGCCGCGGGCGGAATTCAGGATCCAGTTGCCGATATAAACGAGGTCCAGCAGTCTGCGGAATTCTTTTTTGCTCAGTTCGATCTGCATATTTCGCAGGCCTCCTTTCCTAACGGTATATTATATACGATGTTGATGAGAATTTCTACTGTTCCGTCAAATTTTTCGGAAAGGAAAACTCTTGTTTTTACGGTGGTTTTGACATATGATAAGGAAAACAGGCAAAAGACGGAGAACAGATATGGAAAAGAAGGCAAAGATCACCATCAAGGGAACACAGAAGGCGGAGCATGAGCCTCCGCAGGTCATGGAATTCATTACCGGCGGCAGGCTGCAGCGTTTCGGCAGAAAGCTGCGCGTTTCTTATGAGGAAAGCGACCTCATCGGTATGGAGGGCGTCACCACTGCCTTTGTGGTGGATGACGGCAGGGTCACCATGGAACGCACGGGTAAGCTCAATTCCAAAATGCGCTTTGTGGAAGGGCAGACGACGGAATCTCTTTATTCTCTCGATATCGGCACCATGCTGCTGGGCATTACCGCCCGTAAGGTGCAGACGGATCTGACGGAGGACGGCGGCTCCATCTATCTGGAATACGGTGTGGAGCTGGAACACACGTTTTTGGGACTCAATACCTATGACATTCAGGTGAAAACGCTGAAAGAAGGAGAGGAAGAAACCGATGATCAGTGAATCCACAAGAAGAAAAGTCCACTGTATCTGCTATCTGATCGCCGCTGTCGTGCTGGCTGTCATGTATGCGGTCAGGCAGAATTCCATGGCCGTTTTCGGCGCCGTGATCTGCGCTGTTCTGGCCGTCAAATACTATCGGGATTATAAATACTTCAAGCGCCGCGAAGAGGAAGCGGACGAAGAATAACAGAATGAACCGGTCTGCAGAGCGTGAGTCTGCAGACCGGTTTTCGTTCAGTCTTGAAGGAAGTTTCGGTTGTTTTCCAAATGATCGCGGGCGATCCGTTCCGCGGCAGCGCTGTCTCCGGCGGCAATGGCATCGATCAGCTGCCGATGGTAGGCAAGGCCCGTGTCCTCCATTTGCTCCACGATCCGGTGCATGGAAGCCTGCAGCGCGTCGTGCAGGATCGCATAAGTATGGGTGATCAGCGTATTACGGGTCATGGATCCGATCAGCACATGGAACTGCAGATCCAGCTCCGCAAACCCTGTCCAGTTGCTCTCTGCAGCGCAGCACGCCATAGCATCGTAGTTATCCTGCAATGCTTCGATTTCCGCAGGCTCGGCGCGCTGTGCTGCCAGCTTGGCAGACCAGACATCCAGCATTTCGCGGAATTCATTGACCTGCAGGCTGGAATCGCTGCCCAGATAGAGGGCGGGGGAGAGCTGCTGCATCAGTTGACCGACCTCAGGCGTGCATACAAAACGGCCCTTGCCCGGCCGGGTTTCAATGAGACCGATGGAAGTCAGATTCTGCAATGCCTGCCGAACGGTAATACGGCTGACCGCAAACCGCTCGCAAAGCTCAAATTCCGAGGGAATCCGTTCGCCTGGTTTCCACACGCCGGCAGAGAGCAGCTGCTTCATCTGCAAAAACACTTCATCATTCAGTTTTGTCCGTTTGATCGGTGTGATTTCCATGAAATGCTCCTTGTCCGATGGATTCTTGCATGATTTTATCACAAAAGAAGGCGGTTGACAACTGCGTAGTGCGGGAGAACCCTGCAAGTTCCATGTGCCTGTTGCTTGACAACCGATTTCTTTTGTGTTATATAGGATGTATGATGTAATACAACACACATCGAACAACGAATGATCGCGCAGGAGATAGCGACCAAACAGATCATGGAAAGAAAAGGAGAATGCGTATGGAAAATCGGGAAGCCTTATTGGCATATCTGCGGGATAAAGCGAAGATCCTGCGGAAAAATGTGATCCGCTGCATCGGTGTCGGTATTCCGGGACATCTGGGCGGTTCCAATTCCTCTGCGGATCTTCTGGCGGCTCTGTATTTTTATAAGCTGCGCCACGATCCCTCGGATCCCAACCGGAAAGATCGGGACAGAGTGCTGTTCAGCAAAGGTCATGCGGCGATCCTTCAGTATTCTGCCTTGGCGGAATGCGGTTACTTCCCGAAGGAAGAACTGGATCATGTAAAAGAGATCGGATCCATGCTGCAGGGGCATCCCGATTTCCGGAAAACACCGGGCATTGAAGCCGGTACCGGCTCTCTCGGGCAGGGCCTTTCCATCGGCCTCGGTATGGCGCTGGGGCAGCGATTGGACGGACTGGACAGCAAAACCTATGTGTTCCTTGGCGACGGTGAGATCGCGGAAGGCCAGATCTGGGAGGCTGCTATGGCAGCCGGAACCATGAAGGTTTCCAATCTGATCGCCATATTGGACCGCAACGGCTTACAGGCCATGGGTGCCGTAAAAGAGCGGTTCGATTCTGCGCCGCTGATCCCGAAATGGGAAGCATTTGGCTGGCGCGTGCTGGAGATCGACGGCCATGATATGGGGCAGATCGTTGACGCGCTGGACGATGCGACTTCGGATGGCGATCAGCCCGTTGTGATCATTGCGAATACCGTTAAGGGCAAAGGTGTCAGTTTTGCGGAACATGTGGTCGGATTCCACAATGGCATTCTGACACAGGAACTTTACGACCGCGCCATGCGGGAGCTGGACGGAGAGGAGGCAGCGGTATGAGCTATACCAATCAGAGAGTGGCCTACGGCAATACGCTGGTGGAGTTGGGCAGAGAGAATCCGGATATCGTGGTGCTGGATGCGGATCTCTGCGGGTCTACCATGGGCAAGCTGTTCGAAGAGGCCTATCCGGAACGTCATTTTGAAATGGGCATTGCGGAGGCCAATATGACCTCTGTTGCAGCCGGATTGGCACAGACGGGAAAGATCCCGTTTACCAATTCCTTTGCCGTCTTTTCCGGAGGAAGAGCCTTTGATCAGATTCGACAGACCATTGCCATCGGCAGGCTGAATGTCAAAATCTGCGGTTCATCTTCAGGCCTTTCCGACTTTGGAGACGGTGCCACGCACCAGTGTGTGGAGGATCTTGCCATTTTCCGTGCCGTTCCCAATATGACGGTCATCTGTCCCGCGGATGCCAATGAAACCGTGGAGGCGGTCAAAGCCATAGCAGCTTACGATGGCCCCTGCTATCTGCGGCTGAACCGCAATGACTATGAAAATGTGACGGCAGAAGGGACGCCGTTTTCGATCGGTGTTCCCACCGTGCTGCGGGAAGGAACCGATGTGGCGGTATTTGCCTGCGGTTATATGGTTGGCCTTGCACTGCAGGCAGCGGAGCTTTTAAAGGACGAACTGTCGGTTCGCGTGATCAATGTGAGCACCGTCAAGCCGCTTGCACGGGATCGGATCGCTGAACTGGCAGCGGGTGTATGCGGTGTGGTCACGGCGGAGGAGCATAATGTATTGGGCGGACTTGGATCTGCAATTGCAGAGGTACTGAGTATGAGCCGTCTTCCGATCCGCTTTGTCGGTATCCAGGATGAATTCGGCTGCAGCGCCCACAACTATACGGAACTGCTTGCCCACTATGGGCTGACAAAGGAAACGATCATGGATGCCGTGCGGGAGATCGCAGCGGCTGCAAAGAAAGGATGAACGGTATGAAAGTAGGATTTGTTGGACTTGGAATTATGGGTCGTCCCATGTGTAAAAACCTGCTGAAAGCAGGCTATGAGGTAGCGGCTTACGATCCCTTTGCAGCGGAAGCACTGGACGATGTGGTGTCCTGCGGTGCTGTGCGCGGCGCAAGCAATGCCGATGTTGCTTCCAAAAGTGAAGTGGTTATCACCATGGTTCCCAACTCTCCCCATGTGCGGGCGGCTGTTCTGGGCGAAAAAGGTGTTCTGGAGGGGGCAAAGCCCGGCCTCACCATCATTGATATGAGTTCCATCGCTCCTTTGGAATCCAAAGCGATCGCAGAAGAATGCGCGAAGCAGGGCGTCATCATGATCGACGCTCCGGTTTCCGGCGGCGAACCCAAGGCTATCGACGGCACGCTCTCCATCATGGTCGGCGGTCCTCGGGAAACCTTTGAGAAGTATCGGGAAATGCTTCTGGTCATGGGCGCCTCCGCCGTCCATTGCGGCGAAGTCAACGGTGCCGGCAACACGGTAAAGCTGGCAAATCAGATCGTGGTGGCATGCAACATTGCAGCCTGTGCCGAAGCCTACTCTCTGGCTACGATGGCAGGCGTTGATCCGCAGAAGGTGTTCGACGCCATCCGCGGCGGTTTGGCGGGCAGCACGGTTATGGATGCCAAGGTACCCATGATGATGGACGGCAATTTTAAGCCCGGCTTCCGCATCGACCTGCATATTAAGGATCTGAATAACGCCCTGGATACCGGCCACGGCATCGGTGCACCTATGCTGCTGACCTCGCAGGTGCAGGAAATGATGCAGTGGCTCCACAATAACGGCTGCGGCAACGATGACCACAGCGCCATTCTGAAGTATTACGAACGGATCAGCGGCACGGAAGTGCGCAGAAAGTAAGGGATGCTATGAAAGCGCTTCGTTATCTTGGCCCCAATGAATTGGAAATACAGGAGATTATGCGTCCCGAACCCGGTGTGGGGGAAGTCCTGCTTCGTGTAGGTGCCTGCGGTATCTGCGGCAGTGATGTTCACGGTTATCTGGGTCTGACCGGGCGGAGAACACCGCCCATGACCATGGGACATGAGTTTTCCGGCACGGTGGAAGCCGTGGGAGAAGGCGTTACCCGATGGAAACCCGGCGACAGAGTGGCTCCCTATCCTGTGGAATTCTGCGGAAACTGCGAATTTTGCGCTGAGGGAAAGACCAATCTCTGCGCAGAGAAACGCCAGTACGGTGTGCTGACGGTGGACGGCGCTTTTGCAGAATACATCTGCGTTCGGGAGGATCTCTGCTTTGCGATTGCCGACGGGGTGACTTTCGCGGAGGCATCTATGATGGAACCGCTGGCCGTTGCCCGCCATGCTGTCCGGACGGCAGGAGAATTAAAGGGAAAGCGTGTACTGATTGTAGGTGCAGGCACCATCGGCCTTTTGGCACTGCTCTGCTGCAGAATCGCGGAACCGAAGGAGATCCTCGTTTCCGACCTCAGCGAAGAGCGCCGTGCGCTGGCGCTGCGCCTTGGCGCGGATGCGGTTGTCGATCCCGTTTCGGAAGCAGACAAGCTGAAAGATGTGGATGTAGCCTTTGAAGCGGTGGGGGCCGGTGCTTCGGTACGCAGCGCCATGGCTGCCCTGCGTATCGGAGGGACTGCTGTATGGATCGGTAATAATAAGCCCATGATCGAGCTGAATATGCAGCAGATCGTTACGAGAGAACTGAAGATTCTCGGCTCGTTCCTCTATGACATGGAGGACTTCCGTACGGTAGTAGATCTGATCAACAAGGGAACGCTGCGTGTTTCCGGTCTGATCAGCCGCGAGATCCCGCTGCAGGCTGCGCCTGATGCGTTCCGCCAGTTGGCGGAAGATCCCGGCGGACTGATCAAAGTCGTTGTGAATCCGTGAAAAAAGTGCCGTGACACGAAGGTGTCACGGCACTTTTGCGATGTGTTACATTTTTTCGGGAGCGGCGAAGCCCAGCAGACCGATACAGGCTTCCAGTACCCGCTTGGCGAGGGCGATGAGGGCAATGTAGCCGCTCTTCTTTTCCTCGTCCTCTTCGGAGAGGATGCGGGTCTCGTGGTAGAACTTGTTGACCGCGCCTGCCAGCTCATAGATATACGCGCAGATCACGTTGGGAGCGGAATCGCGGTAAGCCAGCTGCAGATTGTCGGCAAAGCGGGAAATGGCCAGCATCAGATCCTTCTCGGGAGCGGACTGAGCAGGGCGGATCGCGCCGATCTCCTTGCCGTAGCGGCTGAGGATGGACTTGACACGGACGATGGTATAAAGGATATAGGGGCCGGTGTTGCCTTCAAAGGCGGCGAAGCGGTCCATATCGAAGATATAGTCCTTGGTGGCGAGGTTGGAAAGATCGCCGTACTTGAGGGCAGCCATGGCGATCAGACGGGAGGTTTCCTCCACGGCATCGCCGGAAACGATCTGGTTTTCTTTGACCTTTTCGGTGACGAATTCGGTGATCTCGCGGATCAGCCGCTCAAGGCGCATGACGCCGCCTTCACGGGTCTTGAAGGGCTTGCCGTCCTTGCCGTTCATGGTGCCGAAGCCGATGTGCTGCAGCTCCGTTTCGGGTCGGACGATGCCTGCTTTGCGGGCGGCGCGGAAGACCTGTTCAAAGTGGAGGCTCTGGCGCTTGTCCACGATGTAGAGGATCTTGTCGGGCTTCCACAGTTCTTCACGCTGCACCATGGTGGCAAGATCGGTGGTGGCATAGAGGGTAGCGCCGTCGGACTTGACGATGATGCAGGGAGGGATCTCCTTCTTGTCGGTCTCCTCGGCCACTTCAATGACCAGCGCGCCGTTGCTTTCGGTCAGCAGCTGCTTGGCCTTCAGATCCTCCAGCATGGCGGGGATGTAGGCATCGGAATCGCTTTCACCGTACCATGCATCAAAGGAAACATCGAGATTGTCATAGTTCTTTCTGAGGTCGGCCACGGAAACGGCCATGATGTGCTTCCACAGGGCGAGATGTCCCGGCTGGCCGTGCTGCAGCTGATAGGTGGCTTCGTGAGCCTTCTTCGCGAACTCCTCGTCCACCTTGGACTTGGCGCTGGCGGTGGGGTAGATCTCTTCCAGCTCGGAGATGGTGAAGGGCGCTTCCTCGGGGAAGCCTTCGGTCTTCTGCTCATCGAACCAGGGCAGGTCGGGCTTGCGTTCCCGCAGCTCCGCGATGATCAGACCCATCTGCAGGCCCCAGTCACCCATGTGGATATCGCCCACAACGATGTTGCCGAAGTAGCGGTAGATGCGCTTGATGCTCTCGCCGATGATGGCGGAGCGCAGATGACCCACGTGCAGGGGCTTGGCCACATTGGGTCCGCCATAGTCGATGACGATGGTGCGGGGATTGGGATCGGCTTCCAGACCGAAGCGCTCCGCTTCCGCCATGCGGTTCAGATAGTCGGAAACGAATTCGGGCGCCATCCGCAGGTTGAGGAAGCCGGGGTTGACGGCCTCCACGGAGGCGAAGGCGGGGTTCCCGGAAAGCTTGGCGGCAACGTCATTTGCGATCATAAAGGGAGCCTTGCGGTAGGCTTTGGCAGCGGGCATGGCGCCGTTGCACTGATATTCGCCGAGGTCGGGGCGGTTGGAAACCGTGACCTTGCCGTACTGAGCATCATAACCGGCGGCTTCAAAGGCAGAGGATACCTCCGCAGAGATCAGATCAATAAGCTTTTGCATGATCGGAACAGTTCCTTTCTTTTGTATCAAAATGTGGGATGCACATAAAAATTCATTTTATTATAGCAGAAGAAAACCAATCTGTACAGTATGAAAGGAAACTTTTGCCGCCGTTTTCCGTCTGTTACAGTAGAAGGAAAACTGCTCGAAAGGAGTCTCTGCCATGAAAAAGACGTTGTTTTTGCTGCTGCTGATGATGGCGCTGCTGCTATCTGCCTGCGCCAGAGGACAGGAACGCTGCTCCATTGAAGAAGAACCCTCCGTTTCCGTGCCGACGGAATTGCCCATCCCGAGGCTCGCGGACGGAGCGGAAACCGTTCCGGAGGAACCGGATGCACCGACCGAACCGGAAAAAACGGAGGAGGACAGGGAAGAAGCCGTGCCCTTGGAGCCCACCTGCGTAGGACTTCCGCTTTTGGGAGATGCGCCTCCCGCGTTGTTTGTGGTGGCAAACGGGGAAACCTTCCAATTTCAATCGGGAAATTATTCGTGGACATCTCCCGTACAGCCCGACGGCACGCAGACGTCCGTGATCGCCTGCGGGATCCATCCACTGGACGCAGAGCCGACGGATGAGAATTTTATTCTGCTTGAACCGGAAGGAGCAATAGAATTTTGGTTCTATGTGGAGCCGAAGACCGTGACCTGCCGCTGCTGGGAGGAACGGTTCTGGGGCAAACCCGAAGAGGGAGAACCCTCCTGCTACGCCGTGGAGATCGAAAACAACACAATCACACCCTTGGGCAATGAACGGTATGTCTATGAGCTGCAGGCCGATTGGGGCGACGGCTGCTCCGCGTCCTATATCTTCTTTGCCATGCGGGATGCGATCCCTTCAGAACAATAAGCGCACGGTCAGCGCAGCCATGGCAAAGCCCATGAGGTCGGCGATCAGGGCAGCGGGGATCGTGTGGCGCGTGTCACGGATGCCCGCTGCGCCGAAGTACACGCTGACGGTATAAAAGGTCGTTTCGGTGGATCCCAGCATCACGGCGGCGGTGCGCCCGATCGTGGAATCCGCACCGTAGGTCTGCATCAGATCCGCACCGATGGCCAGGGCGGCACTGCCGCTGAAGGGACGGATCAGCACCAGCGGTGCCGTTTCGGGCGGAATCCCCAGCAGAGAAAAACAGGGCGTGAGCAGCTTGGTCAGTACGTCCATGGCGCCGGAAACGCGCAGCATACCGACCGCGGAGAGCAGGATGAGCAGCGCGGGAAAGATCCGCACCAATGTGGCAAGTCCGTCCTTCGCGCCTTCCTGCAAAAGGGAATAGAGATCCAGCCTGTGCCCCACCGCATGGACGGAAATGCCGAGCAGCAGCAGAGGGACGATCCAATCAGCCATGGCGCTTCTCCATGAGCCGTGCCGCCAAAAGGCCTGCCGATACGGAACAGAGGGAGGTCACCCATACGGCGGGCAGGATATCAAAAGGCGCTGCCGCACCCACGGAACTGCGCACCGCTGCCACGGTGGAAGGGATCAGCTGGACGGATGCCGTATTCATCACGATCAGACGGCACATTTCCGCTGTGGCGGTGCTGCCGCGGGAGAGTTCCTTCATGCGGCATACTGCCTTGAGCCCCAAAGGTGTGGCGGCGTTTCCCAGTCCCAGCAGGTTGGCGGTGAGATTTCCCGAAATGGCGGAGCGGGCTTCGTCATCTTTTGAAGCTGCGGGATACAGAAGCCGCAGCAGCGGGCGCAGCAGACCCGCAAGACGGGCGGAAAGTCCGCTTGCCTCCATCACGCGGATCACACTGCTCCACAGGCATAACGTGCCTGCCAGTGAGACCGTCAGCGACACCGCGGAAGCGGCTCCGTCAAACAGCGCCGCGGTCAGCTGCGATCCTGTGCCGGTAAAGAAGGATACTGCGAAGGAAAGTGCGATCATCCCCGCAAAGACCCAAGACATGACCATGAAAATCCCTCCTTTTTCTTCCATTCTACGGACAGGCAGAGGGGAATATGCAAAAACGGTGTGTACGAACGTACACACCGTTTTTTGTTTGCTCAGTTTTTTACCGCAGCATCGTAGAGGATATTTTTGGGAAAACCGGTGGCGGCGGCGGTCTGCTTGACGGCATCCTTGCGGGAAAGCCCCGAAGCCATCAGCTCCTGCACCTTCTGCAGGGCGGCTTCCAGCGTGATCTCCTCTTCGGCAGGCTCGGCTGCACCTTCCAGCACCAGCACATATTCTCCTCTGGGCGGCTGCTCCTCATAAAGACGGATGGCGCCGTCCAGCGTGGTGCGGATCACTTCCTCGTGCAGCTTGGTCAGTTCGCGGCAGAGGCTGATGCGGCGGTCACCGCCGAACGCGCCCGCAAGATCGTCAAGGGTGTTTTTGAGCTTGTGGGGCGCCTCGTAGAAGATCATGGTGCGCCGTTCGTCGCGGAGATCCTGCAGATGCCCCTGGCGGCTCTTCTTGCTGGTGGAAAGGAAGCCCTCAAAGGTAAATCTGCCGGTGGGAAGGCCGGAAATGCTGAGCGCCGTGATGATGGCGCAGGGACCCGGAATGGCGGAAACGGTGATGCCGTTTTCGGCGCAGAGAGCCACCAAATCCTCACCGGGGTCGGAGATGGCGGGAGAACCGGCATCGGTCACCAGCGCACAGGTCTCGCCGGCCAGAATGCGTTCCACGATGCGTTTGCCGCTTTCTGTCTTGTTGTGTTCATAATAGCTGACCATGGGCTTTTTCAGTTCCAGGTAGTTGAGCAGCTTCAGGGAAACGCGGGTATCCTCCGCGGCGATGAAGTCCGCTTCCGTCAGCGTTTCGCGGCAGCGCTTGGAAATATCGCCCAGATTGCCGATGGGCGTCGGGACGAGATAGAGCATTCCGGCCATAGTTAAGATTCCTCCAAACCGTAGATCCTGCGGTATTCCGATGTTTCCGCTCCGCTGCTCTCATGCAGGATCAGATCCTGCAGCATGGAAAGTCCGGGCTTGCCGCCCAATCTGCTTTCCAGCAGCACCAGAGAGGGGATCGCGGACGGACTGTGGCGGACGAAGCGCAGCCGCTTCGGTTCCAGCCGGTTCTGCCGCAGGGCATTCATAAGATCGCACATCCGTTCGGGCTTGTGCACAAGATAAAAAGGAGCGCCGAATTTCAGAAGCCACGCAGCCGCGGCGCAGACATCTTCCAGCGTGCAGAAAAGCTCCGTCCTTGCGATGGCAAGGGCTTCGTCGGCGGCATTCGCGCCGTGTCCCGCGGGGAAGTAGGGCGGGTTGGATAGCACGGCATCGAAGGAATTGGCGGCATACAGGCTTCGGATCTGCCGCAGGTCGCCCTGCGAAACCGTCACCCGTTCCTGCAACCCGTTCAGACGGATCACCGCCTCCGCCTGATTGACGGAATTCTGCTGCAGCTCAAGGCCTTCCGCGGTGCAGTCGGGATTCGAGGCGCAGAGCAGAAGCCCCAGCGTTCCGCAGCCTGCGCCGAGATCCATTACGCGGGCCTTGCCGCGCAGAGCGGCGAAATCCGCCAGCAGAACGGAATCGGTGCTGAGGGGGAACTGATCCGGCAGCTTCGGAAAGCGGATCCACTTTCGTTCTTCCATAGGCACTCCTGTCAGTCAAAAGGTAAAAACAAACGGGCTTGTGCAAAGCACAAGCCCGTTGCTATGCGGGAAATTATTCCTCAACGATAGCTTCCATGGGGCAAGCGTCTGCGCAGGAGCCGCAGCCGACGCACTCATCAGCATTGATGACGTACTTGTCTTCGCCTTCGGTGATCAGTTCCATGGGGCAAGCATCAGCGCAGGAACCGCACTTTGCGCAAGCATCAGTAATAACATATGCCATGTGTATGTACCTCCTTTAAGATTGCTTTCCCAGAGCGGCGGGAAAGCCTGTATCATGTTCATTCTAGCACGAAATCAGAAAAATGCAATTGTTAAATGCTTCTTTTTCTGTATAAATTTCCGGGCGGCCGTCGACAATCCCAAAAAGAAAGGCGGGAGGGTATGCAGAAACGGATCTACAGCGTTCAAAGTGAGCGGCTGCTGCGGCAGGCCAGGCTGCAGGCCATGGCGCTGGGACACAGCTATGTGGGCAGCGAGCATCTGCTGCTGGCGCTGACGGAATCGGTACAGTCCCTTTCGGGAAGGCTGCTCCGCTGGTCGGGGCTGGAGGCGGAATCGGTGCGCGGAAGTCTGGTGCGGCGGCACGGCACAGGCGATGTGACGGCGCAGCTTCCGCAGGGGCTGACGGAGGAAGCCCGCGGGATCCTCCATACGGCATGGCAGGAGATGAAGCGCATGGGGCGCAGGCAGATCTGCCCCGAGCATATCCTGCTGGCGGTGAGCCGAACGGAGGAAAGCGCGGCGGCGGTGATCCTGCGGGAATACGGCCTCGATCCCGACCTCGTGTTTTCGGAGGTATATCTAAGCCTGCGCAGCAGGGAAGAAATGAAAAAAAGGAGAGAGCCTATGAAACTGCTGGATCAGTTCAGCGTGGATCTGACGGAAAAACAGACGGAGACCGTTATAGGAAGAGAAGAGGAGATCACCACCGTGATCGAGATTTTGAGCCGGAAAAACAAGAACAATCCCGCACTGATCGGCGAACCGGGTGTGGGAAAAACGGCTATCGTGGAGGGGCTGGCGCAGCGTATCGCGGCGGGACAGGTACCGGAAGCCATTCTGGGGAAACGGGTGCTTTCGCTGGATATGGCAAGCCTTGTGGCGGGTACGAAGTACCGCGGGGAATTTGAGGAGCGTATCCGTGATATCATCGCGGAGGTTCGTCGGGCAGGCAATATCATCCTCTTTGTGGATGAGCTGCACACCATCGTCGGGGCAGGCTCTGCCGAGGGCGCCATCGACGCCGCCAATATCATGAAGCCCGCGCTGGGACGCGGCGAGATCCAGATGATCGGTGCAACCACCACGGCGGAATACCGGAAATATATCGAAAAGGATGCTGCGCTGGACAGACGCTTCCGCTCCGTGACGGTGCGGGAGCCGACGGACGAACAGACTCTGGCGATTCTGCGCGGACTGCGGCCCGGGCTGGAGCGGCACCACAGACTGACGATCTCCGATGAAGCGCTGTCCGCGTCCATCCGCCTTTCCAAAAGATATCTGACGGATCGTTTTTTACCCGATAAGGCGCTGGACCTTCTGGATGAGAGCGCTTCGGCATTGCGGACGGAGGAACTGAAAAACAGGCTCAGCCGCCCCGCTTCTCCCGATCCCGCGCAGCTGGAGCAGGAGCTGGAGCAGGCGATCCGACAGAGCCGCTTTGAACAGGCGGCGGAGCTGCGGGACAGGCTCCGCACGGCAAGGCAGACCCGCGGGCGTCCTGCCGTGGGCGAGGAACATCTGCTGCGGCTGATCGCGAAGAAAACAGGCATCCCCGCGGAACGGCTGACAGGCTCGGAAAAGGATCGGCTGCTGCGGTTGGAGGAACGGCTGGGACAGACGGTGATCGGACAGGAAGAGGCCATCCGCATGACGGCCAACGCGGTGCGCCGCGGCAGATCCGGGCTTTCGGATCACAGAAGGCCTGTGGCATCCCTGCTCTTTACAGGCCCGACGGGCGTGGGAAAGACGGAGCTTTGCCGTGCGCTGGCAGAGGCGGTCTACGGCAGCCGCGATGCCATGCTGCGGTTTGATATGTCCGAATATATGGAACGCCATGCCGTATCCCGTCTGATCGGTGCGCCTCCGGGCTATGTGGGGCATGGAGAAGGCGGCGAACTGACGGAACAGGTGCGGCGAAAGCCCTACAGCCTGATCCTGCTGGACGAGCTGGAAAAAGCCCATCCCGATGTCACGGGTCTGCTGCTGCAGATCCTCGAGGACGGTATACTGACGGATTCGGAGGGCAGACGGGTGGACTTTAAGAATACGCTGATCGTGATGACCTCCAATGCGGGCAGCAGAGAACAGGGCGGCGCCAGCCTTGGTTTTGTGCCGCAGGGAAAGGAAAGCCGTGTGACGGCGGCTCTGCGGCAGACCTTCTCTCCCGAATTTCTCGGAAGGATCGACGCGGTGGCGGTATTCCGTCCTCTGGAGCGAGATTCGCTGGTACGGATCGCGGAACGGCTGCTGACGGAAACACAGCAAAGGGCGAAGCACGCGGGCTGCCTTCTCACCTTCGGCACGGAGGCGGCGGAGTGGTTCGCCGACCGGTGCGCCCTCGCGGGCGGGGCAAGAGAGCTGCGCCACAGCATTCAGCGCGATGTGGAGGATCCGCTGGCAAAGCTGCTGCTGGAGGAGGGTGCAGCCCGATGCGTCCTTACCGTGCAGGAAGATGAACTCCTGCTGAAACAGGAGTGAAAGAATAAAACAAAAGTTTGAAAATGAAAGTGAATCTGTGAGGATCCATCCGAAATCCGTATAAAAGGGCTGCTTCTGCGAGGAATTCCTCTTGCTTTTTTCAAGGAAACCGTTATAATGGTAACTAAGTGGAGCAAAGTGGAGCGAAAATGAGCAAAGTGGAAAGGAGTGAGCCCATGTACGGAAGATACGAGCATCTGCTGGACCCCAAGGGAAGAGTGTTTGTTCCCGCCAAGCTGCGTGCGGAACTGGGCGATGCCTTCTATGTTACGCTGGGTCTGGATCACTGCCTTTCCGTTTATACGGAGCAGGACTGGAACGCGATCCTGGAAAAGTTCGCGGCCATGCCCATTTCCCAATCCACCAAAATGCGCTTCCTCTTTGCCAACGCTGCCAAGTGCGAGCCGGATAAGCAGGGCAGATTCCTGCTGCCCGCGGAGCTGCGCGGCTATGCGGGGATCGAGCAGTCGGTCACCTTCATCGGCCTCGGCAACCGCGCGGAGATCTGGAATACGGAAACCTATCGGAAGCTTGAGGCGGAAATGCTGACGCCCGAGAATCTGAAGGCTGTCATGGAGGAACTGAACTTCTGATGGAATTTTCACATAAATCGGTATTGCTCGATGAATGCATCGAGGGGCTCAACATCCGCGAGGACGGCATCTATCTGGACGGTACGCTGGGCGGAGCGGGTCATTCTTCGGAGATCGTGAAGCGGCTGACCACGGGGCGGCTCATCGGCGTAGACCGCGATCAGGTGGCGCTGAAGGCCGCAGGCGAGCGCCTTGCTCCCTACAAGGATCGGGTCACGCTGGTGCATTCCAATTTCAGCGAGATCGCGGCCGTGCTGGACGAGCTGGGGCTGGATCAGATCGACGGCATGCTGTTTGACCTCGGTGTTTCCTCTCCGCAGCTGGATGACGCGGAGCGGGGCTTCTCCTATATGGCGGATGCGCCGCTGGATATGCGCATGAACCGTCAGGACGCGCTGAGCGCGTGGGACGTTGTCAACACCTGGGACAGATCCGAACTCAAGCGGATCCTGTATGAATACGGCGAGGAGCGCTACGCGCCGCAGATCGCCGCGGCCATTGACCGCCGCAGGGCAGAAAAGCCCATCGAGACCACGCTGGAACTGACGGATGTGATCCGCAGCGCCATGCCGCCGCAGGCGCTGCGTGAAAAGCAGCATCCCGCGAAGCGCAGCTTTCAGGCGATCCGTATCGCCGTCAATGACGAACTGGGCGCCGTTTCCCGTATGATGGAGGCCGCGATCCCGCGCCTTCGCAAGGGCGGCAGACTGGCGGTGATCACCTTCCATTCGCTGGAAGACCGCATCGTCAAGAGCGCCATGCAGCAGGCGGCCAAGGGCTGCACCTGTCCGCCCGAATTTCCCATCTGCGTCTGCGGAAAGAAGCCGCAGATCAAGCTGGTTACCAGAAAGCCCATTATCTCCGGCGCGAAAGAGCTGGAGGAGAACCCGAGGGCGAGAAGCGCCAAGCTTCGTGTAGCTGAAAAACTCTGAGAAAGGATGACCGGAATGGCAGCATACCATGACCGCGATAGAAAACTGAATTATCGCGTCAGCGGCTCCGCTGCCTATGACGTCCGCAGACAGCAGCGGACACGGGTCATCCTGCCCGAGGAGCGGTATGCTCCTGAGGCCCAGCCCGTACGTACCGGAGAACGCATCTCTCCCGTCACGGTGCTGGGCATTGCCGTTTTGGCCTTTTTGGCGGTGCTGATCGTATTCTGCCAGGTCCGCATCTACGAAACGGAGCGGGAGATCGCTTCGCTGGAAGCGCAGCTGACGGAGCTGGAAGAGACCCGCGGCAGACTGGAAGGCATCTATGAAAGCCAGAAGGATATGCTTTCGCTGAGTCAGCGGGCAGAAGAAATGGGCATGCACCGCATCACGCAGGCGGAGATCGTTTATCTGGATCTCTGCGGCGCGGATCATGCCGACGTAACGCCGGCGGAACACGGCAATGTATTTGCCACGGTGTTTACCGCCATCCGAAGCAGTATCCGGGAATTTTTGGAATACCTTTCCTGATCATGCTCATACAGTATGGATAGCAGAACGCTTATCCTACTGTAGAAACGGATCGTGAACAGGTATGAAAATGCGAAATAAAGCCGTTCCGCAGCCGGAACGGGATCGGTCGAACCGGGCATTGCTCAGCCGCACATTTATCTTACTGGTAGTGTGTGGCATTCTTGCTTTTCTTCCGCTGGCGGCTACCTTGTGCAGCTTGATGATCGGGCAGCATGACCGCTATGAGGAACTGGCAGTGGAAAGTCAGACCCGCAGCACAGTGATCACGGCATCCCGCGGAACGATATATGACCGTAACATGAATATCCTTGCCGTTTCCGCCACGGTGGAAAATGTCTTCCTCGATCCCAACGGTCTGGCGGCAGCGGGAGAAGATCCGGAACTGGTGGCAAGGGGCCTCTCGCAGATCCTCGGCGTAAGCGAAGAATTCGTTCTGCAGCAGGCTGCGGATACCACAAAGTATTATAAGGTGATACGGCGCAGGATCTCTGCCGAAGAAGCGGATCTTGTGCGCGCCTTTCTCAATGAGCATCAGATCACGGGCGTCTATCTGGAGCCCGATTCCAAACGTTATTACCCCTACAGCACGCTGGCTTCCCAGCTGATCGGCTTTGTGAATGCCGACAATGCGGGAGCGGAAGGGCTGGAAGCCCGCTACGATTCCGTTCTGAGCGGGAAGGCGGGGGAGATCATCCGCACCCGCGGTGCCGGTGATTCCGAGATGCTCTATCCCTATGAGACCTACTACAGCGCTGAGGACGGGAAAAGCCTTGTGCTGACCCTTGATACCACGGTGCAGTATTATCTGGAAAAGGCCATGGAAAACGCCATTGCCAAGTATGACATTCAGAAGGGTGCCTTCGGCATCGTGATGGATGTCAATACGGGCGGTATTCTGGCCATGTCTACGCTGGGCGGCTACGATCCCAATCAGTATCTCGAGATCTGTGACCCCGATGCCGCGGCAGAGGCCGAAGCCCTCAAAGCGGAGCGGGATGCGCTTCCCGAAGGAACCGCGGCTTATGAGGCGGCACAAAACGCCTACCTGCAGGCCCTCGCGGACGCGCGGCAGACCCAATGGCGGAACCGCTGCACCTCGGACGGCTACGAGCCGGGTTCCACCTTTAAGACCATCACGCTGGCAGCCGCGCTGGAAGAAGGCACCGTTACCATGGGCAGCAGCTTTTTCTGCGGCGGCAGCACCGCCATAGCGGGCAGAAGCAAGCCCCTCCACTGCTGGCGTTCCGCGGGACACGGCAGCCAGTCCACCGCGCAGGCACTGCAGAACTCCTGCAACATTGCCTTTGCGGATATCGGCATCCGCCTTGGCGGCGAAGCCTTTTATGAGTATGTCAAAGCCTTCGGGCTGACGGAGAAGACGGGCA
The DNA here is from genome assembly GCA_017440065.1 of Oscillospiraceae bacterium. Taxonomy (GTDB): domain Bacteria; phylum Bacillota; class Clostridia; order Oscillospirales; family Oscillospiraceae; genus RGIG3159. Next base: position 7,923 of record JAFSHY010000144.1, on the reverse strand, counting down.
TCGATCTTTACGGCGAAGGCAGCGGCTTCTTCTTTGAAAAATCGCTGCTGACGGCGGAAAACAGCTATGCCTCGCTGACCTCGGGCGCCTTCGGGCAGACCTTCAAGGTCACACCGCTGCAGCTGGTGCGCGCCATCGCGGCGGTGGTCAACGGCGGCTATGTGCTGCAGCCCTATCTCGTCAGCGACGTGCTGGACAGTGACGGAAATCTCATCTCCCACACGGAGCCGACCGTGCTGCGGCAGGTCATCAGCGAGAAGACCTCGGAAACCATGCGCGTGCTGATGGAAAGTGTGGTCTCAGAGGGAACGGCAAAAAATGCGCAGGTGATCGGCTACCGCATCGGCGGCAAGACCGGTACTTCCGAAAAGATCGACGTGCTGGATGAGAACGGTCAGCCCGTTAAGGATCGTATTGTTTCCTTTGTGGGGGTTGCACCGATCGACGATCCGCAGTATATTATATTGGTTGCCCTCGATACACCCTCGCAGGAATCCGGGATCTATATTTCGGGTGGACAGATGGCTGCGCCCACGGTGCGGGAGGTGCTTTCCGATGTGCTGCCCTATCTGGGCGTCGGTGCGCAATACGCGGAGGGCGATCTTGAACGAATCAATGTGGAAATGCCCGATGTCTGCGGCATGACGGAGCGGGAAGCCGCTGCGCTGCTGCGGGAACAGGGGCTGAGCTATGAACTGCGAGGCAGCGGAGAAAAGATCACCGATCAGATCCCCAAAGCCGGTGCGGAGATCCCGGGCGGTTCTTCCGTGCTGCTCTATACGGAAGGGCAGGCACCGCAGGAACTGACCGATGTCCCTTCGCTGGAGGGACTCACCGCCTTGGAGGCGGCAAACATACTGGCGGATGCGGGACTTTACCTGCAGACCGTTGGCGCGGAAATGACAGCATCCGGTGATGTGATCGTCACCGGTCAGGATATCCCTTCCGGAACGCCTGTGGCGTTCGGAACGGTGGTCACGGCGGAGCTCACCGACGTGACGGCAAGAGATTAGAATTAGGAGCGAACAGTATGAAGCTTTATGAACTTCTGCAGGGGATCGAGATTCTGGAAGCCACGGCCTCCATGGATCTGGAGATCACCGGTGTCAGCTATGATTCCAGAAAAACACAGCCCGGCGATCTGTTCGTGGCCATCACCGGCTACGAAACGGACGGCCATCTCTATATTCCCATGGCGGCGCAGAAGGGCGCCGCGGTGGTGCTCTGCGAGCAGGTGCCGCAGACGGACATTCCCTATGTCCGCATCGCGGCCACCAGACCCGCGCTGGCCGTGGTAGGTGCCAACTGGTTCGGTCACCCCGCGGACAGCATGACGATGATCGGTATCACCGGCACCAACGGCAAGACCTCCGTTACGGTCATCCTCAAGGACGTGCTGGAGAAAACCGTCGGCGCGAAGGTGGGGCTGATCGGCACCATTCAGAATATGATCGGCAGCGACGTCATCCCCACGGAGCGCACCACGCCCGAAAGCTTTGAAGTCCAGAGGCTTTTCGCGCAGATGCGCGATGCGGGCTGCACCCATGTGGTGATGGAGGTTTCCTCTCATGCGCTGTACTTAAGCCGCGTGGACTGCGTGCAGTTCCGTGTGGCGGCCTTTACCAATCTGACGGAGGATCATCTGGATTTCCACAAGAACATGGAAGAGTACCGCCTTGCCAAATCCATCCTGTTCCGCCGCTGCGATACCGGCATTTTCAATCTCGATGATGCTGCCGCGGCAAAGATGATCGAAGAAGCTTCCTGTAAGGTTGTTACCGCCTCTGCCTCGAAAGTTGCGGATCTGACCGCCTCGAACATCACGCTCCATGCCGAAAGTACGGAAATGGACGTCTGCTTCGGCGAAGAAACTGCGCATGTTTCCATCGGCATTCCCGGCGAATTCACCGTTTCCAACGCGCTGACCGTCATCGGCTGCGCGGTCAGCCTCGGCATTCCGCTGTCGGATGTGGCGGAAGCGCTGAAGACCGCCAGGGGCGTCAAGGGCCGCATCGAGGTGGTTCCCACCCCCACGACGCCCTTCACCGTTCTGATCGACTATGCCCATACCCCCGACGCGCTGGAAAATATCCTGCGCTCCGTCCGCCGCTTCTGCAAGGGACGCGTCATTGCCGTCTTTGGCTGCGGCGGTGACCGTGACCCGCTGAAGCGCCCCATCATGGGCAAGATCGGTGTGGACAACGCGGATTTTGTGGTGTTCACATCCGATAATCCCCGCACGGAGGATCCCTATGCCATTCTGCAGGATATCCTTGTCGGCGCGGAAGGAACAAAAACGCCCTACTATGTGGAAGAAAACCGCCGTGCTGCCATTCGCTGGGCAATGGATCACGCGGAAAAGGACGATATTATCGTGCTGGCCGGTAAGGGTCACGAAACCTATCAGACCATCGGCAAGACCAATTTCCATCTGGACGAAAGAGAAGAGGTGGCAGCCCACCTGCTGGAAATGGAGGCTCGGAACGTATGATTGAAGTAACGCTGCGGCAGATCGCGGAATGGACAGGCGGTACCGTAGATCCCGAATTTGAAAACGTGATGATCTTTGGCGCCACCACCGATTCCCGCAATGCCAAGGTCGGCCAGCTGTTTGTTCCGCTGATCGGTGAGAATTCGGACGGCCATAACTACATTTCTTCCGCTATGCTGAACTGCGCCGCTACGCTTTCGGACCGTCCGCTGGAGGACGAAGAGATCCCTGTGGTCTATGTGAAGGACACGCTGAAAGCCTATGGCGACATCGCAAGGCATTACCGCGATACGCTCAGCATGATCGTGGTGGGCGTGACCGGCAGCGTCGGTAAGACCACCAGCAAGGAAATGATCGCTTCCGTCATGGAAAAGGGCTATCGTACTGCCAAGACGGACGGCAATTTCAACAACCATATCGGTCTGCCGCAGACCATCCTCGGCATCGATGAGGATTGCCAGTGCGCCATTCTGGAAATGGGCATGAACCACTTTGGCGAAATGTCCTATCTGACGAATATCGCCAAACCCAATGTGGCGGTCATCACCAATATTGGCGTTGCCCATATCGAGCATCTCGGCAGCCGTGAAGGCATTCTGAAGGCAAAAATGGAGATCGTGGAGGGCCTTGCGCCCAACGGTATCCTGCTGCTCAACGGCGATGAGCCGCTCCTGTGGAACCTGAAAGGTAAGCTGCCGCAGAAGACCTACTACTTTGGCATGGACAATCCCGAATGCGACTTGCTGGCGCGGGATATCATTCCCCACAATGAGGGCATCAGCTTCCATGTGGACGGCATGCGGTCGGATTTTGAGGTCTATGTACCCGTGCCCGGCAGACATACGGTTTATAACGCGCTGGCTGCGCTGGCCGTCGGTATTCTGGCGGACGTTGCGCCTGCCAAGATGCAGAACGCGCTGGCCAATTTCCACAACACGGGCATGCGCCAGAAGATCTATGAAGAAAAGAAAATGACGATCATCGAGGATTGCTACAACGCAGGCCCCGAATCGATGGAAGCCGCTCTGACCGTGCTGGCGGAATACACCTGCAGCGGCAGAAGGATCGCCGTGCTGGGCGATATGCTGGAGCTGGGCAACTGCTCCATGGCAGAGCATTATAAAGTCGGCCGTCAGGTGGCCAACTGCGCCGATCTCTTCTTTGCCTACGGCTCCAATGCCGAGCGTATGGTGACCGGCGCCATCACCGGCGGTATGCCCGCCAACTGCGTCTATCATTTTGACAGCCATGAGCAGATGGCGAAGATGCTGCGCAACCGCGCGAAACCCGGCGACCTTCTGCTCTTTAAGGGCAGCCGCGGTATGCGGATGGAGCATGTGCTGCATCTGTTCCTTGAGAGAGAGTAATTGGGAGGATATACATATGCAGTGGATTCTGATCACAGTCATCGGCGCGTTTGTTGCCGGACTGATTTTGGGAAAGGTCTTTATCCCGCTTCTGCGCGCGCTGAAGGCCGGCCAGTCCATCCGTGAGATCGGCCCTAGCTGGCACAATATCAAGGCAGGCACGCCCACCATCGGCGGCGTGATCTTCATCGGTGCTGCGCTGCTCTGCGTCATCACCGGCATCGGTGGTCTGATGCGCGGTGTTTACGAGCATCTGTTTGTGCTTCTGTTCTCGCTGGTGTTCGGCGCCATCGGCTTTGTGGATGACTATTTTAAGGTCAAATACAAGCGCAATTTGGGTCTGACCGCCCTGCAGAAGCTGATCCTGCAGCTGGTTGCCGCGGCCCTTTATCTGCTGGCGCTGCGCTGGACGGGCAGTCTGACCAATTCCGTCTATATCCCGTTCTTCCATGTATCCTTTGAGATCAACTGGATCGTGTATCTGCTCTTTGCCATGTTTGTCATCATCGGCTGCGTCAACGCGGTCAATCTGACGGACGGCATCGACGGCCTTGCCACCGGTGTGACCATTCCCGTGATGGTGTTCTTCCTGGTGGTCTGCACCGCTTCCGGCAAGATGGATCTGGCGCTCTTCCCCGCGGCACTGCTGGGCGGCCTGTTCGCCTTCCTTTGCTATAATTTCCATCCCGCCAAGGTGTTCATGGGCGATACCGGCTCTCTGTTCCTCGGCGGCGCCGTCTGCGGCATGGCGTTCGCGCTGGATATGCCTCTGATCCTGATCGTTGTGGGTCTTGTTTATATCATGGAAACGCTTTCCGTCATCATGCAGGTGACTTATTTCAAGCTCACCCACGGCAAGCGTATCTTCAAGATGACCCCCATCCATCATCACTTTGAAATGTGCGGCTGGAAGGAAAAGAAGATCTTCTTCGTGTTCTCCGGTGCTACCGCCCTGCTTTGTGTGCTGGCTTGGTTCGGCATTGCCGGCAGATTCTAAAAAACAGGAAAAAATGCTCCGCCCCTCTCATACAATGATTAGTATGAGAGGAGGCGGCGCTTGTGGAACTTGAACATGATGTCCGAACGGGCAGGGAAACGCGTATCGGCTATGCCGATATCCCGTATCTGATCCTGACGCTGCTGCTGGTGCTGGTGGGCCTCGTTATGCTGTTTTCCGCCAGCTATGCATCTGCCATCCATGACGGCCTTCCGCCTACGTATTACTTTTTCCGTCAGTCGGTATTTGCCGCCATCGGTATTTCGGCGATGCTGCTGGTCGGGAGGATGAATTATCAGTTTTGGCGGGTCTTTGCGTTCTGGATCCTGGGCGGCGCGATCCTGCTGCTGATCGCGGTGGCGATCCCCGGGATCGGCGTATCTCACAATGGCGCCCGACGTTGGATCCGCATCGGTGTGGAATTTCAGCCCTCGGAATTTGCCAAGCTGGGTGTGGTGCTGTCCTTTTCGGCCATGATGTCCGTGTTCCGCGATAAAATGAAGACCTTTCGCTACGGTGTCCTGCCGTTTGCCGCGATCCTTGCCGTGATCGCCGTGCTGCTGTACCTTGAGCCGCATATGTCCGCCACGGTCATTATCCTTCTGACGGGCGCTGCCATGATGTTTCTCGGCGGGACGCGGCTGCGCTGGTTTTTGCTGGGCGCCGCGGCGGGGATCCTGCTGGTGGCGGTCTATCTTTCCACCAAGGGCTATGCCGGTGACCGCATCATGGCATGGCGCGATCCCTTCCTCTATCCGCGGGATGAGGGGTATCAGATCATTCAGTCCCTCTATGCCATCGGTTCCGGCGGTCTGTTCGGCCTCGGTCTGGGCAGAAGCAGACAGAAGTATCTCTATCTTCCCGAGCCGGAAAATGACTATCTCTTCGCTATCGTCTGCGAGGAGCTGGGGCTGGCAGGCGCGTTCCTTGTGCTGCTGCTCTTTATGCTGCTGGTGATCCGCGGCTACTGGATCGCCATGCATGCCCGCGACCGCTTCGGTGCCATGGTCGCGGCGGGCATGACCACACTTTTGGCACTGCAGGTGTTTTTAAACATCGGCGTAGTCACGAATTTTCTGCCGTCTACCGGCATTTCTCTCCCGTTTTTCTCCTATGGCGGCACGGCTCTGGTACTGCAGCTGGCGGAAATGGGGATCGTGCTCAGTATCTCGCGGTACGGCACGCAATCAGAAACAGAATGATTTTGGAGGAGTTTCCGTGAATATTATCTTTACTTGCGGCGGTACCGCCGGCCATATCAACCCCGCCATTGCGTTGGCAAAAATGTTCCGGGAACGCATGAAGGATTGCAACATCCTTTTCATTGGTGCCAAGGGCGGTATGGAAGAACGTCTTGTGCCGAGAGAAGGCTTTGAACTGAAAACGGTAACGATCTCCAATTTCCAGCGGAAGCTGACCCCGAAGAACATTCTTCACAATGTAGTGGCAGTCAAAAATGTCTTTGCCTCCGCCGCTACGGCAAGAAAGTACATCCGGGAATTTGATGCCGATGTCGTGGTCGGCATGGGCGGCTATGCCAGCTTCCCTGCTATGAAGCAGGGCGCGAAGATGGGCATTGCCACGCTGGTGCACGAAGCCAATGCCGTTCCCGGTCTCACCACCAAAATGGTGGCGGATCATGTGGATAAGATCATGGTCGCCTTCGAAGAAAGCGCAAAGCATTATAAGAACCGCGACCGTGTGGTCGTGGTGGGCATGCCGGTACGTTCCGAATTCGTCCATGGTGAAAAGGATGCCATGAAAGAAAAGCTGGGCTATGCCGGTAAAAAGCTGGTGGTGTCCTCTTGGGGCAGCCTCGGCGCCCGCGATATGAACCGTCAGATGGTGGAATTCCTCCGCCTGGAAGCTGAAGAAGATCCCTTCTGCCATGTCCATGCCACAGGCGCAGGTGCCTGGGGCTGGATGCCGCAGGAGGTCGAAGATGCCGGTGTGGAGCTGGAACGTCATCCGCAGATCGAACTGAAGGAATATATCTACAATATGCCGGAACTGATGGTGGCAGCCGACCTTGTGATCTCCCGCGCGGGAGCATCCTCTCTCAATGAGATCGCGGCCTCGGGTACTCCCGCCATTATCGTTCCTTCGCCCAATGTGACGGACAACCATCAGGAGAAAAACGCCCGCATTCTGGAGCAGCGGGGCGGCGCAGTGGTCATTCGGGAATCGGAATCCAGCGGCCGCGTGCTCTATGAAACGGCAAAGGCCATCCTTTCCGATGAAAGACGTGCCGCGCAGATGGGACAGGCTGCCAGAGCAGCGGCGGTTCTGGATTCCGCGGAGCGCATTTACGATCTGATCCTGAAGACCGTGGAGGAGAAGCATGAAAAGACAAAAGCATGAAAACAGAAGACCCTCTGCTTCCCGTCCGCGGACAGGTTTTTGGGTGCGGATGCTGACCATGGCGGCCGTGGCGCTGGCTGTGGCCTGCTGCATGACGCTCTTCTTCCAGGTGGAGCAGATCGTTGTCCGCGGCAATCATCTGTATACTGCCACGGAAGTAGCCGATGCCTCCGGCATCAGCCCCGGCGATAATATGGTTACGATTCAGAAAGCCAACGCGGCCAGTATGATTCGCTCCACGCTGCCTTATGTCAGCAGCGTGCATATTGAACGGGTGCTGCCGGGCACGGTAGAGATCCTGATCACGGAATCGGACATTACCTTTGCCATTGAGGCAAGAGATCAATCCTGGTATCTGATCTCTCCGGACGGCATGATTTTGGAACAGATCGAAGCCGTCCATGCGCCGGACTATCCCAATGTGACGGGCATGGTGCTGGCGGCGCCCCAGATCGGTTCGTCCATCTCCGGCGAGAGCCAGAAGCGCACCGTGGCCATCAAGCTGATGCAGCTGCTGGTGCAGTATGATCTTGCGCGGGAAACCTCCGCCATCGATGTGTCGCAGACACATAACATTCTGGTGCAGTACGGCGGGCAGTATGAGGTGCAGCTGGGTACCAGCGACGACCTTGATTATAAGATCGAATATCTGACGGCAGCGCTCAGAAAGCTCAACGCGGACGGAAATACCAAGGATGGCGTCCTTG
>JAFSHY010000143.1 GCA_017440065.1 Oscillospiraceae bacterium | reverse complement strand
CCCGTCTTGTTGACCGTCAGCAGCTTCAGTTCCGGGCCGTAGTCACCAGCAGTGTTATAGTCCAGCACGGTAACGGTGATGTCTTTGTTGTCCACCAGCGTCACGGCTTCATAATCGTGTTCGGGCAGGGTAATGGGTTCTTCGGAGCCTGCCGCGGGCAGCATGATCAGGATCTCGTCCTCAAAGTATTCGTCCATGTTCCAGTCATCATTGTTATAGATGCGGAAATAAGCACGGATCTCCTGCAGATAGTTGATGCCGGAATAGTCCAGCATCGCCCCGCTGAAGCTGACCGTGGTTTCTTCGGTGGCGCCGGCATCCACGGAGTTTGCCCAGTAGGGATCGCACATGATGCCATTGACGGCGGCATCGTTGATGGCAAACATGGTTTCCGCATCCGCCTTGTTGACCAGTTCCAGCGTCAGCTCGGGACCCCAGCTGTCGTCGGGATTGTAGCCGGTCAGCGTCACGGTACAGTATTCATTGTCCACCAGCACCTGCTCTTCAAAAGCGGCAGGGACGGGAGCGGAAGGGGTGAAGGAGAAATCGATCTCCGCGGCAGCAGGCTTTTCCTCCTCCGCAGGCTTCTCTTCCTCTGCGGGTTCTTCTTCGGCGGGAGCTTCCTCTGTCTTCTCTTCTTCCTCGTCTTCCCGACCGCCGGAAGCATCGATGTCAAACAGGAGGCTCTTTTCTCCGTCACTTTCCTCGTATTCCACTTCTGCCTCGTCCTCTTCCGCATCCCCGGAAGCGGATTCCGAGCAGGCACACAGCGCCAGCACCATGCACAGCGCCAGCAGCAGCGCAAGCAGTTTCTTCATTGTCATTCTCCTCTCATGATGCCGCAAACCGATTTTTACGCGGCATATTACCGCCATTATAGGTCAGCAGCCCTCGGATTTCAACCGGTTTGCGAAAAAACGGGTCATCCCTGCGGATGACCCGTTCGCGGCTAATTTTAATTATCTGTTCTGGGTGTCAGCTTCGTAGGCAGCTGCGTCCATCAGACCGTCGGCCAGAGCGGTGACGTTCTCGACCTTCATGATCCAGTTTGCATAGGGATCTTCGTTCAGCAGTTCGGGGGAGTCGTCCAGCTCGGTGTTGACTTCGCAGATGGTGCCGGAAACGGGGCTGACCAGATCGGAGACAGCCTTGGTGGACTCGACGTCGCCGTACTTTTCATCGGCAACAGCTTCGTCGCCAACTTCGGGCAGGGTGACGAACACGATGTCGGACAGCTGATCCTGGGCGAAATCGGTAATGCCGACCAGAGCGGTGGTGTCGTCGATCATCTTGACCCATTCGTCATGCTTGGTGTACTTCAGTTCGTTGGGGAAATTCATATCTGATACCTCCGATATAATAATAAACACAGAAAATATGCGGCAGGGGCGCACCGCCCCGATCCGTTCTCAATTATTATAGTACATCCTTTTGCTTCCTGCAAGGGGTATTACCGGAAAAAGCGCGTATAGCTGCGGCGGATCGTAACGGAATAGATCACAACGGGGATCACAAAGCACAGGCAGGTCACCGCAGTGCCGAGGCTGCCGAGGAATTTAAAATAATCATTGAGACCGCTGAACACACCGCAGATAACGCAAACAACACTGAACCACAGAAGCCGCGGCATGATATAGGCATAGAAGCCTTCGGGATCCTTGCAGTCGGCAAGCTTGCAGTCGGCGGGCATGATGAGCTTGCAGGCCTTCAGCTGACCGGACTTTTTCATCTCCAGCCAGTCCTTGATGCCGTAGATGCCGGCGCCGGCAATGAACAGGTCAAAGAGCAGATAGAACGATTCCATGGAGTTCATATAAGGGAAACTTCCTTTCCTATTATTAGGTTTATTATAATCTGTAAAACTCCCGCCCGCAAGGGGATATTTCTTCATTTTTCATCGGAAAACACCTTGTAAAACCCGTTTATCTGTGGTAGACTTAGTTGGTTTGAAACAGTTACGAAAAGTTGGAGGGCAATCCCATGTAGACCGGACGCAGGCATAAAACCGTTTCCGCACGTACGATTTCGTTTGATATATATTTGGAGGATTGAAACATGGCAACCCTGAAAGAAGAGATCCGCCGCAGAAGGACCTTTGCGATCATTTCGCATCCCGACGCCGGCAAAACCACCTTGACCGAAAAATTTCTGCTCTACGGCGGCGCCATCGCGCAGGCCGGCGCAGTCAAAGGCAAAAAGAATTCCCGCGCAGCCGTCTCCGACTGGATGGAGATCGAAAAGCAGCGCGGCATCTCCGTTACTTCCTCCGTCATGCAGTTCCAGTATGACGGCTACTGCATCAACATCCTCGATACCCCCGGCCATCAGGACTTCTCCGAGGATACCTACCGCACACTGATGGCGGCGGACTCCGCCGTCATGGTCATCGACGGCGCCAAGGGCGTGGAGCCTCAGACCAGAAAGCTCTTCAAGGTCTGCGCCATGCGCCACATTCCCATCTTCACCTTCGTAAACAAGATGGACCGCGAGACCAAGGATCCCTTTGACCTGCTGGACGAGCTGGAAAACGAGCTGGGCATCGAGACCTATGCCGTCAACTGGCCCATCGGCTGCGGCAAGGAATTCCAGGGCGTCTACAACCGCGAAAAGAGCGTCATCGAATTCTTCTCCGGTCTGAGCGGCAGGAAGCGTGCCGACAAGCTGGAGATCGACCTTGACGACGCGCAGGTGGGCGAGATCATCGGCGAGCGCCGCCACAGCCAGCTGCAGGAAGACGTGGAGCTGCTGGGCGCAGGCCGTGAATTTGACATGGATGCCGTCCGCGCCGGTACCCTCTCCCCCGTGTTCTTCGGTTCCGCGCTGACCAACTTCGGCGTCGAGCCCTTCCTGGAGGACTTCCTCCGCATGACCACCGCCCCCCTGGCCCGTACCGCCGAAGGCGAGGAGATCGACATCTATTCCCCCGATTTCTCCGCGTTCGTCTTCAAGATCCAGGCCAACATGAATAAGGCCCACCGATACCGTCTGGCCTTCATGCGCATCTGCTCCGGCAAGTTTGAGCGCGACCGCGAATACTTCCATGTGCAGGGCGGCAAGAAGATGCGGCTTTCCCAGCCCCAGCAGATGATGGCGCAGGAGCGCGAGATCGTGGTCGAAGCCTACGCCGGCGATATCATCGGTGTGTTCGACCCCGGCATCTTTTCCATCGGCGATACCATCTCCGTGCCTTCCAAAAAGTTTAAGTTTGCCGGTATCCCCACCTTCGCGCCGGAGCATTTCTCCCGCGTCAGCCCCAGGGATACGATGAAGCGCAAGCAGTTCATCAAGGGTACCGAACAGATCGCGCAGGAAGGCGCCATCCAGATCTTCAAGGTGCCGAACACCGGTATGGAAGAGGTCATCGTCGGTGTCGTCGGTACGCTGCAGTTTGACGTCTTCGAGCACCGCATGAAGAACGAATACGGCGTGGATCTGCGCATGGAGGGTCTTCCCTACGAATACCTCCGCTTCATCCAGTCCGCCCCCTGCCCTTTGGACGAACTGAACCTTTCCAGCGATGCCGAGCTTCTCGAGGATTACCGCGGCCACAGCCTGCTGGTCTTCACCTCCTCCTGGAGCATCGACTTCACCCTTCGCAAGAACCCCGGTCTCGTCCTTTCCGAGACTGCCAATAACGATCAGTAATATAGTGATTTGTCAAACTAAGTGCAACACTTTATGAAGTTCAAGATCCCAAAGGTATTGTGCTGAAACGAAATTTAAAACCTTACGAGGCCTGGCGTTGATCAATGCCAGGTTTCGTTTTAGCGTAACCGGACTAACCCTGGACAGATTTCTTCCCTTCGGATAGAACTCTCGGAGCAGACCGTTACTGTTTTCGTT
>JAFSHY010000142.1 GCA_017440065.1 Oscillospiraceae bacterium | reverse complement strand
TACCATATCGCAGGCGCTTCGGCAATTGTTTTTCCTATTGCACAGGCAAGAGTAAGCAAAAAACGCCTTTTGGATTTGGCGCAAAACCAATCCAAAAAGCGGAGGGAATAAAGAGAAATCTCAGGACTCCGGTGCTTAACCGGATGAGAGATTCGATTTGTTCAATGGCTCCACAGGAGCCTTGCATTCAGATCGGTTCGAATCCCCGCCCGCTACAATATAAAAAGCCCAACCGCGGAAGCGGTTAGGCTTTTTATGGCAGAGGATGAGGGATTCGATTAAACTATTGTGTCGATTCCGTCGAGCCGGAATCGAGCAAGGCTCCACAGGAGCCTTGCATTCAGATCGGTTCGAATCCCCGCCCACTACAATATAAAAAGCCCAACCGCGGAAGCGGTTAGGCTTTTTATGGCAGAGGATGAGGGATTCGAACCCCCGCAAACGGAGTCAGAGTCCGGTGTGCTACCGTTACACAAATCCTCTAAACTTAACGTAGTTATTATACGCAAACAGATAAAAATGTCAAGCATTTTTTACGTATTTTTCCGTTTTTATTCTACAGCTTCCTCCCATGGGAAGGGTTTTCCGGCCAGAACGATGCTGCGCAGGTATCCAAAAGTCACTTTTTCACCTTCATCACGGAGCATGGTCAGAATATAAGTCAGTTCCTGCAAGGTCTGCGGATGCATCAGAAGTCTTTCACGGCTGCGCTGTAAATAATTCAGCGGTGACGCAGGTGTATAGTTTTCTCCTTCATACACCAGGCAGGCGGCACGGCGGTCCATGACCATCTCCACCAGATACCTGCGGGGCATTGGAATGGCTTCGTAGCGGCCTGTCTCTTTGCTCATATCCGTCCAGTATTCATAATGATGCCTGTTACGGCCTTTATGATGCATCCAAGCCTGGCTGTAGCCCTTCTCCGCGCGTTCAGCCGCGTTCGGACTTTTGTCCCCCTGATAATAGTGGGCACCTACCCAGAATTCTGTGGGAGAATATTTTGAAAGATCGTGGGTCAGGCCCTGACGGTACAGGCCAACCCGGAAGCAACCATCCATGACCAGTAGCTTATGCTTCGTAATGGTTTTAAAATGCTGCCATGCCTTCACAGTACTCCCCCCTCCGTTTTTACCATATTATATGCCCGTTATGAAGGAAAGTCAAATCGTGTTTATAGAAAAGAGAGTCAGCGCTGCTGACTCTCTTTTGATTGCAATTAACCTTCTGCAACAACGATCTCGGAAACCTTCAGGCCCGGATTGCGGCGGCAGATGAAATCGATGGCCCAGTAGCTGGAGAACACCAGCAGGCTGCGGCCGCGGTAATCTTCCAGCAGTTCTGCATCGCTGCCCAGATTCAGGTCAGACAGATCACCGGGATATTCATCGATCAGGCGGATTTCTTCGTAGGGCAGATGCTCCATGCGCAGGTCTACGCCGTACTCATTCTTCATGCGGTACTGGAACACTTCAAACTGCAGCACACCCACGACACCCACGATGACTTCTTCCATACCGGAATTGGGAACCTTGAAGATCTGGATGGCACCTTCCTGTGCGATCTGCTCGGTGCCCTTGACGAACTGCTTACGCTTCATAGAGTCCTTGGCGGACACGCGGCAGAAGTGCTCAGGCGCGAAGGTGGGGATGCCGGAATAGGTGAACTTCTTACCGGGAACGGTGATGGTATCACCGATGGCGAAGATACCGGGGTCAAAGACACCGATCACGTCGCCGGCATATGCCTCTTCCACGATTTCACGCTCGGCAGCCATCAGCTGCTGGGGCTGCGACAGGCGCATTTTCTTCTTGCCCTGCACGTGATAATATTCGGTGTCACGGCTGAACTTGCCGGAACAGATACGCATGAACGCCAGACGGTCACGATGGGCCTTATTCATGTTTGCCTGAATCTTGAAGACAAAGGCAGAGAAATCGGGACTGAAAGTATCCACAACACCTGCGTCAGAGGTTCTTGCCAGCGGAGGGGGGGTCAGCTGCAGGAAGTTCTCCAGGAAAGGCTCAATGCCGAAGTTGGTCAGAGCAGAGCCAAAGAAAACGGGGCTGAGCTGACCGTGACGCACAGCTTCCATATCCATTTCCCGACCT
>JAFSHY010000141.1 GCA_017440065.1 Oscillospiraceae bacterium | reverse complement strand
CTATCCGCCAGTAGCCGGTTTTCCCGGCTGCTGGCTTTTCTTTTTTAGTTCGGAACAAGTCCCAAACCATTGAGCATCGCGTCAGCCGAAGTCAGCTTCGAGCTGTAATCCAGATGTGCGTAAATGTTTGCCGTAGTTGAGAAGTCACTGTGACCAAGCCATTCCTGAATCTGCTTCATGGGAACACCGTTTGCCAAAAGCAACGAGGCACAGCTATGTCTCAAGTCGTGATACCTGATGTGTCTCAGCCCGTTTGCCTTGAGCAGCTTCGGAAAGCTCTCTGTAACATAATGGGGCTTAATCAGATCACCGATCTCGTTGACACATACATAACCGACGTATTCCTTGATGTAGCTGCGTCCGCACAAACGGCGATTGTCTTCCTGCTCTTCCTTCAAGGCGAGAAGTCTTTCTCTCATGAACGGAACAAGAGGCAGTGTTCTCATACTCGATTTCATCTTAGTAGTATCGGATGCAACCAGAATACGCTTGCCGTCCAGATCACATGAAGTAACCGTGTGTCGGATCGTGATTGTGTTCTGATCAAAGTCAATGGCATCCCATTTCAGACCGATTGCCTCACTGCGGCGCAGGCTGTAGAATGCACCGAACAGAATAGGCAGATAAAAAGAGAGACTAGGAGTAATTATGAAAAGAATGGTTTGTGATGTTTATTTTGCAGATCCATACTGTGCTTGGCAGAAAGGCAGTAACGAAAACAGTAACGGTCTGCTCCGAGAGTTCTATCCGAAGGGAAGAAATCTGTCCAGGGTTAGTCCGGTTAAGCTAAAACGAGACCTGGCATTGATCAACGCCAGGTCTCGTAAGGTTTTAAATTTCGTTTCAGCGGGATCTTGAACTTCATAAAGTGTTGCACTTAGTTTGACAAATCACTTTTAAACTCCACCTAAAATTTATATTTGTTTCCCCCAGAGTGGCAGGAACAATCATGCTTAATTGCCACGTGATATAATCTTTCCGTTACGTACACCCGTGCAAGCGCCATTTTCTACAACCACTTGTCCACCAATCATAACCATAGAAATCCCATGGTTCGGGCGAAATGGATTCGAATAGTCTGCATAATCTAAGATGGTATCATAATCAAATAAAACTAGATCGGCGTCCATACCAGCTCGAATTAACCCTTTTCCGTGAAGCTGATACCGTTTAGCAGGAAGGCCTGTAATACGATAAATCCCTTCCTCCCTACTCATGAGTGCACGGTCTCGAACATAACGCCCCAAAAAACGAGGAAATGCAGCCATAGCGCGCGGGTGCACATAACGACAGCCTGGCAAATAAATCGCATCGGAGCATACTCCACAAAGAGGATGCCGCAAAATTTCTTCAAGGTTTTCTTCACACATAGAAAATCGACAATCTGTTACTTGACAACGATTATCACGAATAATTCTTATGAAAGCCTCAAAAGGGGAAACTTTCCACAGCTCTGCTGTTTCCACAATAGTCTTGCCTTCCGCGTCCGGTGTAGCAGAAGCATCGGTCACGAAAAACTTATCCAGCCCTAGATTTTTTACAGGATTATCCCATCCGTCCTCTGGATGTACAAAAATATCATCATATAAGCGTTGGACAAAAGTCGGATCATAAAGTTTATCCGCAAGAACTTGCGCACCTTCATTTGTGTAAGTACTTGGGATACCGGCCATTGTTGTACAGCAACTCGCAGTATAAGGATAAGCATCAAAATAGATGGAAACGCCTTCTTTAGAAGCACGATCAATCAGAGCAAGAGCATCACTACAAAGCGACCAATTTTGCGAACCTACTACCTTCATGTGAGAAATATTTACTGGAATACCTGCTTCGCGTCCGACACGAACAGCTTCTTCAATTGCATCCATCAATCCTGCAGCCTCGCTTCGGATATGGCTTGTGTACATGCCACCATATCGTGAAACCACTCGTCCTAATCGTACTAATTCCTCCGGAGAACAACGATTTGCGCTGCCATAGGACATGCCGCTGGAAAGCCCCTGCGCGCCGTTTTCTAGTGTTTCAGCCAACAAAAGCTCCATTTGTTTTATTTCCGCATCAGTAGCATGCCGAGCATCTAACCCCATAACAGAACCACGTAGAACTCTGTGACCAGTAAAATAAGTTTGGTTCACCCCCAGAGGAAGTTGACGCAAATACGCTACTTGTTCCGAATATGTAGCGAACGAAGGAGTTTTGACTCCAACATCGGGCATCATCGTATCATCAAAATAGTCTTTCGTCTCCTGCGATATTTCCGGCAAGACAGGAGAACGAGAATAACCGCACTGGCCACCAATTTGTGTTGTGACACCTTGTTTCATCACGTGTTCAGCTGCAGGATCTACTAAGATAGAATAATCAGAATGTGTATGGCAATCTATAAACCCAGGGGCAAGAGAAAGCCCTTTCGCTTCTATTACTCTTCTTCCCGTAGTGGGTAGATTTTCACCAACCGCAAGAATCTTACCTTCGGCTACAATTACATCTGCCTGTTTAGCAGGAGCGCCACTGCCATCATATACCAGAGATCCGCGTATAATTGTTTCCATATGAATGCCCTCCATCTTCAATATCACGACTACACTTATCCAACATCAGCCTTATCTAAATCAATTTGTACATAGTTTCTAAAAGTTTTAGACATCTAGCTTCGCCCCAAACTTAAAGTTTTAAAATTACAGAATATTCAAAAAATATTCTGTTGTGGATAGAATACACAATCGCAAATCTATTGTCAAACCATTTTGTTAAAAATGATAAAAATTAACTTTTTTTTGAATTTTTTGTGATAAAATGCTCATAACTTTTTTGGAAGTCAAATATAGCTTGCCGACCTTGAACAGATACGGGTTTTTAATCTGTTCGACATAAGACTTCATCCGTTCCTCAACGGGAAGACTACGGTCAATTTTGACATCCCGAATGTCCACAAAGCTATCGAGTAATTCCTGCCTATCGTGAAGAAGTAAAGGTATCCGCTTCGCGGATGATTTGAATTTTATTGTGAGAATTCTACACAATACGAAAAATTCCCGAAAATGTCTTTTTGTAGCCCATAGCCAAAACAATCCCCAACCTTTCGTTTTGAAAAGTTGGGGTTTGTTCTTTTATTTGCCGGGAGAGCAGAAGAATAGGCGGCGGCAACCTTTTCAAATCGCAGACCAATGAGGTGCAGAAGTACATTCGCCAGGCACAGACAATGATTACAGAAGCTGATCAGGCGATCCGCTTTGTTGAATGGATGTTTCGTCTTCGAAACAGACTTTTCCACGCAAAACACAATCTCATTGAAAAGCGCAGGGAGCTGCTGTATAGTGAAAGAAAAAGGAACAAGGGGGATGCGTCATGCGGATCTTACTGGTGAATGATGACGGATATTCGGCAAAGGGAATCTACCATCTGGCCAAAGCGGCTTCCAAGCTGGGCGAGGTCTGGATTGTGGCGCCAAGGGAGCAATGCTCCGCCATGTCCCATCGGATCCATTTCCGCAAAAAGTTTCTGATCCGCAAGGAGCAGGTGCTGGAGGGGATTCCGGCCTACAGCGTGGACGGAACTCCTGCGGACTGCGTGAAGATCGCGGTCAATCATATTATGCCGGAAAGACCGGATATCGTGTTTTCCGGTATCAATGACGGGTATAACACGGGCATCGATATTTTGTTTTCCGGCACCGTGGCGGCAGCCATGGAAGCGCTGCTGCAGGGCATCCCCGCCATCGCGTTCTCCATGGGCAGAAAGGGCGATTTTGCCGATGCCGAACAGCTGATTGCGCCGGTGTTTGAACAGCTGCGGGAGAGATCCATTAGATCCAACGAGATCTTTAATGTGAATTTCCCGCCCTGCAGTCCCTCGGAGATCCGCGGAATTCTGTTTGACCGCCCCGCTGCCAATCAAAAGCCTTATGATGACAGCCATTATAGCGCAACACCGGTAGAGGACGGCGTTTGGGAGGCGGAACAGCAGATGGAATGGATCAACACACAGGAGGAAGGAAGCGATCTTGCGACCGTCCGGGGAAACTATATTTCCGTCAGCAAGATCCGCAATATGATCCTGCGCGGGGAATGAGAAGCAAAGCAGTTGATATGGAGCGCATACCGCCGCTTTCCGCGGCGGTATTTTTGCTTTCTGCGAAAACATTTTTTTTGGCATCTATTGTATTCCTGCTCATGTGGGGTGTATAATCGAATCATCCGTATATGACCATCGACCGCAACAGAGACAGGGGAGATGCGCGCTGTGAAACAACGATCCAGGACACTGAATATGACCGTGGGCAATCCCACGATGCTGCTGATCCAATTCGCGATCCCGCTGCTGATCGGAAATCTGTTTCAGCAGGCCTACAATCTGACGGACTATATCATCGTCGGTCAGCATCTGGGTGCCAATATGCTGGCAGCGATCGGTGCCACAGGCTCCGTTACGTTCCTGTTTTTCTCGGTCTGCAACGGAATTTCCTCCGGCGCGGGCATCGTGACATCTCAGTTCTTCGGCGCGGGAGAAGGGGAGAATACCAAACGCTCCATCGCGAACTCCGCCTATGTCATGCTGCTGGCAGCCATCCTTATGGGTACCTCGGCCTTCTGTGCTGCGCCCGGCCTTTTGCGGCTGATGGGCACACCGGAAGAGCTTCTGCCCCATTCGCTGACCTATATCCGCGTGAACTGCATTGGTGTGGCGCTGGTGGCGGTCTATAACTATTCCGCGGCCATGCTGCGCGCGCTGGGCGATTCCAAGACCCCGCTCTATTTCCTGATCACGGCCTGCTTCCTCAATGTCCTCCTGGATCTTCTGTTTGTGGTTGTGTTTGAGTGGGGCGTGTTCGGCGCTGCCTTTGCCACGGTGCTGGCGCAGATGACCTCCGGCATCGGCTGCCTCATCTATGCCCTCAAGTATAATGAATATTTCCGTCTGACGAAAGAGGATCTTAAGGTGCGGTTTAAGATCGTGTTCCGTATCGTCCGCATCGGCATCCCGTTGGCACTGCAGTGGTCGCTGATCGCCGTATCCTCCACCGCTCTGCAGACCTTTGTCAACTCCTTCGGCCCCAATGCCATGGCGGCCTTCACGGCATCGAACCGCATCGAGCAGCTGGTACATATGCCCTACGGTTCCATCAGCAACGCGCTGGCTACCTACTCGGGTCAGAACTATGGCGCCCGCAATACGGAACGCGTAAAGCAGGGACTCAAGCACGGTATGTTCCTCTCTGCCATCATCTCTGTTGCCATGATGCTGGTATTCCAGTTGCTGAGCGGACCCATCATGCGGATGTTCGTGCAGGAAGAGGCGGTCATTCTGATCGGCTCGAGAGGCCTGCGCGTCACCAGTTTCTTCTATATTTCCCTCGGCGCCATCTATATGAGCCGCGGCATTCTGAACGGTGTCGGCGATGCCATGTTCGCGTTTATCAACGGCATCGTGGAGGTGGCCTGCCGCCTGTGTATCCCCATGGCACTGACGGCGCTGTTCCCCGAAATCGGATACATTGCCATCTGGTGGACGACCTGCCTTACCTGGACGGGCGGCGCTGTATTCTGCCTGCTTCGGTATTATTTCTGGTACCGAAAAGCGGACTTCTCCAAGCTGGATGAATAAAAGAATCAGCAGCCATCGGCTGCTGATTCCTTTTTCTGCTGCGGCGAACAGTTCCGCTTTGGTTGCGGGGGTCTTCCGTTGACATAGATTTTTTGCGTATGCTATGATGAGAAAAAATGGTTCGGAGGAGCCGATATGCAGATTCTCAATTATATCATTGCAGCGTTCGCGCTGCTGGGCGCGCTGGATCGCCTGTTCGGAAATAAACTGGGCATCGGCGCGGAATTTGAGCGGGGCTTTGAACTGTTCGGCAGCCTGGCGCTGGCCATGATCGGCATGCTGGTGCTGGTGCCTGTGCTGGCCGATCTCCTGCAGCCGATGCTGGATTTTCTGCGGGATGTGCTGCATCTGGAGCCGTCCGTGATCCCCGCTTCACTGATCGCCAACGATATGGGCGGCGCTGCCTTTTCTGTGCAGGTGGCGGCGGATCCCGCGCTGGGTATGTTCAACGGCCTCATCGTATCCTGTATGATGGGCGCCACCATCTCCTTTACGATCCCGTTCTCTCTGACCACTGTGCCGAAG
Organism: Oscillospiraceae bacterium; assembly: GCA_017440065.1. Taxonomy (GTDB): domain Bacteria; phylum Bacillota; class Clostridia; order Oscillospirales; family Oscillospiraceae; genus RGIG3159. The sequence continues at coordinate 8,877 of JAFSHY010000141.1, read as the reverse complement.
GAAAAGCACCGCGAGCTACTGCTGGGCATGCTTTGCGGCGTGGTAACGATCCCGCTGGGCTGTCTTTTGGGCGGTATGCTGGCGAAAATCCCCATGGGCGCGCTGCTGGCCGATCTGCTGCCGCTGATCCTCCTTTCCGCTTTGCTGGCTATAGGGCTGGCGCTCTGTCCCGACTTCTGCGCGAAGCTCTTCCGCGGGCTGGGCTTTGTCATCAAGGCGCTGATCACTGTTGGCCTCGGTTGTTCCGTTCTGGAATATCTGACCGGTATCGCGGTGATCCCCGGTCTGGGTAAGCTGGAGGATGCCGCCGGCATCGCGCTGAGCTGCAGCATTTATCTTGCGGGTGTGCTGCCGCTGCTGGCGCTGGTCACCCGCCTGCTGTCCCGTCCCATGAAGGCGCTGGGGGAACGCCTGCGGATCAATGAGCATTCTGTGCTGGCCTTTATCGCCACGCTGGCTTCGGGCATCACCACCTTTGCGCTGATGGAGAAGATGGACCGCAAGGGCGTTCTGCTGAACGCGGCCTTCGCCATCTCCGCCGCCTTTGTCTTTGCTGATCATTTGGCCTTCACGATGGCATTCAACGGCGCCTATGTCGGCCCTGTGGTGGCGGCCAAGCTGGCGGGCGGCGCTTCTGCGCTGGTATTGGCAGGCCTGCTCAGCCGCCGCTTCTGCCGCGAAGAACCCGTGCGGGAAACCGCAAACTGAGCCGCTTTTCGGACAATGTTCAGAACCGCTCCGACCGTCTCCGGTCGGAGCGGTTTTGTCGCAATTCGTCTGATTTGGGGGGTGTAATACGGCAATTTGGTTGACTTGGGAAAGAATTGGAATTATAATATGATGGATAATGGCGGAATCTGACGATTCTGTTTTTTGGAGGTTTTTATGAAGGTTGGAAAGCTGAAGCATATTCCGAAAATTTCGCTTCCCGCATGGCTCCTGCTGCCGGTTATGACGGTATGGTGTGAAACGCTGTTTCATCTTTGGACGACGGAAGCATTTGTTTTCAGCCGCCTGGCGGGCATCCTGCTGTTCGCGCTGGCGATCGGCGCCGTCCTCGGTCTGATCAGCAGCTTTTTCCCCGGCAAGGCGGGAAAGTGGGTCGCCTTTGGACTGAGCTGCGTCCTGCTGATCCTATATATCGCGGAATTCCTGATGAACGATGCCTTTAAGTCCTTTATGGGCATGGGCGCCGTCCGCAGCGGTGCGGGCGGTGTGGCATCCGACTATCTGGATGTGGTTCTGATTGCCATTCTGAAGAATCTCTGGCGCTGGATCCTGTTCCTGCTGCCTGCAATCCTTTATGCCGTATTCTGCCAAAACATTAAGACCAACTGGATCGTTTGGGTCGCGCTGCCTCTGCTGGCTGCGCTGCTCTGCGGTTCTGCGCTGGGTGTCATCTACACCAGCGGTCTGGACTCCGCGAAGCTGAAGGATGACTATAGCTTTGATCCCGCGGTTCGTTCCTTCGGCGTTGGTGTGGCGCTGATCATGGATACGACCCACGGATCCGGTTCCGGAGAAACCGACATCAGCTTTGAGGCTGTCGAGCTGCCGCCTGCCGTTACCGTTCAGCAGCCGGAGCCTGCGCCCGCTCCCACTCCTGCGCTTCCTGCGGAGGAGCAGACGGAAGCCGGGCTTCCGGCGGAAGAGGAAGCACCCGAGGAGCCGGAGGAAGAGCCGTTCATTCCCCAACCCCATACGCTGGGGCTGGACTTTGCTGCCATGGCCGAGGCGGAAACCAACCCCAATATCGCGGCGCTGCACAGCTATGTGGCATCGCAGACTCCGCAGATGGAAAATGAGTATACCGGCCTCTTTGCAGGCAAGAATCTGATCTTCATTACCGCGGAAGCTTTCTGCGGCATGAAGCTGGATCCGGAACTGATGCCCACGCTGTACCGTATGGCCACGGAAGGCATCCATTTCACCGATTTCTATCAGCCCGTCTGGGGTGCCGGCACCACCGGCGGTGAGTATTCCAACGTGGTGGGTCAGATCCCCGTCGACGGCTTCTGCATGAATGAAGCCGTGCAGCAGAATCTGTTCTTCACCATGGGCAAGCAGCTGCAGGCGCAGGGCTACAGCTCCGCCGCATTCCATAACAACACCCATGATTATTATGACCGCGATAAGACGCATCCTTTGTTGGGCTATGAGTATTTCATGGGCTACGGCAACGGTATGGAAGAAGGCCTGACCAATTGCTGGCCCCGCAGCGACGTGGAAATGTTTGACTTTACGCTGCCGCTCTATATCGATCAGCAGCCCTTCAGCGTCTATTATATGACGGTCAGCGCCCATGCGCAGTATGAGAAGAACTCCAATGCCATGTCTCGCAAGCACTATGATCTGGTGAAGGATCTCGAGTACAGCGACGCCATCCGCTGCTTCCTGGCCTGCAACATGGAAGTGGAGTATTCCATGAATTCTTTGCTGGCGCAGCTGGAGGAGGCAGGTATTCTGGAGGATACCGTCATCGTCATCTCTCCCGACCACTATCCATACGGACTCGCTCCCAGCACCACCTGGGGCAGCGGCGCTGACTATCTCTTTGAACTCTTCGGTCAGTCTGCCCTTTCCAAGGAAAATATCCGTGACCAGAACGGTCTGATCATCTGGAGCCCCTGTCTGGAAGATATGGATCTCGTGATCGATACCCCCGTCTCCAGTCTGGATATTCTGCCCACGCTTTCCAACCTTTTCGGTCTGCCCTATGATTCCCGCCTGTTCGTCGGCAGAGATGTCTTCTCCGAGCAGATGCCGCTGGTCATCTGGGGCGTTACCGCCAGCTGGAAGACCGAGCTGGGCTTCTACGATGCTTCCACGGGAAAATTCACGCCTACAGAGGGCGCGGAAATTCCCGACGGCTATGTCGACACGGTGAATGCCATGGTCCGCAATATCCGCAAGTTCTCCAAAGGCACTGCGGATCATGACTACTGGAATGTGCTCGATGCAGCGCTGACAGGAACGGAATAAACGATGTTCAGGCACCGGATGCGCCAATCGCATCCGGTGCTGCGTCGGTTTTTGAAGAAAGAGAGAATTGCGCAGATGAACTATGTGATATTTGACCTCGAATGGAATCAGCCGATGTCGGCCTCCGAAACGGTGAAGGAGCCGCTCTACCTTTCGGGCGAGATCATTGAGATCGGTGCGGTGAAGCTGGATGAGCAGTTCCGCCTCAGGGATGAGCTGAAGCTATACATCAAGCCGCAGTACTATACCAGAATGAACGACCGTGTGGTGGCGCTGACCGGGATCAAGAATCAGCATCTGGCCGCCAAGGGCGTGCCGTTTCCCGAAGCCTTTGACCGCTTCCTCGATTGGTGCGGCGAAGATTTTGCCTTTATGACATGGAGCATGAGCGACATCCCCATGCTGGCGGATAATATGCTGCTGCACGGCATCGATGCCTCCGAACTGCCGGTTTGCTATGATATCCAGCGGATCTTCGGACGGGAGATCATGCGCAGCGAGGTGCGCTATTCCCTCGATTACGCGCTGGAGATCCTGCAGGAAAAGGGCGATACCGCTCATGACGCCCTCCACGATGCCCGCAACACCGCCAAGGTCTGCGACCGTCTGGATCTCAATGAATATCTGGAGGAGTACGGCTCAAAGGTCTTTGCGGAGGCACCCCGCAGCCGCGTCTATGAAAGCTGCGGCGAGCTGCTGGCGGATGCGGAGCTGCGGGAATTCACCTGCCCGTGGTGCGGCGAAACGGTGACCTGCGAGGATTTCCTGCAAAGCGGCAACGGCACCTATATGGCCTACGGACTCTGCGCGGAGGAGGATGAATTCCTCCTGCAGATTTCCGCCGTCAAGCACCAGCCGGGCGAATACCGCGCCAAACGGCTGCTCTTTGAAATGAGCGATGACCTTTGGGATATCTATATGGATAAGAAGGAAGCCGCCGAACGGCAGTGACCGAAAAGCACGGACAGGGAAGAACCTGCCCGTGTTTTTTATGGAAGCCCGCTTTATGGGACAGATCCCATGCTAGAATGCGAGTATACCGCAAAATGAAACCGCAAGACGGTTGATTCCTGCGGGCCTTGCGTGATAGTATGAAAAAAAGATCGGATCGGGGAAGGAGGAAGCGCCGTGGCGTACAGCGAACTGGTCAAGAATTTTGAACGCATCCGCGATTATCTGCGGCAGTTCTATATCTACGGCTTCAAGAGCCGCACGGAATATGACAAAAAGAGCGCCCGCAGCTATGACAACGAGCGGCGCAGGCTGGAAAGCTGGCTCGGCGACTATATGCGCTTCCGCCAGACTGCGGACGGAAAGAATGTCTTCCTTTCCGTGGACAGCCGCTCCATTCCCGGCAATCCGCTGCATCAGGCCTTCAAGGCCAAGAGCTTCACGGCGGGCGATGTCACCTTCCATTTTTACGTGCTGGATCTGCTTCAGAGCGGAGAAAGCTATACTGCCCAGCAGATCCTGGATCTCTTTTGGGGAAAGTATCTCAGCTGCTTTGAAACAAGCTGGGAGCCGGATCTTTCCACCGTGCGGAAAAAGCTGAAGGAATATGTGTCCCTCGGCATTCTCAGGGCGGAAAAGAAGGGCAGGGAGCTGTACTTCAACCGCGCCGAGGATCGCGTTCCGCTGGAAGCGTGGAAGGAAGCCGCTGCCTTTTTCTCGGAAGCGGATCCCTTGGGCGTGGTAGGCTCCACCGTGCTGGATAAGCTTCCCGAGCAGCCCGCCTGTTTCCGCTTCAAGCACCACTATATCCTTCACGCGGCGGACAGTCAGATCCTGCTGCAGCTGCTCACCGCCATACGGGAGAAGCGGCGCATCAAGCTGATCAATGCCGGAAAGCGCCATCCCGATTCGCAGTACTGGCACTTTGTTCTGCCGCTGCGCATCTATGTCAGCACCCAGAGCGGCAGGCAGTATCTGCTCTGCTATCACAACCGCTATCATGACCTGCAGTTTTTCCGCCTCGACTACATCCGTCAGCTGGAACTGCTGGAAGAGGAAACGGAATATCAGACCTATCTGGACGATTGGGAAAAATTCCGCAGCCATCTGTGGGGCACCTCCTCCGGCATCGGCTGGAATGTGGACAGGCTGGAGATGACCGTCCGCTTTGAGGACAACGAGACCTATATCCCGCAGCGGCTGGAGCGGGAGAAGCGCAACGGCAGGGTGGAACTGCCGGATGCCAATACCGCCCGCTATACTGTGGAGACCTACGATGCCTCGGAACTGCTGCCGTGGCTGCGGACGTTTATCGGCAGGATCGAATCGCTGGAATGCTCCGATCCCGCTGTGGTGAAGCGGTTTTACGAGGATCTGGAGCAGACCTGCGCGCTGTACGGAGGTGAAAGCTGATGCTCTTTTCGGAAGTATACGGTACGTACTATAATGTGCTGGCGGAGCTGCTGCAGCATGCCGTCCGCGGAGAACTCACGCGGGAAAAGATGCAGGCGGTCATTCGGGAAAAGGGCTTTGAGGAAAGCATCCTCACCATTCCCGATGCGCTGGAGAGCGGCACATGGCCGCTGCTGAACCGCGATCTTACCACTCCGCTGGAGCATGCGCCCACCATGCCGCTGACCGAGCTGCAGAAGCGGTGGCTGAAGACGCTGCTGCAGGATCCGCGGATCCTGCTCTTTGATCCGCCGACGGACGGGCTGGAGGATGCGGAGCCGCTCTATGACCCCGATACCTTTGTCTACTATGACCGCTACAGCGACGGCGATCCCTTTGAGGATCCCGCCTATCGGAAGCGCTTCCGCTGCATCCTCTCCGCCATGCGTCATAAGCGCTGGCTGCGGGTGCGGTTTGAGGGGCATAACGGACGGCAGCATTACTGGAAATGCATTCCCTATCAGCTGGAATATTCCTCCAAGGACGATAAATTCCGCCTGATCACCGCCAACCACCGCGAATCGGTCTCCATCAATCTGGCACGGATCCGCGAATGCTTCCTGCTGGAGCCGTACACGGAGGAGGAATACGACCCCAAGCCCATGAAGAAGCGGATCCTCATCATGGAGCTGACGGACGAGCGCAACGCGCTGGAGCGGGTGCTGCTGCACTTTTCCCATCTGGAGAAGGAAACGGAGCGGCTGGACGGCAAGCGGTATAAGATCACCCTCTATTATGAGAAAGAGGATGAAACGGAAATGCTGATCCGCGTGCTGTCCTTCGGGCCGATGCTGAAGGTGCTTTATCCCGATGATTTCATCAAAAAGCTGTGCAGACGGCTGGAAAAACAAAAAAACCTGCGAACCCGGACGGAATAAAGCCGGGTTCGCAACTTTTTTTCCACGATTTTCCGTGAAAAATGACGTATGATGCGGGTGTAAGCAAGAGCCGCAGAAAACTTCGCTCCCCGAACGGTGTAAAGCGCCCTGAGGCATCAGCGAAGCAGGCCAAATGCTTACAGAAACGGGCAGCCATAATCGCCGCGTTTACGGCGCGGCCGTTCACCGACTGCTCCGCATCCATGCAGTATGCATCCAGGCCATCCCGGACATTGAGGCCGGGATTCACCGGATGACCCCTCCGAGGTGACTTTGGACAATGCGGTTCAGGTCTGCCGGGAGGCATACTGCGAAAAAGGCACCGCCAGCAATCGTTTTTTACGGACGCGAGTCTGGTGTCCCATCCTGCGTCATACAGCTCGGGACGGATGAAACGGTGCCTTGTGCGACATCCTCAAAGGCACCTGCAGCAACATTCCGTAGCTAAGTTGGTTATAGCCTCCGGCTTCGGCCGGAAGATCGTGGGTTCGAATCCCACCGAACCGGTGCCTTGCATCCCATCTCAAAGGCATATCCTGCAACGCTCCTTCCTGACATTTTTTTGTATTTTTGTCAAAGGGCCGCCTGCGTTTTGCAGCGCTGCCCGCTATGCCTTGTATGACCCCCTGCCGTATTCCTTCGGGTATATGCCCTCTTTTCTCCTTTCTGCCCTTCGCGGTACGCTGACGGACACGATCCGAATCTGCCCGACCCTGCATGGCTGCGATGCCATCCCGCGCTTGGGACGCCGGAAACGAAGCAAGCGAAAGGATGAAAGACCGCACCTCTGCGCCGAAGGAACAAAAAAGCACGCACAGCAACGGATTTGCATCTTTAAATAATTGATCCTTATTTCGGGCATATCTGCTCGCATTATTGCACGTGCTTTGTCGGCAAACTGCCAAAAGATGTATTCTGCAGCCGAACCTTATGAAATGCGGGAGAGCCGTCCGACGGAACTGTATCGTCCGACCGCCCCGTTAAACCGACATCTTGTACGAAAGGCACGAACAGCAATGTGTTTCAGGAATGCACTTGCGAACGGCTTCGGCAGTTGCCGACGGTCTGTTTGCACTTGAGGTTTGATATGTGCCTTGAATAATTACCGATTATGATCCTGAGGAGGGATTTCCGTGTTACAATATCTGAAAAAAGAAGCAAACCGCACCCTGACCGAAAACGGTGCGATGACCTATGCGACCACCGGCTCCGATTGCCTCGATTTGTTTGCCACCGTCGGCGCACTGCGCAGCAGCACGGATGACGCGATCATCGGAAGATTTGTCCGTGCGTTCACGGAAGCTCCCGATCTCGCGATGAAGATCCTGTTTTATGCCCGTGATGTCCGCGGCGGTCTGGGCGAGCGGAAGGTGTTCCGCCTCTGCCTCAAATGGCTGGCGGAGAATGCCGCGGCCTCTGCCCGGAAGAATCTGCCCTATGTGGCCGAATTCGGCCGCTGGGATGACCTGCTGGAGCTGCTGGATACGCCCTGCAGCGTGGATGTCCTGCGGCTCATCCGCAAGCAGCTGGAGGCTGACCGTGCCGCGCTGGAAAACGGCGGGGAAGTGAGCCTGCTGGGCAAGTGGCTGCCTTCCGTCAATGCCTCCAATCCGCAGACGGTCGTCCGCGCCAAGCGCATCGCGAAGTACCTGAACATGAGCGAGCGGGATTACCGCAAGCTGCTGGTCAGCCTTCGCGCGCGGATCCGCATTCTGGAAAACAGCCTGCGGGAGCGGGATTATACCTTTGATTATGAGAAGCAGCCTTCCCGCGCCATGCTCAAATACCGCTCTGCCTTCTACCGCAATGACGGCGAACGGTACGGCGCGTTCCTGCGTAAGGTCTCTGCCGGCGAGGCGAAGCTGCACGCGGATCATGTCATGCCCTATGAGTTGGTGGAGCCGTATCTGGATTGGCAAGCATGCGGCAATATGCGTGATCTCCCGGAAGAGGAAAAGGCAGCGCTGAATGCCACATGGGCATCCCTGCCCGATTTCGGCAGCGGAGAAAATGCCCTTGCCGTGGTCGATACCTCCGGCTCCATGTACATGGGTGGTTCCCCTCTGCCTGCGGCAGTGGCCCTGTCGCTGGGACTCTACTTTGCCGAGCACAACAAGGGCGCGTTCCGCAACCATTTCATTGAGTTTTCGGCGCGTCCGCAACTGATCGAACTGAAGGGAGAGACCTTTGCCGACCGCCTGCGGTATGCTGCATCCTTCAATGAGATCGCCGATACCGATCTGATGTCGGTGTTCAAGCTGATCCTCCGCGCCGCGCTGGAAAACCATGTGCCGCAGGAGGAACTGCCGAAAACGCTCTACATCATTTCGGATATGGAGTTCAATTCCTGTGTCTTCGGCGCATCTGCCACCAATTTTGAGGCCGCAAAGGCCATGTTTGAAGCGCACGGTTATCAGCTGCCGCGGGTCGTCTTCTGGAATGTCCAGAGCCGCAACCGCCAGCAGCCGGTCACGGAGAACGAGCAGGGCGTCGCCCTGGTCAGCGGCTGTACCCCGCGCATCTTCAGCATGGTGGTCGAAGGCCGCTTCACACCCAAAGAGTACATGCTGGAGATCCTCGGCGCGGAGCGCTACGCAAAGATCGCCGCGTAAAT
>JAFSHY010000140.1 GCA_017440065.1 Oscillospiraceae bacterium | reverse complement strand
TGCAGTACTCCAGCTTCTCGTTGTCAACCAGAGACTTGCCCACGGTCAGACCCTGAGCGGCCAGGAAGGTGTAGGCCATGCCGCCGCCGATGATCAGAGTATCGACCTTCTCCAGCAGGTTGTTGATAACATTCAGCTTGTCGGAAACCTTGGCACCGCCCAGAATAGCAACGAAGGGACGCTCGGGGTTGGCCAGAGCCTTACCCATAACGCCGATTTCCTTTTCGATCAGGAAACCGCAGGCAGCGGGCAGATGTTCGGCAACACCGGCGGTGGAAGCGTGAGCGCGGTGAGCGGCACCGAATGCGTCATTGACAAAGATATCGGCCATGGAAGCCATTTCCTTGCTCAGTTCGGCATCGTTCTTGGTTTCGCCCTTCATATAACGGGTGTTTTCCAGCAGCATGACCTGGCCGTTTTCCAGAGCGGCGGCCTTTGCCTTGGCATCTTCACCGACGATATCGGCAGCCATGATAACTTCCTGACCCAGCAGCTCGCTCAGACGGGCAGCGACGGGCTTCAGGGACAGCTCGGGCTTCCATTCGCCCTTGGGCTTGCCCATATGGGAGCAGAGGATGACCTTGGCGCCGTTTTCGACGAGGTACTGAACGGTGGGCAGAGCAGCAACGATTCTCTTATCGCTGGTGATGACGCCGTTCTTCATGGGGACGTTGAAATCGCAGCGGCAGAGAACGCGCTTGCCGGCTACTTCGATGTCTTTTACAGATTTCTTGTTGTAGTTCATGTGAGATTCCTCCAGTTTTCTTCGGTTTCTTTCATGATTCCATAACCCTGCATTTCCGGGAAATCCAGCTGCCGCAGGGCTTCGTAGACAGTGATGGCCACAGAATTGGAGAGGTTCAGACTCCGCAGCGTGGGGCGCATCGGGATGCGAAGGCAGCATTCCGCATGGCGGCTGAGAAATTCCTCCGGCAGACCGCGGGTCTCCTTGCCGAAGAAGAGATAGCATCCGTCATGGAAGCTTGCCTCTGCATAGGATCTGGGCGCTTTCGTGGAAAGGCACCACATCTCCTCAACAGGATTTTTGGAAAAGAAATCATCGAGATCCTCATACACCCGAACATCCAGCAGATGCCAGTAGTCCAGACCGGCGCGCTTGAGGGAGCGATCCGAAATGTCGAAGCCCAGCGGTTTGATCAGATGCAGGGTGCAGCCGGTGACGGCGCAGGTCCTTGCAATATTGCCGGTATTCATCGGGATCTCCGGCTCCACGAGCACGACATTCAGCATATTCGTCCCGGACGCCCGCAAGGTCGGGATCCGTTTCTTCCTTCCAAAGTGGTTTCCGCTATATTCTATGACATTCCCCCGAAAAATTCAACATTTTTATCGATATTTTCTCCAGAAAATATTCAGATTTTCCGGGCTTTTTCTTCGCGCAAAAAATTACACAAATTTTCTTTCCCCGCTTCGGTATCTTTTAACAGATTTCCCCAATTTCTGTCTTGCGGACAGATTTTGTACGAATAATTATACGGTGTTTTCCTTGCTTCAAACCGGGGAATGCGGTATACTTTTCTGTGTCTGCCCTGTGCGGACTTGATACGAAAGGAAACCGAGATCAAGATGACTGAACGCAATTTTACTTCCGGGCCCATTCTGCCTGCCATGCTCCGTTTTGCCCTGCCCATGCTGGCCGCCATGCTGCTGCAGGCCGCCTACGGCGCCGCCGACCTGATCATCGTGGGCAACTTCGGCGATGCCGCCAGCGTATCCGCCGTCGGCTCCGGCAGCGAGGTGATGATGCTGGTAACCTGTATCCTCACCGGTCTGACCATGGGCGCCACCGTGCTGCTGGGGCAGCGCATCGGCGAAGGCCGCCCCAAGGAGGCAGGCAGCGTCGTGGGTGCTTCCATCGCCCTGTTTCTTCTCGTGGCGCTGGTGCTGACCGCTGCCATGGAACTGCTCGCCGTTCCCCTCTGCCGCCTGATGCAGACGCCCGAGGAAGCCTTTGACAAGACCGTAACCTATGTGCGCATCTGCTCCGCCGGCGTACTGTTCATTACGGGCTACAATGTCATCAGCGGTATCTTCCGCGGCATCGGCAATTCTGCCCTGCCCATGCGGTTCGTGGCCATTGCCGCCGTCTGCAATGTGCTGCTCGACCTGCTGCTCTGCGGTGTCTTTCATATGGACGCAGCAGGCGCCGCCATTGCCACCATCTTCTCGCAGGGCATCAGCGTTGTCCTCTCCCTGTTCATCATCCGCCGTCAAAAGCTGCCCTTCCGTGTGGAGAAAGCTTCCGTTTCCCTCCGCAATCCCGATTGCCGCAGCATCCTGCTGCTGGGTCTTCCCATCGCGTTTCAGGACGCGCTGGTGCATTTCTCCTTCATTGCCGTCAATTCCTTCGCCAACGGCATGGGTCTGCTGGCCTCGGCGGGCTACGGCATCGGCAACCGCCTCATCGGCTTTATTTTCCTCGTTCCCTCCGCGGTGGGCGCCAGCGTGACCGCCTTCGTTTCCCAGAATGTGGGCGCCGCCAAATACGGCCGCGCCAGAGCAGGCCTCTTCCGGGCCATGCTCACAGGCCTTTGCTTCGGCATCCTGCTCACCTTGCTGGGCTTCTTCGGCGGCGGTTTCCTCTCCTCCTTCTTCTCCGATGACCCCGCCGTCATCCAAAAATCCGCGGAATACCTGCGCGGCTTCTCGCCCGACTGCATCCTCACCTGTATGCTCTTCGCCTTCAGCGGCTTCTATAACGGTCACGGCCGTACCGTATGGACGATGCTGCAGGGCATCGGCTCTGCCCTTCTGATCCGATTCCCCGTTTCGTGGCTTTTCTCCACCCTGCCGAACGCCAACCTGTTCCTGCTGGGTCTGGCCACACCCATCACCACCGCCGTCGGCATCCTCTTCTACCTGTTCTGCTATCTGCGCATGAAGCGCAAAATGCCCGAACGTCTGCACGACTGAGAAAGGACGGATCTCATGCTCGATTATCTGATCAAAAATGCCCGTATCATTGACGGCAGCGGCAGCCCCGCCTTTACGGGCTGTATCGGCATCAAGGACGGAAAATTTGTCTCCGTCCGCGGTGACGAGCCTGCCATCCGTGTCATCGATGCCGCGGGACGCATCGCCACCCCCGGTTTCATCGATGCCCATTCCCACGGCGATCTCATTCTGGGCAGCCGTGACGCCCGCCTCTTCAAGACCCAGCAGGGTGTGACCACCGAGCTGACGGGTCAGTGCGGCCTTTCCATGGCGCCCGCAGCGGCGGAGAACCTCGCCTCCGTACAGACGCTGCTGACCATGGGCACCGCCCATTTCCCGCGGGAAATGGCAGGCTGGAACACCTTCTCCCAATGGATGGACTACGCGGAGCGCTGCCCCAAGACCGCAGACCTTGCCGCCTATGTGGGCCACAGCACCCTGCGCATCGCCGTGATGGGCATGGCAGACCGCCCCGCCACCGCCCACGAGCTGGATATCATGAAGGGACTTTTGCGGGAAGCCATGGAAGCAGGCGCCTGCGGCTTTTCCAGCGGTCTTATCTACACCCCCAGCTGCTATGCCGAGGAAGAAGAGCTGGTGGAGCTGGCCAAAGTCCTCGCCCCCTTCGGCGGCGTCTATGCCAGCCATATGCGGAACGAGGCCAATGACGTGGTGCGGGCCACGGAGGAGACCATCCGCATCGGCAAAAAGGCCGGTGTCATGGTGGATATTTCCCATCACAAGGTCATGGGGCGCGCCAACTGGGGCAAGCACCGCGAAACGCTGCGGATGATCCACGAGGCCAACGAGCAGGGTTTCCCCGTGATCTGCGACCAGTATCCCTACCCCCGCAGCATGACCACCCTCAATGCCTGCATGCCGCCGTGGTATTTTTCCGACGGCTTTGCCGCCATGACGGAGCGGCTGAAGGATCCCGCCTTCCGCGCCAAGGTGCGGGCAGAGATGGAAGACCCCAACGGCGGCTTCGACAACAGTTACCTTAACTCCGGAGGCTGGGACGGCGTTACCGTCTATCTGGCTGCGGAGACACCGGAAGCGGAAGGCCGCACCGTGGCGGAATACGCGGATCTGATCGGCAAGGATCCGTGGACGGCCTTCTTTGACCTCTGCGTTGCCAACCAATGCGCCACCGGCGGCGTCTATGCCAGCATGAGCGAGGACGACGTCTGCGATATCATCCGCGATCCCTACTGCATCATCGGCAGCGACGGTCTGACCCGCAGCTGGACGGAAAAGGGGCATCCCCGCGCCTCCGCCACCTTCCCCCATGCCATCAACTGGTTCGTGAAGGAAAAGAAGATCCTCACGTTGGAGGAATGCATCCGCAAGATGACGGGACAGACCGCCGACTTCTTCTCCATCGAGGGAAAGGGCTACATCCGCGAGGGCTATGACGCCGATCTCGTCCTCTTTGACCTTGACCGCCTGCACAACCCCGCCACCTTCACCGACCCCAACCGCGTCACGGAAGGGATGGATTTCGTCTTTGTGGGCGGAACACCCGTTTGGGAAAACGGCGCTTTCACCGGCGAAAATCCCGGTCGTGTGCTGCGCTTCTCCCGGTAATACTCCCACAGCACCAAATCCTCCCTCTGACGCGAGCAGCCGCAGGCGTTTCCGCAGCAGTTCCATAAACCCCAATTTGGAGGTGTAATACGTATGATTTACAATGCCAAAGAATTAAAGCTAAATGTTCAGGATCTGCAGCTCGATTATCTTACATTCGGCAGCGGAACGAAGCCATTGGTTATGATTCAGGGGCTAAATACAAGGGGAATAAAAGGTGCTGCGCCATCCCTTGCCTATATGTACCGCATTTTCGCAAAGGATTACAAGGTATATCTGTTCGACAGAAGACCGGTTGTTCAGGAAGGTATTACTGTGCGGGATATGGCTTCGGATATTGCCGCAGCCATGGATCTGTTAGGCATCACAAATGCTGACGTATTTGGTGTGTCGCAAGGAGGAATGATCGCACAATACCTTGCAATTGACAGGCCTGATTTGGTAAAGAAACTGGTTCTTGCCGTAACACTTTCCCGAAACAATGATACGGTAAAGCAGGTTGTCAGCAGCTGGACTCAAATGGCGGAACAGGGCGCCATGAAGGAACTTGTTGCAGATATGGCTGAAAAAATGTATTCTGATGCCTATGTAAAAAGGTATCGTCCGTTTATGCCGCTGCTGACCATGCTGCAAAAACCGAAAGATGTGGAGCGGTTTGTGATATTGGCCAAAGCCTGCCTTACCTGCAACGCGTATGACGTTCTGGACCACATCAAATGCCCCGTACTTGTCTTGGGTGGCAGACAGGATAAAGTCGTTACCGGTGCAGCTTCCGAGGAAATCGCGGCAAAACTCGGATGTAACATACATATGTACGATCGTTTCGGACACGCCGCGTATGAGGAAGCAAAGGACTTTAATCGAATCGTATATGATTTTTTAATCGGATAGACAAACCCATTTTGTCGGGCGCATGGTCAAATCTTAAATCAGGACGGAAATGCGTCTTCCCGAAATACAAAAACCGACCTGTGAACAGATCACAGGTCGGTTTTGCGTTTTGATCAGAAGCCGTCTTCGATGGCTTTGCTGAAGCCCTCCCGCAGCAGGGTCAGGAAATAATGCCAGGCATCGGGATCGATGAAGGGGTTTTCGCCCGGAGGGTCGCTCATCCACTGCCGCTTTTCCAGCGTGCAGTTCTGAGGGGGATGGTTGCCGATCATGATATCCACGGGCTCGTCCCAAAC
>JAFSHY010000139.1 GCA_017440065.1 Oscillospiraceae bacterium | reverse complement strand
GGCTCCCGAATATGCCATCGACGGCGAAATGCAGTTTGACGCTGCCGTTTCTCCCACCGTCGGCCAGCTGAAGTTCCCCGGCCCCAAGGTCGCCGGCTATGCCAACACCTTCATCTTCCCCCTGATCGAGGCCGGCAACATCGGCTACAAGATCGCGCAGCGTCTGGGCGGCTATGACGCCTACGGCCCCATCCTGCAGGGTCTGAACGCTCCCATCAATGACCTCTCCCGCGGCTGCAACGCAGAAGAAGTCTACACCATGGCGATCATCACCGCCGGCATGGCTTAATTGACGGCCATCGGCATAAATCCTACATAAGAAAAGCTCCGGTTCATCAGAACCGGAGCTTTTTGCCGTTTTTGCCATATCAAAAGGCCTCCCTTGTGTAAAGGGAGGTGGCACGGCGAAGCCGTGACGGAGGGATTGTTGCAGCCACAAAGAATGTTTGCGCATGGAACGTGAATCATACAATCCCTCAGTCAGCTTCGCTGACAGCCTGCGGCCCAGGTCGCAAGCACAGCTTGCTCCCCGCTTTGGCTAAAAACATGCCACTGGCATGTTTTTTAACGCGTCGCGCCCTTTACACAAGAGAGCCTTTTTACCGGCAGTGATTATCGGGAAAATGTGCCGAATTCGGTGAAGGCGTCCTCCAGCCGACGGAGGAAACGGGAGGTTTCCTCTCTGCGTTCCCGCGAGGTGCCGGTGAGGATGGCATTGCAGAGGGCGGTGCAGCCGGCATAGGAGGCCTGATAGTTGCAGGAACGGGTGGCGCAGAGGAAGGAAAGATCCGCGAGACCGTAGGCGGGGCTGGCGGCATCGTCTGTGATGGCAGCGCAGGGAACCTCTTCCTTCTGCATGAGGTGCAGGGCGCGGATCACATCGGAGGAATAGCGGGAAAATACAAAGGCAAGGAAGAGATCGTCCTTCGTGACGCGGCTGAGCTGATCGGCATAGTGACCCGTGCCGGGAATGACCGTCACAACGTTTCGGTCCTGCTGCAGCAGACCTGCAGCGAGGAATTCCGCCTGCATGGCGGCGGTGCGAAATCCGCAGACATAGACGGTCTTCGCCCTGCCGATCATGGCAAGCAGGCGGTCAAAATTCTGGCGGTTGATGGGATTGGTCAGCGTTTCCTCGATGTTGGCGCGGTCGTAGGAAAGCACCTGATCCAGCGTGCTTTGTTCGCCCAGCTCGTCGAGACGGTTTTCCAGATTGCTGTACATGGTGATACCGGACTGCACAAAGGCGGAAAGCTCCCGACGGAAGCCGGAATAGCCGTCAAAGCCCAGCTTGAGGCAGAATTTGATCACCGTCGTATCGCTGACGCCGATCTCGTCTGCCAGCGCCGTGACGGAGAGGAAGGGCACCTCCTGATAATGGGCCAGCACATATTCGGCAACAGCCCGCTGGGCGGGCGGCAGCTCTTCACTTTTCCTTCGCATGGTTTTCAGCAGATCCTGCATGGCGTCACTTCCTTTTCTGTTTTGTTCAGCATAGCCCATTTTGCGGGTAAAATCAAGACTTTGGAGGAATAACCGGAATATTAATATTCCTGGCGAACATATTGAAAAATATTTTGCAATCTCTATAATGGAGGTGTCGAACAAGTGTTTTTACAAATTCTCTATGTGAAATATCACTGAAAGGAACGGTATCATTATGAATCAGCACGCAATCGAATTTCTGTATCTTTCCCAGGAAGACCTCATCCATGCCGGCGCCTTTGACCTGACCATGGCCATGGAAGCGCTGGAACGCGGCCTTCTGAAGTTCCGCGACGGCGGCATCCTGTTCCCCGATAAGATCGTCCAGATCTTCAACGAGGAAACCCAGGATCGCATCAACTGCCTGCCCGCTACCCTGCTGGAGGAAAAGATCTGCGGCGTCAAGTGGGTGTCTGTGTTCCCCCGCAACCCCGTTCTCTACGGCTGCCAGAACCTGTCCGCCATCATCGTCCTCTCCGAGATCGAAAAGGGCTATCCCGTCTGCGTCATGGACGGCACCCTCTGCTCCAATATCCGCGTGGCCGCCATGGGCGCCACCGCTGCCAAGTACCTCGCCCGTGAGGATGCCGAATCCATCGGCTTCATCGGGGCGGGCGAACAGGCCAAGATGCACCTGCTGGGCATGAAGGCCGTCCGTCCCGGTCTGAAGGTCTGCCGCGTGGCTGCCAAGTACGAGCACGAGGAGCAGGATTTCATCAAGAGTCTGCAGCCGCTGATGCCCGATATGGAATTCATTGCCGGCGGCACCAAGCTGGAACATGCCGTCCGCGGCAGCGATATCATCGTCACCGCTACCAGCGCGCAGGCGCCTCTGCTGAAGGCCGACTGGATCAAGGAAGGCGCGTTCTACAGCCATATCGGCGGCTGGGAGGATGAGTATAAGGTGGTGCAGATGGCCGATAAGATCGTCTGCGACGATTGGAATACTGTCAAGCACCGCACCCAGACCGTCAGCCGCTGCTACAAGGACGGCGTCATCACCGATGCTGACATCTATGCCAACATCGTGGACATCGTCAGCGGCGCCAAGAAGGGCAGAGAGAACGAGAAGGAATTCATCTATTTCGATGCCGTCGGCCTGTCCTATATCGATGTTTCTATCGCCTATGCCATGTGGCAGAAGGCGCTGGCAGGCGGCTTCGGCAAGAAGCTGCCCATGCAGGAAAACTGCATTTTTGAAAAGGATCTCACCGGTAAAGTCAAATTCTGATCGCAAAACAAAGCAGAGGAGAGCAAATTGCTCTCCTCTGCTTTTCTATTCGCCCGCCACCGATTTGTCATTCCGAGCGGAGGCGAGGAATCCCGCACATCAAAATATCGAAACCCGACGGGCGGCTCAACGATTCGTTTGTTGACAGATTTCCGCCGCTGGGGCATACTGGAAGCAGAGAAGGGAGGGATCGCGATGGATCAAAAGCAGCTTGGAACACGGATCGCGGAACGGCGGCGGGCATTGGGCATGACCCAAAAGCAGCTGGCTGACCGGCTGCATATTACGGATCGCGCGGTATCCCGCTGGGAGCGGGGTGTCGGCTCGCCGGATCTTTCGCTGATCGCGCCCCTCTGCGATGCCCTGAGCATGACGGCGGATGAGCTGCTCCGCGGCATCGCGCCGGTAAAGTCCTCTGTCCGGCCTTCGGATGAAACACCCCATGTGATCTCCTTTTGGAAGCTGGTGCTGACCCGTGTGATGCCGGTGATCTGGCCGATCCTTGCCATCGTGGTGCTTTGTATCCCCTCCGCCCCGACCTGGCTGGTGATGACGGCCGTCATTGCCTATACGCCGCTGATGCTGCTCCATTGGCTGCTCTGCATGCACCTGTTTTACCGCTGTCCGCGCTGCGGCCATATCCTCTGGCATATGCAGGAATGGGCGTTCTGGCGCAGACTGTTCGATTTTCGGGATAACTGCACCGCCTGCGGGCTTCCGATCTTTGTGGATACTACCCCCGCGGAACGCTTTCACGAGTGGACGAGAAATGACCGCAGTCTATAAAGAAGCGCAAAAAAAGCCTCCCTCGTGCAGAGGGAGGTGTCACGGCGGGAAATAGCCGTGACGGAGGGATTGCAGCAACCACGAAGAAGTTAGAAAAACGGATCGCGGCTGCACCGATCCCTCAGCCTTTTTGCTTCGCAAAAATCCGGCTCCCTTGTGTAAAGGGGGCATTTTATTTGTCTGAAAAGCCCGGCAGTTTGCGGATCTCGCCTGCGGCTTTCACCGGCAGAATGGCAAGGAACAGCGGGATGCAGGCAGCGCGGGGCGTCCAATCAGCGGTCAGCTCCGAAGGGATCAGAATCAGAATCAGCGCAGCGATCAGAAGCAGATTCCGCAGCATATCCAGCGCCTTTACGATACCGCGCAGGTGATCCTCAACCGCATGGCGCTCTGCGCCGTGCAGCACGTAGGCGGAATCGGGCACATCGTCCTCCACCTTCTTGCGGAACCAGAGCCAGCCGCCCTGACGGCAGACAAGCTCCCAGCCCTGCTTTTCATACAGCAGTTCGGTATAGCCGCCTTTTTCTTTGTAATCCAGCCGATAATACCAGCAAACGGAGGGATCTTCCTCCTCTTTGCGGCAAAATCGGTTCGAGGCGATGAGATGGTGACCCTGACGGGAACGGGCATTGACTTCATCTGACTCGGCAATGTACTTCCATGGCAGGAAGAATCGGTAGGTTTTTCGCAAAATGGCGCCTCCTGTGTAAAATACGGTAATATGTAGGCCGGTCGGAAGACCGGCTTTTTCAGTGCCTCCGGCAGCCGCAGTGATGTTCTTTGCAGCAGGAATTCTGCCTGCAGAAGCAATCGCAGGCGGAAACGGCCTGTGCGAGAACACCGGAGGAACAGCTGCACATTCGGTTCAGTTCCAGCAGCCTGCCATAGGGGCAGCAGCCGTGGTAGCGGTGCATCCCGCAGGGATCACACATGGTCAGCCCTCCCGTCAGAATCGTTCGGCAGATGGGATCATCTGCTGCTTCATTCTATGAGGGGGCGGCTCAAAGGTGCAGCTTTTCAGGCAGCGTTCCGTCGGGAGTCACATAGACGGTGTTGTATTTGTCATAGATGACCATGCCCGGCAGGCTGCCCTGCGGTTTTTTCACATTCCGCACGGGCGTGAGATCCACGGCCACATTCTGACCCTGCCGTGCCTGCGAGTACCACGCGGCCAGCTGGGCGGCTTCGGTCACGGTCTGATCGTCGGGCTGCTGTCCCGCGCAGACGATGATGACATGGCTGCCGTGGATCTTCTGCGTATGCAGCCAGATGTCGGAGCGGGCGGCCATTTTCAGTGTCAGCTGATCGTTTTGGCGGTTGTTGCGGCCGACGAGGATGCGGAAGCCGGAAGAAGACACGAACTCCATGGGCTTGGAGGGCTGCTGCTTCATCTGCTTTTTCCGCTCCTGATCGCGGACATAGCCCTGTTCGGCCAGCTCCGCGCGGATCTCAGTGAGATCGCGGTCGGTCTCGGCACGGGAAAGCTCTTCCAGCACGCTCTGCAGGTAGCTCAGCTCCCGTTCACCGCGGGTGATCTGTTCGGAAAGGATCTGCTCCGCGTGCTTGGCGCGGGCATAGTCTTTATAGTATTTGGCGGCATTCTGCTGGGGAGAAAGCTGAGGGGAAAGACGGATCTGCACGGGCTTCAGATCGGGATCGTAGAAATCCTCGGTCTCCAGCACGGTCTGCCCCTTGGTCATGCGGTAGAAATTGGCGGTGATCAGATCGCCGCAGCGGCGCAGCCGTTCTCTGTCCTGCGATTCCGCCTTTTCCTTCCGCTGCAGCTCCAACTTGCGGCTGACGCGGTCGCGGTGATTGGTCACGGTCTTGGTCAGCTGCTGGGCGCGCTGCCGCTGCCGCTCTGCCCGTTCGCGGACACCGTAGAAGGTATCCAGCAGCTTGCAGCAGCTTTCGGGGCGCTCCTCCTCCAGATAACCGCCGTACTGGCGGATCGGTACGCAGGAGAATTCCGCGGGAATGCCGTCACGGCGCAGCAGGGTAGGCGTAAAGGGACGGCAGGAGGCAAAGAAGTCCGCAAGAATGCGGGCGGCTTCCGCCCTGTCTTCCAGCTCCAGCACATCGGCGTCGGTCTCGCCGCAGACGCGGCAGCTCAGCTCGCGGCAGAGCAGCGGCGAAAGACCGTTGAGGCTGCCGAGCAGCAGCTTGTCCAGCCGTGTGGGAGAGTCCACGCTGTACAGCAGGGCGGCAAAGTCCGCTTCCGTCATGGAGAAGGGATCGCGCTTGTCCTGCGCGGGCGGTTCGTGATAGTAAAGACCGGGCAGCACCTGCCGCGTTTCGCTCATTTCCAGATCCACGCGGCGCAGGCAGTCGATGATCCGTCCGTCGGGGCCGACGAGAATGAGGTTGGAAGTCCTGCCCATCAGCTCCAGTACCAGCAGCTTGCGGGCGGGATCGCCCAGCTCGTCATAGGTGTCCAGCGTGACGGTGAGCATACGCTCCATGGGCTTCTGCGTAAAGGCGGCGATCTTGGCGCCGGTCAGATGCTTGCGCAGCAGCATGCAGAACATGGGCGGCTGCGCGGGATTTTCAAAGGAAAGCTCCGTGAAATGCACACGGGGATGGTTGGGGTTGAGGGTGATGAGCAGCTTCCGGCTGCCTTCGCGGCTGCGAAGCTGCAGCAGAACGGTATCGCGGGTGGGCTGCTGCACGCGGTCGATGCGGGAACCGACGGCAGGCGCCAGCTCCTCCGTCACCGCGGAGAGATAAAGGGCGTCAAAGGGCATGGGGATCCTCCATGGTCAGCACAAACAGTTCGTTCACCCGTTCGGTCTGTCCCGTCAGAAAGAGCGCGCCGAACAGGCACTCCAGGCCCGTGGCCTTGGCATATTCGCCGGGCGTTGCTGCCTTCGGTACGCCGTGAACGTGGGCGTTTCTGCCGCGGCGGTAGATGGCGGCCTCCTCGTCGGTCAGCAGCGGGAGCATCCGCTCCATCTGCCGCGCCTGCGCGGGTGCGGAAACGAAGGAAACGGTAGCCTTGTGCAGATTGGCAGAGGTGGCCTTGCCGTGGGCGCAGAGCCAGCTGCGCACCAGCAGCTCAAACACGCAGTCGCCCATATGGGCCAGGGCAAGAGCGCTCATGGTCTTCAACTCAGATTGATCGAGGGTTACGTGAAAATAGTTCTGCATGGGAACCTCCGAAAGGGGTTTTCCTTTATTATATTGATTTTTGGGGAAAATGCAATGACAAGCCTCCCGCTCTTGTGGTATACTGAACAAAATGCAAAGAGAAACAGAAAACAGGAGGCGAATGCCGTGATCTATCTGCTGGAAGACGACCGCAGCATCCGGGATTTTGTATTATACGCGCTGAACGGACAGAATCTGGAGGCCGAGGGGTTTGACCGTCCGTCCGCGTTCTGGCAGGCCGTCGGGAAACGGATCCCCGACTTGCTGCTCCTTGATATCATGCTGCCCGAGGAGGACGGCATGGAGATCCTCCGCAAGCTGCGTGCTGCGCCGGAAACGCGGCAGCTGCCCGTGATCATGCTCACCGCCAAGGATACGGAATTTGACCGCGTCATGGGGCTGGATGCAGGGGCGGATGACTATGTGGCCAAGCCCTTCAGCATGCTGGAGCTGATCTCCCGCATCCGCGCCGTGCTGCGGCGCAGCGGCGGCAGCATCGGCGGTCTGCAGGCCGGCAGACTCTATCTGAGCGTGGAACGGCATCTGGTGCGCGCGGACGGGCAGGATGTGTCCCTGACCCTCAAGGAATTTGAACTGCTGCGCATCCTGCTGGAAAACCGCGGCATCGTGCTGACCCGCAATCAGCTGCAGGATCAGGTCTGGGGCTATGAATTTGACGGCGAGAGCCGCACGGTGGACGTGCATATCCGCACCCTGCGGCAGAAGCTGGGCGTCTGCGGTGACCTCATTGAGACTGTGCGGGGTGTGGGCTATAAGATCGGAGAGGACGCATGAAAAAACGCATGACCGTTCTGCTGCTGGCGGTGATCCTGGCGGCGATGCTGCTGAGCTACGGCGCGTTTCTGCTGGCTGCGGCGCAAAGAGACCCGGAACTCATCGGGATGGCGGCAATGCGGGGACTTCTCTGCCTGCTGACGCTGCTGCCTTTGGCGGTTCTTGCGGCGGTGCTGCTGGCACGGGCGCAGACGAAGCGGCTGGCGGATCCTCTCAATTCCATGGATCTTTCCCATCCGGAGCAGACCGCGCTGGATCGGGAACTGGCGCCGCTGGCGGGCAAACTGAAGGAGCAGAACGACCTCATCGCCGATCAGATGCGGCAGCTTCGCGAAGAAAGCGCCAACCGGGAAAGCCAGCGAAGAGAATTCACCGCCAATGTTTCCCATGAACTGAAAACACCGCTGACGACCATTTCCGGCACGGCGGAGATCCTGCGAAGCGGCATGGTGCGCCCGGAGGACGTTGCCCATTTTGCCGATAATATCTACCGCGAATCCCAGCGCATGACCACGCTGGTCAGCGATATCCTGCGCCTTTCCCAGCTGGAGGAGGCCGTGCCGGCCCACAAGAAGGAGCCTGTGGATCTTTACGGCATCGCGCAGGAAGTCCTCGGCTGGCTGCAGGAGGCAGCCGCCGCCAAGCAGGTCACCCTTTCCATCACAGGCACCCATGCCACCGTGCTGGGCTCGGGCAAGGTGCTTTCGGAGATGATCTATAACCTTTGCGACAATGCCATCAAATATAACCGTCAGCGCGGCTGGGTCAAGGTCACCGTGCGCGTAAGCGGCGGACAGGCGCGCCTGACCGTGACGGATACGGGCATCGGCATCCCGAAGGAGCATCAGGAGCGGGTGTTCGAGCGGTTTTACCGCGTGGACAAGAGCCATTCGCGGGAGATCGGCGGCACAGGTCTGGGGCTTTCCATCGTGAAGCACGGTGCCATTTTCCACGGGGCGGAGATCTTCCTCCGCAGCTATCCCGATACCGGCACGGTGGTCACGCTGGTTTTCCCCAAACCCGATGCGGAGGCGGCGGCGCCGCAGGATGCCGAAACTTTACGGAACTGAAACGGTTCTGCCCGACGATTCTTGAGTTTCTTCGGCAACGGCCGTATAATTGGGCTATATCAAAAACTGAAATTGTTATGGAACAGTTGAGCCGAGGCGTAAAACCCGCGGCGAAGAAAGGGCGGAACGCGCATTGTCCAAGGGCGCCGCACCCTGTTCCGTGGAATCCGGATGAAAACAAGGAGGAAACAACATGGATCAGAAGTATCTTTCCGTGATCGATGAAAAGGCGCAGCTGCTGCAGGAAACGGCAGACTATCTTTGGGAGAATCCCGAGACCGCCTTTACCGAATTCAAATCCGCGGAGCGTATCTGCAAGGTGCTGCGCGACGAGGGCTTCGCCGTGGAGGAGAATCTGGCGAATATCAAAACCGCCTTCTCCGGTACCTACGGCAGCGGTAAGCCCGTCATCGGCATCCTTGGCGAATATGACGCCCTCAGCGGCCTCGGCCAGGTATCCGGTGTGACCCACGCGGAGCCGAACGGCGGCGAATGCGGCCATGGCTGCGGCCATAACCTGCTGGGCGTCGGTGCGCTGGGCGCTGCCATCGCCGTCAAGGAATGGCTGAAAGAAACCGGCAATCCCGGCACTGTCGTCTATTTCGGCACGCCCGGTGAGGAAGGCGGCTCCGGCAAGGGCTTTATGGCCCGCGACGGCGTGTTTGATTGCCTCGATGCCGCCATCACCTGGCATCCTGCCGATAAGACCTATATCCGCACCAATCTGTCCCTCGCCAACTATCAGATCCTTTATAAATTTGATGGCATCGCCTCCCATGCCGGCGGTAAGCCTGAGCTGGGCAGAAGCGCGCTCGATGCCTGCGAGCTGATGAACGTGGGCGTGCAGTTCCTGCGCGAGCATATTCCTTCCTCCTGCCGCATCCACTATGCCATCACCGATGCCGGCGGCTTCTCTCCCAATGTGGTGCAGCCCCACGCGGAGGTGCTGTATCTGATCCGCGCCGTGGACAACAAGACCGTTAAGTCCATCTATGAGCGGGTCAATGACATTGCCAAGGGCGCCGCGCTGATGACCGGCACGAAGGAAAGCCACGATTTTATCAAGGCCTGCTCCAATACCGTTCCCAATACGGTGCTGCAGATGATGATGTACGAAAAGATGCATGAGATCGGCTCTCCCGAACCCACGGAGGAGGATCTGGCCTTTGCCCGTAAGATCACGGCGGAGAGTCTGACCCAGTCTCCCACCGCCGATCCCGACCATCCCATCTGGTGGGAGATCGACCCCTATGACCACTCCGAAAAGCAGGAGCACGGCTCCACGGACGTGGGCGACGTCAGCTGGGTCTGCCCCACCACCCATCTTTCCACTGCCTCCGTGGCCCGCGGCACGCCGCCCCATTCGTGGCAGATCGTGGCGCAGGGCAAGCTGCCGCTGGCGCATCGTGCCACCCGTTATGCTGCCAAGTGCATCGCTGCCGGTGCGGTCGAACTGATGACCAACCCCGAACTGCTGGAGAAGGCCAAGGAAGAGCATCGCCGCCGCGTCGGCCCCGAGGGCTATGAGGCGCCCATCCCCAAGGATGTCGTGCCGAGATCCATGGACTCTCTGAGAAAGTAAGCGAAAAGAGGAACTGAGATGGAACGTTATCTTACTGTTGTGGAGGAAAAGGCCGATCTGCTGCGGGAAACGGCAGACTATCTCTGGGATAATCCCGAGACCGCCTTTACCGAATTCAAAGCCGCGGAGCGCATCTGCAAGGTGCTGCGCGATGAGGGCTTCACCGTGGAGGAAGGCCTCGCCAATATCAAGACCGCCTTCTCCGGTACCTACGGCAGCGGCAAGCCTGTTATCGGCATCTTAGGCGAATATGACGCCCTCAGCGGTTTGAGTCAGGAATCCGGCTGCACGGAGCGCAAGCCGCTGGCCCATGGCGAAGGCCACGGATGCGGTCATAATCTTTACGGTGCAGGTGCGCTGGGCGCTGCCATCGCCGTCAAGGAATGGCTGAAGGAGACCGGCCATCCCGGCACGGTCATCTTCTTCGGCACGCCCGGTGAGGAAGGCGGCTCCGGCAAGGCATTCATGGCGCGGGATGGTGTGTTTGACGGCCTCGACGCCGCCATCACGTGGCATCCCGGCGCAAAGAACAAGATCTGGACAGCCATGTCCCTTTCCAACTATCAGATCCTTTACAAGTTTGACGGCATTGCCTCCCATGCGGGCGGCAAGCCCGAGCTGGGCAGAAGCGCCCTCGATGCCGTGGAGCTGATGAATGTGGGCGTGCAGTTCCTGCGCGAACATATTCCCTCCTCCTGCCGCATCCACTATGCCATTACGGATACGGGCGGATTCTCTCCCAATGTGGTGCAGCCCCATGCTGAGGTGCTGTATCTGATCCGCGGCGTCAACAACCGGATCGTCAAGGAGATCTATGAGCGGGTCAATGATATCGCCAAGGGCGCCGCACTGATGACCGGCACGAAGGAAAGCCATGAGTTTATCAAGGCCTGCTCCAATCTGGTGCAGAACAATGCCCTCCGCAAGCTGCTCCATGACAAGCTGGTGGAGGTCGGCGCTCCCGTGCCGGACGAAGCGGACATCCGCGTGGCCCGTGCCTTTGCCGAAACGGCACTGGCGGGCTACCCCGAAGCGGATCCCGAGGATCCCATCTATCGGGGGATCGAAGCCTATACCGAGGAAGAAACGCCCGACTTCTCCTCCACGGACGTGGGCGATGTCAGCTGGGTCTGCCCCACCGCCCAGATCCAGACGGCGACCCGCGCCAAGGGAACGCCTGCCCACAGCTGGCAGCTGGTGGCACAGGGAAAGCTGCCGCTGGCGCACAAGATGACGGTCTATGCCGCCAAGGTTATGGCCGCCGCCGTTGTGGAGCTGGTGCAGAATGAAGACCTGCTTCGGCAGGCAAAGGAAGAGCATCAGAAGCGCGTCGGCCCCAAGGGTTATGAAGCGCCCATCCCCAAGGGTGTGGTGCCGCGCTCCATGGATTCTCTCCGTAAGTAACGGAAAGCGCCTGTATGCATTCGCATACAGGCGCTTTTCTGATCGGATTTATTCGGGCTGCGGGGCAGGCTCCGCGGCGGGGCGCTTTTTGCGCCGCTGCAGCAGCTGCAGCAGGAAGGAGAAAAGGTAGCAGGCGCAGCCGAGAAAGAAGCAGAGATTGGAGACGCTGCCGCCGGCGGCGGTGCCGCAGAGGACGATGCCGAGCAGGCAGAGGAAGGCCGCCGGCTTCCGCTTGCCGACGCGCAGCTGCATACCGCCGTGATAAAGGGCAGCCAGCAGGGTGCAGAGCAGGGCGAAGAGGCGGAAGCAGTAATCGCTGACCTGCGGATCCACACTCCAAAGTCGGAAATCATGGATCAGCTTCAGAATGAGGCTCACCGTCAGCGCGAGATGGAGCAGCACATGGGACTTTTTCATCAGAGCCGCCGCGGCCTGCAGGCCGAAACAGACGGCGCAGAGCAGCAGCGCAAGGCTGCCGGGCTTTACATCGGGCGAAAAGGCGGGGATGGCGGCCAGCGCGGTCAGCAAAGCGGCGGGAATGAGCACGCAGGCGGAAATATTTCCCGCGGGTGCGATGCTCTTTCCGGAGCGGAGCGACAGCGTGAACCACGCGGCATAGCCCGCACCGAGGAGCGCGGTAAATACCTTGCCGGCGGTCAGATCCGTCAGCGCGAAGAGAATGCCGAACAGGGCAAGCACCGCTGCGGGCAGCACGGCTAAGGTCTGTCTGTTCACTTTCGGCATGGCATAGACCTCCTTTTTCGGATAATCGTATTGTACCACAGCGGAAGCGGCTTGTAAATTGCCGGATTTCGGACGGAATATTTGAAAAATGAGGGTCTTTTCGGCAAAAAACCCTTGCATTTTTGCTCTTCGCCTGCTATACTGTATAAGAATTAAGGTAGAGTTGACTTGAGGCTGGGGAAGTTCCCCAGTCTTTCTTGTTGATTTGACCCATTTTTGAGAGGAGAGATCAGGATTTGAAGCTGACAGAACAGATCCGGGAGTATGCGGAGCCGATCGTGCAGGCCCACGGCTGCACCATCTGGGATGTGGAATATGTCCGCGAAGGCGCCGACTGGTTCCTGCGGATCTACATCGACAAGGAAGGCGGCGTAGACATCACGGATTGCGAAGCCATTTCCCGCGCCATGGATCCCATTCTGGATGAAAAGGATCCGATCCCCACAAGCTATACCTTTGAGGTGGGCAGCGCAGGCATCGAACGCACGCTGAAGCGTCCTTCGGATTTCCTGCAGTTCATGGGCAGCGATGTCCTTGTCCGCCTCTACCGCCCCAAGGATGGAACCAAGGAATTCCCCGGCGTGCTGCGCGGCTATGACGACGACGGCAATGTAACGCTGGAATATCTGGGAAAAGAAATCACATTCACCAAATCTGAGGTCGCGCTGGTGCGGCTTCGTGTGACATTTTAAGGAGGAGAAACAATGAACGCCGAGATTTTTGCGGCCCTCGCTCAGCTGGAAAAGGAACGCGGCATTCCGCAGACCTACATGGTCGATAAGATCACGCAGGCTCTCGTGGCTGCCTACAAGAAGGATAAGGACGGCTACACCGACAATGTGTTCGTGGAGCTGAATGAAAAGGAAATGCGGATGTACGTCCAGAAGGAAGTTGTGGACGACGTCTACTCTCCCGCCACCGAGATCTCTCTGGAAGAAGCCAGAAAGATCAATGCCCGCTGCGACCTGGGTGACCTGGTCAATGTGGATGTACAGACCAAGAACTTCGGCCGCATCGCTGCTCAGACCGCCAAGCAGGTCATCATTCAGGGCATCCGCGAAGCCGAACGCGGCATGATCTTCGACAGCTTCTCTTCCAAGGAGCATGAGATCCTCACCGGCAGCGTCCTGCGCATCGAGCCCCAAAGCGGTGATATGACCATCCGCATCGGCTCCGGCAGCGACAAGACCGATGCCTACCTCGCCGGCGGCGAGCAGGTCCGCACCGAGAGCTTCTCCGAAGGCGATCTGATCCGCGTCTACGTCGTCGAAGTCCGCCGCTCCACCCGCGGCCCGCAGGTCATCGTTTCCAGAACCCACCCCGGTCTGGTCAAGCGCCTGTTTGAACTGAACGTTCCCGAGATCGAAAGCGGTCTTGTGGAGATCAAGTCCGTGGCCCGTGAAGCCGGCTCCAGAACCAAGCTGGCTGTCCGCGCCACCGAGGAGAACATCGACCCCGTCGGCGCCTGCGTCGGCCCCAGAGGCGGCCGTGTCGGTGCTGTGGTGGAGGAGCTCCGCGGCGAAAAGATGGATATCGTCGTCTGGTCCGAAGACCCCGCCGAGTTCGTGGCTTCCGCCCTGTCCCCCGCCGATGTCATCTCCGTTACCATGCTGCCCGGCGGCAAGTCCTGCCGCGTCATCGTTCCCGATGATCAGCTGTCCCTTGCCATCGGCAAGGAAGGCCAGAATGCCCGTCTTGCTGCCCGTCTGACCGGCTGCAAGATCGATATCAAGCCCGCTTCTCAGGCGGAGGAACTGCCTGAGACCGAGGAAGCCGAATAACCCGTTCCGGAGGAGGTGCAGCCATGCCCAAGAAGATCCCTATGCGCCAGTGCGCCGGATGCCGGGAAATGAAGGCAAAGAATACGATGGTCCGCGTGGTTCGCTCTCCCGAAGGGCAGATCTCGCTGGATTTTCGGGGGAAAGCACCGGGGCGGGGTGTGTATGTATGCCCGGATCCCGCGTGCCTGAAGAAGGCGGAAAAGACCCGCGCGCTGGAACGCAGCCTGGAAACCGCGATTCCCGAAGAGGTCTGGGCCGCCCTGCATGAGAGGATGGCGGAACATGAATCCTAAAGCAGCAGGTTATCTCTCTCTGGCCAGAAGAGGCCGTATGCTGGAAATCGGCGAAGAGCCGGTCGGCGCCCTCTGCCGTGCCCGCAAGGCAAGACTGGTGCTCGTGGCATCCGATGCCTCGGATCATACCTTCCGCCGCGTGAAAAGCTTCGTGGCAGGCAGCAAGCAGGCCTGGATGAAGATCGATATCACCAAGGATGAATTCGGCGATCTCATCGGCTACAGCTCCGTGGCCATGGCTGCCTTTACCGATGTGCGCCTCGCCACTGCCTTTGTGCAGGCGCTGGGCGAACCGGAAAAGCATGCCGAGCTGCTCCAGTCGCTGGAGGAAAAGAGCCTCCGCGCCGAGCAGCGCCAGAAGGAAGAAAAGGCGCATCAGAAAAATCTGCGCCGCGGCGGAAAGAAAAAGTAAATGAAGCGGCAGCCTTGCCGCAGGAAATACGCAGCGCATTGCCGCTGCGGGTCTTCGGGCAGACCCTGTCCCGTCCGGAGACCGGAAGTAATTGGAGGTGGCTTATTTGAGTAGTTTGAGCAAGTATCGCATCCGGGATGTGGCCAAGGATTTTGGCATGACCACCAAGGAGATCTCGGACATCGTCGCCAAGTATTTTGAAAAGCCCAAGAGCAATATGCAGGTGCTGGAAGACCGGCAGCTGAACGTGCTCTTCGAGCATATTACGCAGCACAATCAGATCGCTTCTCTGGAGCAGGTCTTTGCCGCTGCGCCTGCCCAGCAGAAGCAGGAAGCGCCTGCCGCGGCAGCACCCGCCAGGGAGGCTGCGCCCCAGAAGCAGCAGGCTTCCCAGCAGCAGGCAGCCCGCCAGCAGGGCGGCAGACAGCCTGCCCAGCAGCCTAAGGCACAGGCTCCTCAGCAGCCTGTCCAGAATGCCGAACCTCAGCGCAAGCGTGAACGCCGCGTGGTCGATACCAGCGCTGTTACCGTCAATGCGGAGCGCTTTGACGATCGCGTGGATACCCTCGTTTCCGAACGGATGCAGAATGTATCCGGCGGCAAGCAGCGCATCGGCAACAAAAACAAGCAGCAGAACAAGAAGAAGCAGTTCTCCGGCAAGTCCCGCAATGAGGAGCAGGAGAAGATGCGCCGTCTGCAGCTGGAGATCGCCAAGAAGACTCCGCTGACCGTCAAGATCCCCGATGAGATCACCGTCGGCGAGCTGGCTTCCCGCATGAAGAAGACTGCCAGCGAAGTCATCAAGTGCCTGATGAAGAACGGCGTCCTCGCCGCCATCAACCAGACCATCGATTTCGATACCGCCGAATATGTGGCCACCGAACTGGGCTGCAAGGTTGAGCGCGAAGTGGTCGTCACCATCGAAGAAAAGCTCTTCGACGATCACGAGGATACCGCCGATGAACTGATGGACCGTCCTCCCGTCGTTGTCGTCATGGGTCACGTTGACCACGGCAAGACCTCCCTGCTGGACGCCGTCCGGAAAACCAATGTGGTCTCCGGCGAAGCCGGCGGCATCACCCAGCACATCGGTGCTTACACCGT
>JAFSHY010000017.1 GCA_017440065.1 Oscillospiraceae bacterium | reverse complement strand
TAAGAACACGAAGAATTGAAAGTCATATATACCATCTATGATACTCCTTATGAGAAACATTAATACGAACAATAATAAACGCATGGCAGCAATTTTGTCAAGAAAACCATCCTTTACAAATTACGGACTGCCGCATTTGAATTTCGAGTCCCTTCCTTATAATGCCAAAAAGAGGAGAGGTCAAAGACCTCTCCTCTTTTTGGCACACCGGAAGGGACTCGAACCCCCAACCCTCGGAACCGGAATCCGATGCTCTATCCATTGAGCCACCGGTGCTTGTTCCAATCCATTATAGCAAAAAAACCGAGAATGTAAAGAAGAAACTTTCGACCCGTTTTTTGGAAACGCCGTCGCTTCCCCGTCAATCCGTGTTGGAAAGGATCATGCGGTCATATGCGTCCAGAATGCGGTTGTTCAGATCCCTGTGGATCTGCATCACGGTTTTCTGTTTTCCCTGCTGAATGGCCGCCACGATCTTCTTGTGCAGCGGCAGCGTTTTTAATTTTTCGATGGAGTAAAAATTATCATACAGGCACAGGAACACGTTAATACGCTTTAAAACATTTTCCGCGATCTCATCCAGATACGGATTGTTGACCTTGTGGATGATGAAATAGAAGAAATCATAAATGGCGGAAAGGTATTCTTCAAATTCATAGTTTCGGAACGCTGCTTCCTGCCGATCCAGACAGTTCTGCAAAGCCGCGATATCCTTTTCCGTATAAGTATCAATGGTCAGATCCAGCGCATGAGACAGGATCATCCCGCGGATGGAGTAGATCTGGCGGATCTGGTTTTGGGAAAACTGGGAAACACGGGCGCTTCGGCCGGGTGACAGCTCCACAAAGCCATCCACCGCCAGCTGCTGCAGCGCTGCCCGAACCGGGCTGCGACCCAGCCCCAGCGTTTCGCACAGATAGCTTTCGGTCAGCACTTTTCCGGGCTTCAGAGTTTGCTGAATGATGGCCTTTTTTACTTTCAGATAAGCATCTGTTGCCGGGGTTCCCTGTTTGAGCGTATTCATCTGTTTTTCTCCTATATCGTTTTCCGGGCGGAATGTGTGGCAGAATCCGTGTTACATAATAGATACGATGGAAGATGTTTGCTTGATTATACCACATCTTTCAAAGAAACAATATAAAAATTTTCAAAAATGGGGAAGGGGTTGACAAGCGGTACGACGATGACTATATTTAAATTGTCGGACAATTCTTATATAATTGACCGACGATATAAACGAAGAATAGAAATACAATACAATCTGTTTCGGAAGGTGACATTATGGCAATTCATAAGATTTGTATCATGGGCGGAGGAAACGGCGGTTTTGCGGCAGCGGCGGATCTGACGCAGCGCGGTTACGAAATCACACTGTATGAGGACCCGAAATTCGCGGCAAGCATTGCCGGTATCGCGGAAAACAGAACCATTGTTCTGAAGGAAAAAGGCGAACTGATCGATTCTGTGCAGCTGCACAAAGTCACGACCGATCTGGCGGATGCTCTGTCTGATGTGGACTTGATCATGCCGATTTCTCCTGCTTTTGCACAGGAAGCGGTTGCAAAATCGCTGGTTCCTCACCTGAGAGAAGGAATGATCATTTTCCTGTGTCCCGGCAGCTGCGGCGGCGGTCTGGTGTATGCCAAGATCTTCCACGATGCAGGCGTCCATCACAAGGTCAAGATCTGCGAGATCAGCACCCTGCCTTATGCTACCCGTAAAGATGAAGGGAACGCGGCCAATATTCTGCTGCGTACTCCCGTTCTGTGGTTCTCCGCATTTCCCGCAAAGTATACGCAGGAACTGTTTGAACTCGTCGATCCGCTTTTCCCCGGCATCACGCCTATGACCGATGTGCTGGAGACTGCCCTCAACAACGGTAATATTGACAGCCATCCGACGCCTGTTGTACTGAATGCCGGCAAGATCGACCATTTGAAGCCCGGCGAAGTGCACTACCACTACAGAGACGGCATTTCTCCCGCTGTCGCGCAGGTGGTCGAGAAGATCAGCCGGGAACGTATGGCTGTGTGCGAAGCGCTGGGTTACAGACCGATTCATATTTTGGAGCGACTGGAAATGACGGGATACTGCCCGAAGGCGGACGACCTTTATACCGCTTACCGCGGTTCCGTAGGCATTTTCATGGATATTTCCGGCCCCAATGATCTGTCCGGCCGGTATTTGACGGAAGATGCGCCGTGTTCTTTGGTGTTCTGTGCAAATCTTGCCCGCGCCCTGGGCGTCAGGACACCGCTGATGGATTCTGTTACTTATCTGGCCTCTGCCCTGCGTAACGAGGATTACTGGGTCACGGGACGTACGCTGGAAAAGGTTGGCCTGGACGGTATGACCGGAGAACAGATGAGAGCGTTTGTCATGGAAGGCTACAAGGACTGACCGCCGTCCCGCGGGATGTACAATAGAAACTGAGATCCATACCGTGAGCAGCAGCTTTCCTGTAAAGCTGCTGCTCATCTCATTCTGTGCAGAGCAAACGGATCCGGATTGTATGCAGACGGAAAATATCGCAGGCTGTGATTTCAAATATCGGAAGATTTGATTTCAAAGCTGCCGATCTTGTGGTATCATAAGGAAAACAAACACGGGAGGAACAGAGAATGGACAGAATGCTGCAGGAATTTCTGGAACTGATGGCGATCTCTTCGCCCAGCTTTGGGGAACGCCAAATGGCGGACACGGTAAAGCAGAAGCTGGTGGAACTGGGCTGCGAGGTGGAAGAGGATGACGTCGCTGCCCGCATCGGCGGTACGGCAGGCAACCTCATTGCCCGTCTGCCCGGTGACGGCAGGGGAGAGCCGCTGCTGCTCAGCGCCCATCTGGACCGCGTTCCCAACGGCGACAACATCAAACCCGTCATCCGCGACGGCATTCTGACCTCCGACGGCACCACCATTCTGGCAGCCGACGATCTGGCGGGTGTGGTGGCCATTCTGGAGGGCGTCCGCCGCATCAGGGAAAGCGGCCTGCCCCACGGTGATGTGGAGATCGTATTCACGGTCTGCGAGGAAATGAAAACGCAGGGCAGCCGCAATCTGGATTGCAGCCGTCTTCGCTCCAAGGTCGGCTACTGCCTCGATTCCTCCGGTCGGATCGGACGCATTATCCGCGCCGCGCCCACCATCGTTCGCCTCTATATCGATGTTTACGGCAAGGCTGCCCATGCGGGCGCGGAGCCGGAAAAGGGCATCAATGCGCTGAAGGGCGCCGCCAAGATTCTCTCGGAGCTGGAAGAAGGCCGTCTGGACTTTGAGACCACCTCCAACTGGGCGATCATGAAAACAGGCCCCGCGAAAAACACCAATGTGGTCTGCCCCCACTGCCAGCTGATCGGCGAGGTGCGCAGCCATGACCCGCAGAAGGTGGAGGATTATATCGCCTATGTGCAGCGCCACGGCGAAGAGGCACTGGCGGAATTCCCCGCAACCTTTACGCTGACCCGCAGCAACGACCTCAGATGCTTCTGCATTCCCGAGGACGCACCGGTCATCACAAAGCTGACGGAGGTGCTGCGCGGCATGGGCAGGGAGCCTTGGGCGGAAAAGGGCGGCGGCGGTATGGATGCCAACTGGTTCAACGCGGGCGGCATCGCCACCGTCGGTGTGGCCACGGGCTACCTCAAGAATCACACGCCCGATGAACTGCTGCATCTGCAGGATTTCGCGGATTCTGCCGAGATGGTATACCGCCTGATCCTGGCCTTCGCGGAACAATAAAACCACGGCAGGACGTTTTTCGGAACGTCCTGCGTTTCCTTGTGGATTATGACAGAAAGCAAAATAGGATTTGACAAACATATGGGTAAAAATATATAATAGTCCTGTTAAGAGTGAATCGCCGTGCTGAAAATAAACAGTGCGGCGTTTGCAGATAAATGCGGGAAAGGAGTCGGGAACATGATCATCACTATCTCTAGACAGTTCGGCAGCGGAGGCAACAGAGTCGGACGACTGGTTGCGGAACAGCTGGGTATGCCCTTCTATGACAAGAACATCATCAACCATGTGGCGGATAAGCTGGGCTTCAGCCCCGAATATGTCAAGCAGGTGCAGGAAAAGCCCACGGGCAGCTTCCTCTTCTCCATGGCCATGTATTCCTACGGCAATGCCGCCACCGACGGACTGATCCCCGCGGAAATGCGGGTCTCCACGGCGCAGACCGAATTCATTCTGGAAAAGGCCGCGGAAGGCAACGGCGTGTTTGTCGGCCGCTGCTCGGACTATATCCTCCGCGAGCGGGACGATGTGTTCAGCGTGTTCATCTATGCCGAAATGGAGCATCGCGTGCAGAACATCATGAAGCGCTACAACATCTCCGAAAAGGAAGCCATCAAGCTGATCCAGCAGACGGATAAGCGCCGCGCCATGTTCTATAACACCAATACCCATCACCGCTGGGGCACCAAGGAAAGCTACCATCTGATGCTGGACTGCGGCAAGCTGGGCTTCGATGCCACGGTGGAAGCGGTGGAATACTGCGCCCGCCTGTATCTGGAAAACAAAAAGAAATAAGCATGACCGGGCTGCAAAAGCAGCCCGGTTTTCTAAAAGGAGAAGCAAATGAAGGTATTACTGATCAACGGCAGCCCCAAAAGAAGCGGCAACACCGCCGCGGCGCTGCAGGAAATGCAGAAGGTCTTCGCGGAGCTGGGCATCGAAACGGAACTGCTGCAGCTGGGCACCGATCCGGTTCGGGACTGCATCGCCTGCGGCGGCTGCTACAGGAGCGGGAAATGCGTCTTTGACGATGACATCGTGAACCGCCTGGTGGAAAAGGCTGCGGAGGCCGACGGCTTCGTCTTCGGCACACCGGTCTACTATGCCCATCCCTCGGGACGCATCCAGTCCGTGCTGGACAGAGCCTTCTACTGCGGCGGCAGCGCCTTCCGCAGAAAGCCGGGCGCCGCCGTGGCGGTGGCACGGCGGGCGGGTACGACCGCCTCCGTGGATGTGCTCAATAAATACTTCACCATTTCGGAGATGCCCGTGGTGTCCTCCTCCTACTGGAATGTGGCCCACGGCGGCCGTCCCGGTGAGGTGGCGGAGGACGGAGAGGGGATCCAGACCGTGCGGAATCTGGCGCGGAACATGGCATGGCTGCTGCGCTGCATCGAGGCGGGCAAAGCCGCCGGTATCGAACCGCCGCAGAACGAATACGGCAACGTGACGAATTTTATCCGATAAGAAGTCCTGCGGGGCGGAAAAGGAGCGGGCTATGAAACAGCGGAATCCACATACAGGACGTCTCAGCCCCGTTTTGTATATACTGACGATCTTTCTTCTGCCGCTGATCTTTTCCGTGACCCATCGGATCGGCAATGCATTTTTGGATGCGCACCCGTTCTACCATATGACGGCAGAGGAGATCCTCCGGCAGGAGCATTACGATCTGAGAGAATTCAGTACTGAAGTGGAATGCGGAGGCCGCGTCTATCACAGCATTGCGCGGGAGGAATATCCCTATCCGCTGACGGAAGCCCACTATGCGGAGTATGTCATCATGGAGATCGTGGATAAGGATGGCGCTGCCGGTTATGCTTTGCTGCGCCATAAGGAAGACCGCGGGACGGACTACCTGCTGCTGGTGCCCGAGGAAGAGTGGATCCCAGGGGGCTATAAGCGGCCGCTGGGAACCTGTCTGCGCGCAGTAGATGTGCCGGCGGGATCCTGAAACCGGACGGAGAAAGGATGGAGCGTATGCGGAAAACGCGGAAGAAGCAGCCGCATTTCTATGGCTATATCGGTATTTTGTCCCTTTGCGTCGCTGCTGCGCTGCTGATCCCGCAGCACTGCGTCCGACAAATCGTACCGATGGGTCTTGTGCTGATCAGCGATGCGGTACTGATCATCGGCGGGATCACGGTGTTTCTCTATTTCGGGAAGGGTATTTGGTTGAAAGATGATGGCATCGTGTTCTGCTGGTACGGTATCCGGTACCGGAAGGTTCCGTGGGAAAAGGTCAGACAGATCGGCGTGCTTACGGTAAAGAATCTCGGCTGGTGCGCGATTCCGGAGCTGACGGTCATTCCAAAGGGCTGCCATCCGTTTGTGCCGGGACGCCTGTTCCGAAGACGAAGCCATCGGCTCCATTCCCGCGGCATCCAAACGGTCGTGATCCGCCCGAAGGATCTTGAACTTTTGAAGCCGTATTACGGCACTCCGGATTTTATCTATCCGGAAAGGCGCCTGTAACAGAATGAAAAAAGCCTGCTGCATTCTGAACTGCAGCAGGCTTTTGATTTGAGGATCAAAGGGCATCCAGCGCGTCGCGGATGGAGCCGATGGAGTAGAGAGAGCCGAAGCTGAGGACGACGCCGTCATCGCCGGCCTTTTCGATGGCGGCGCGGACACCGTCGATGATCTCTTCGTAGCCTTCGGCGGGCTTGCCGGTGGCGCGGAGATACTCAGCCAGCTGAGCGGCCTTCATTCTGCGGGGATTGGGAGGCGTGATGCAGACGAATTCGGAAACGTAGGGCATCACGGGACGGTACATATCCACATAGTCCTTATCGGCCAGAACACCGGTGAGAACGATGAGGCGCTTGCCGACGAGGTAGTCCTCGATGTTCTTGACGAGGGCTTCGATGCACTGGGGGTTGTGGCCGCCGTCGATGATGAAGAGGGGATCGCGGCGCATGATGTCAAAACGGCCGGGCCAGCGGACATCGCGGATGCCGTCGTAGATGTTCTGCTCGGTGATCTTCCAGCCGCGTTCGATCAGCGCGTCGGCAACACCGAGGACGACAGCGGCGTTGTGCAGCTGATGGTCGCCCAGCAGAGGCAGAACGATGTTCTTGCGCTCGCCGCAGTCAAAGACCTGACCGTCGAGGGAGTGCGCCACGGAACGCAGGCCCGCAAAGTCGGCCTTGCGGAGCTTGATGTTCTTTTCGCCGCAGATGCGGTCGTAGACAGCTTCGACGCCTTCGCTGCCGCGGTAGACCACGGCATGGCAGCCTTCCTTGAAGATGCCGGACTTGGTCTCGGCGATCTTTTCCACGGTGTCGCCCAGCACTTCGGTGTGGTCGAGGCCGATGTTGGTGATGACGGCCACTTCGGGGCATTCGATGACGTTGGTGGAGTCCATCGCGCCGCCCATGCCGACTTCCAGCACGACGATGTCGCAGTTTCTGCGCTTGAAGAACTCAAAGCCGATGCAGGAGACCAGCTCGAATTCGGTGGGGGATTCTGCCATGGAGGAGGCCAGAGGCTTCACATATTCGGTGATCTCCGCCAGCTCGGTATCGGTGATCTCTTCGCCGTTGACCTGCATTCTCTCATTGAAGCGGTAGATATAGGGAGAGGTGTAAAGGCCCACGCAGTAGCCTGCCTTGCGCAGGATGGAGGCGGTCATGGCGGCGGTGCTGCCCTTGCCGTTGGTGCCGGCGATGTGGACATACTTGAGACCCTTTTCGGGGTTGCCCATCAGACGGAGCAGCTCCTGCGTACGGCCGAGGCCGGGGATGGAGCCCTTCCAGCATACGGAATGGATATATTCAATGGCTTCGTTGGCGGTCATCATAGTCAATGCCTTCTTTCTGAAGTATATAGTAAAATGGCGGAACAGTTATTTCGCTTTGGGCGGCCAGATCTTGGCGCGTTCAAAAATCTTTGCCTTAAAGAGCAGGCGGGTGATCAGGATATCCAGAACGATGGTAACGGCGAACTGGATGGTGCGGGAAGAAAGGTAGAAGGTAAAATTGGCGAGGAAGGAATCCTCCGTGCCGTACATCAGTGCCAGCGTGGCGCTCTGATAGAGGACAGAGCCCAGCACCACCGGAGGCAGCCATGCCCATGCCAGATTCAGAACAGATGCTTCTTTGGAAAGCAGCGGGCGGAACAGTCCGGCGCAGACACCGTAGAGAACGGGCGGGACGGAGAAAATGGGGTTATAGCCGAACGGCGAAAACAGGCAGCCGATGAAATCGGCGGCAAAACCCACAAGACCGCCTGCCATGGGGCCGAAAAGCACACCGGCAAGGAAGATGGGGATGGCTTCGATGGAA
Organism: Oscillospiraceae bacterium; assembly: GCA_017440065.1. Classification (GTDB taxonomy): domain Bacteria; phylum Bacillota; class Clostridia; order Oscillospirales; family Oscillospiraceae; genus RGIG3159. Next base: position 5,687 of record JAFSHY010000017.1, on the reverse strand, counting down.
AAGCGGGTGGATGCGTTGGGCATGGGGATCAGAAGACGGGCCAGCACAACGCTCAGCGCGATCAGAAACGCGCAGTAGGCCATGGTCTTGACACTCATGATTTTCCCGGTACGGGAAGATACAGCTTCGATTTTTGACATAAAAATTGCCTCCTAAAATAACTTTGGGAGGAGGTTTTGGTGGATATTCGATTGAAGCAGACCAACATGAGCTCTGTGCAGAATGCGCCCACCGAACGTGGGGACAAGGTGCGGTAGCGGATGCGGAATAACATCGCGGAGCGGATGCTCCTTCGCCCGGCGGCAACCTCCCATCCGTCCGGTACTTAACGCGTTATTCCTACTCATGCAACGTTGGTGTGCGCATGGAGGCGGAAACCCATGGGTCGGTCTCCGTCCACCCTTATTCTATACGATTTTTCACAAATATCAATAGGGAAAACGAAAAAAGATAAAATTTTATCGAAAGCGCGGAGCAGGTGTTTCGCAAGCGGAACGGACAGAAACGCGGCGCAGAAAGCGGCTTCTCTCCGGGAGAAGCCGCTTCGGTCATTTCATGAACTTGCGGATGGCGTCGCAGAGATCGTCGATGGACTGCCGGTCGCCGTCCTCCACCGCTTCCACGATGCAGTGGCGCAGATGATCCTCAAGGATGATCTTGCCGGTGTTGTTGAGGGCGCTGCGGACGGCGGAAAGCTGCACCAGCACCTCGCTGCAGTCGTAGCCCTCCTCCACCATGCTCTTGACCTTTTCCAGATGGCCGATGGCGCGGGCAAGACGGTTGACAACGGCCTTCTGATTCTCATGCACATGGCCGTGGTCATGATCGTGGGAATGGGAATGGATGCTGCCGTCCTCATGGACATGGCTGTGCAGCCCGTGCTCGTGTTCATGCTCATGCTCGTGTTCGTGGGACATGGCGCGCCTCCTTTGGAAATGATCGGATGTTTCTAAAAATATAACATAATAAGAGAGATTCTGCAAGCGCTTATGCCTTTACAAAATGCCGTGGATTCAGTATAATAAGAACGAATTGGGAGTATTTCAGAACGGCGCGGAAATGTGCCGAAACGGAAAGGAAGTTTTTACTATGCATGACCATCACGACCATGTGCATCCGCACACCCATGATCACGACCACGAGCATTGCCACAGCGGCTGCGACCATCACCACTGCGAGCACTGCAGCCAGGATCCCAAGGCCGAGCTGATCGCCCTCATGAACTATATGGTAAAGCACAATACCGCCCATGCCGCCGAGCTGGAAGGCCTGGCCAAGCAGCTGAAGGAACTGGGCGAAGGCGCTGCCTACGAGCAGGTAATGCTGGCTGTCAGCGATTTTGAGAAGGGCAATCTGCGCCTCTCCACCGTGCTTGCCGCCATCAAATAAGGAGAACCCCTATGTGCCTTTCTACTGTTTATAAGAATACCCAGACCCGCGAAAACCTTGTGCTTTCCAATGTGCAGCGCATCGAGGAGCGGGACGGCGCCATCATCCTGACCAACATCATGGATCAGCAGGTCGCCGTGGAAGGCCGCATCGTCATGGCCGATCTGATCGGCGGCGTTGTGGTCATCGAGGAGAACTGAGCCCATGGCCGAATACGAGCTGGTGCGGGAGATCCCCAATCTCTGCCGGAACAACCAGATGCGGGATGTTTTCGTATCGGAGGTCGAATGTGACGATCCGGTCGCCTATGTCCGCTCGTTTGTAAAGGGCAGGATCGACAGTATCACCTCCGAAACGCTGAAGGACGGCGCCATCGCGGTCTATGTGGAAAGCGCCGGCCTCTTTCAGAAATTCCTGTTTACCCCGTTTTGAGCATCCGAGACGCAAAAAGGCGGAATTTGTGAAAGGTTATTGTTGAAAAATTGCTGAATTTGTGATAGGCTGAAATAGTATCCGGAAGTTTATACGAAATGCCGCCGAAGGGCGGCTTATGGTGCGTTTCCGGATGGAGCCGATAAGGAGAACCGATATGACTCATACCATTGCTGTTGCCGGCAAGGGCGGCGTCGGTAAGACGACCACCTGCGGCATGATCATCGATTATCTTGTCAAGGGCAAAAAGACCCCCATCCTCGTGGTGGATGCCGATGCCAACTCCAACCTCAATGAGGTGCTTGGCGTGGAAGTGGAGACCACCCTTGGCGATATCCGCGAAGAACTGGCTCACGCGGAGCTGGCCAAAGTCAGCCCCATTCCCGCGGGCATGACCAAAGCCGACTATACCGAAATGAAGTTTGCCGACGCCCTCATCGAAGAGGACGATTACGATATGCTCGTCATGGGCAGAACGCAGGGCAAGGGCTGCTATTGCTTCGTCAACAGCCTGCTCAAGACCCAGCTGGACAAGTATACCGGCAACTACCGCTATACCGTGATCGACAATGAAGCCGGTCTCGAATATATCGCCCGCGGCACCCTGCCCACCGTGGATACCCTGCTGCTGGTGAGCGACTGCTCCCGCCGCGGCATTCAGGCTGTGGCCCGCATTGCGGAAATGGTCCGCGATCTGGAACTGAAGCCCGGAAGAATGGGCCTGATCGTCAACCGCGCACCCGGCGGCGTGCTCAATGCCGGCGTGCAGGAAGAGATCGAAAAGCACGGCCTCACCCTGTTCGGCGTGCTGCCGCAGGACGATACCGTCTATGAATACGACTGCGAGGGCAAGCCCAGCTCTCAGGTCCCTGCCGATGCTCCCGTCAAGGTAGCGCTGCACGGCATCATGAACAGTTTGAATCTGTGACGGTCGGGGGACCTCACAGTTCAAAGATAAATTCGTAATACTTTTTTAAGGGGGATATCATACATGTCTTTCGCACCCAAGGCTCAGGCCTTCAAAGCCTCCATCAATACCGTTACCATCGGTACTGGTGAAAAGGCTGCAGTGCTCGGCGGCAACAATGTTATGCCGTTCTACACCTTTGATGCGCCCATGGCCAACAAGCCCAAGATCGGCGTCGAAATCGTCGATACCGGCATGGAGTCCTATTCCTTCGTTCCCGGCCTCGTAGAGTTCTACGCCGGCTGCGAATCCGTTGTGGATATGGCCAAGAAGGCTGCCACCATCGAAGGCGCTGCTTTCCTCGCACTGCACTTTGAAAGTGCAGATCCCAATGGCGCAAACGCTTCTGTTGAAGACTGCGTCGCTCTTGCCAAGGCTGTTTCCGAAGCTGTCGAGCTGCCCCTCGTTATCATGGGCTGCAAGAATGCTGAAAAGGACGCCGCTCTGTTCAACGCCGTTTCCGACGCTCTGCAGGGCAAGAACATCCTGGTCCTCTCCGCCAAGGAAGAGAACTACAAGAACGTCGGCGCTTCCGCAGTTCTGGCTTATAACCAGAAGGTCGGCGCTGAATCCGCTGTTGACATCAACCTCGCCAAGCAGCTCAACGTTCTGCTGAGCCAGCTGGGTGTTTCCGATGATGCCATCGTTATGAACATCGGTTCCGCTGCTGCCGGTTACGGCTACGAGTACGTCGTTTCCACCCTGGACCGCGTCAGAGCCGCTGCTCTGGCTCAGGGCGACGCACAGCTGCAGATGCCCATCATCACTCCCATTTCCTCTGACACCTGGGGCGTCAAGGAAGCCATTATGTCCGAAGCTGATATGCCCGAATGGGGCAACCAGGAAGAGCGCGGCATCGAAATGGAAGTCACCACCGCTGCTGCCTGCCTCGCATCCGGCTCCGATGCCGTTATCCTGAGACATCCCGCTTCCGTCGCAGCCATCGCTGCGTACATCGACGCACTGGCTTAAGACTGAAAGGAGGAAATTACAATGGCATTAAAAGGTCTGGACATTTTCAAACTGTCCCCCAAGAAGAACTGTAAGGAATGCGGCAGCCCCACCTGCATGGCATTCTGCATGAAGGTTGCACAGGGCGCCGTCGAGCTGTCCAAGTGCCCCTATTTCTCTGCTGACGCAATCGCTACCCTGTCCGAAGCTACCGCTCCCGCTATGAAGACCATCACCGTCGGCGAGCACAAGCTGGGCGGCGAAACCGTTCTCTTCCGTCATGAGAAGACTCTGGTTTCCAAGAACCTGTTCGCTGTTCCTTCCTGCGCCTGCTGCATCGATGAGAAGCTGGAAGAGATCGCCAAGGTCGACTACGAGCGTATCGGCGAGCGTATGTACGTGGAATTCGTCGTCGTTTCCGGCGAAGACACCGCCAAGATCGTGGAAGCTGCCAAGAAGGTCGCTGCCTCCGGCCGTACTCCCATCGTGGAGACCGAGTGCCCCGAGGTCGCCAAGGCTGTCGCTTCCGAAATCGAAGCCTGCATCATCAACGGCGCTACCGCCTCCAACTGGGAAGCTATGGCTGCCGCAGCCGGCAAGGCTGTTCTGGGCGTTAAGGCTCCCGTCCTGGCCGATGCTTACGATGTGATCGCCAAGCTGGAAGCCAAGGGCTTCAAGAACCTGGTCGTGGACTGCACCGGCGCTGACGCAAAGGCCACCTTCGCCAACGCTGTTCTGCTCCGCCGCACCGCCATCAAGGACGGCGACCGCACCTGCGGTTATCCCTCTATCGTCAACCTCGCCAAGATCGCTGCCGGCAACATCCACCTGCAGACCGCTCTGGCCGCTACCTTCACCGTTCGCTACGGCTCCATCATCGTCATGGAAAAGATGACCTATGCAGAAGCTCTGCCTCTGTACGGCCTGCGCCAGAACGTTTACACCGACCCCCAGAAGCCCATGAAGGTCGCTCCCGGCATCTACCCCATCAACGGTGCCACCGAAAACGACCCCTGCGCTCTGACCGTCGACTTCGCTCTGACCTACTTCCTGGTCTCCGGCGAACTGGAACGCTCCAAGGTTCCCGTCAACCTCATCATCACCGACGCTTCCGGTATGTCTGTTCTGACTGCCTGGGCTGCCGGCAAGCTGTCCTCCTCCACCATCCAGAAGGACTTCGAAAAGTTCGAGATCGCTTCCAAGATCAAGAACCGCACCCTGATCATCCCCGGTAAGGTCGCTGTCATGAAGGGCGAAATTCAGGACAAGCTGGCTGACTGGAACGTCGTTGTCGGTCCTCAGGAAGCTGTCGAGCTGGTCAAGTACCTGCGCGACGGTGAGCATGTCAAGGCTGCTGAAGCTGTTGCTGCTACCAAGTCCACCACCGAAAAGAAGGAAGTCGTTGACGTCAACGCTCCTCTGGACTTCGAAAAGATCGCTGCTTCCATCCCCGCCATCAAGATCGTCGATCTGGGCGCCAAGTACAAGCAGAGAGATCCTTCCTCCGCCAAGTTCGTCACCATCGGCGAACGCATCCACTGCATCTCCCCCGTCATCCGCGAAGCGATGGCTACCTTCAACCCCGATCCCATTCTGGAGCGTGCTGCTGCTCAGATCAAGGCCGGCGCCACCTATCTGGACGTCAACATCGGCCCTGCTGAGTCCAACGGTCCCGAACTGATGACCTGGGCTGTCAAGCTGCTGCAGGAGAACTTCGACAACGTGCCTCTGGCCCTCGACACCGCCAACAAGCGCGCCATCGAAGCCGGTATCAAGGTTTACAACCGCACCAACGGCAAGCCCATCGTCAACTCCGCTGACGCTGGTTCCCGTATCTCCTACATCGACCTGGCTGCTGCCAACGACGCTATCTGTATCGCCCTCTGCTCCGCTGACGGCATTGCAAAGGACAACGAAGAGCGTATGGGTCACTGCCACCACATGCTGG
>JAFSHY010000138.1 GCA_017440065.1 Oscillospiraceae bacterium | reverse complement strand
CCGCAATATGAAATATGCCTTCGTCATATTGCGGTGTCACTTCGTGACGATGAAAAACAAAACAGACTGCGATTTGCAGTCTGTTTTTCCTTAACTTTTTCGAAGAAAAAATTTCACAGGCAAAGCCTATTTCACACGCCGCCAGGCGTATATCACAGATTTGCAAAGCAAATCTATATCATTGCGTGTTGGACATATCCCTATGCCCAACACGCTAAAGTCGGGATGTTTGCGTTATTCCTGATCGGGATTGACGACTTCGGGCGCCTTTTCCAGCAGATCGGGATGGAGCATCAGGCGCTTAAAGTACTTCATGGCGGCGGCATAGTAGAAGCCGTCGCAGATGCGCTCGTCACAGACCACGTTGAGATCCATGAAGGTGCGCTCCACAAGACTTCCGTCATCCATCAGCACGGGCTTGCGGTACTTGCCGCCGAGGCAGCAGAACACAGGCAGGTTGCCGAAATCATAGAGATGGTGGTAGATGGCGGGAATGCCCAGAGATGCCATGGAGGTAAAGAACACGGAGCCGTGGAAGGGGCTGACCTCCAGCAGGAACTTGGGCAGCAGGCCAAAGTAGTCCATGGTCTTGAGGAGCCAGACGGTGAACTTGAGGAAGAGGCCGGGAATGGCCTTCAGTGCCCCTGCCGTCTTATCGAAATCGTTGGAGGTTTCGTTTTTCGCCTGTTTGATGGCGGAAGCCAGTTTCTCGCTGACCGTATCCAGCGTGTCATAGGGCGTCAGATGCAGCTTGATGGAGGTTTCCTCGCCCGTCGTGCTCATTTCCCTTTTGATGACCATGCTGAACACGATATCACCGTCACGGGTATAGACCTGCTGACCGTTGACAAAGCGGTTCAGCGCGGGATAACGGGCGACCACGCGGCAATAGGCCGCCAGATAGATCTGCGTGATGGTCAGCTGCGTCATGCCTTCGCGGCGGCGGCGGCGGATGTAGCGGTCGGTATCCGTGATATCCAGCGATTCACGGAAGGAGTTGCTGGCACCGTTACGGTTGACCATGATGTAGGCCGTCATGTAGCTGAGGGGATCCAGCGTGCGGACACGGCGTCCATCGGGACGGTCGCCCCACGTGGGATGGTACTTGCCATCCTGATAGAGGCGAAGCGCCAGAACCAGCAGCAGGATTCCCACCAGGGAGCTCATCGTAGGCAGGTCACCGATCCACTGCTCCATCGTGCGATACTGCAGCGCCATGTAATTCTCCGGTACTGCGCGGAGGAACAGCATGAACAAAGACAGCAGGAACAGAACCAGACGGTTCGCGCCGCGCATACGGCCGGAGATGGCTTCATAGTAATACACCGCGAATACGATGCAGGCCAGCCAGACCAGCAGCTTATGCCAAAGGCCGTATGTGGCGGCGGCATGCATGACGGAGAACGCGATCACGGCCACGGGAATGGCGGTGCGGTAGATGCGTTCTTTGCCGTTAAAGATGACGATCAGCACAAAGATCACTTCTGCGATACTCGGCAGCAGGATTTGGAACGCCATTGCAGACCCGGAGGCTGTGCCTTTCTCACAGAGCAATACGAGGCGAACCACGGCCGAACAGAGGATGAACAGTACCGAAAGCCAGGTCAGCACGTTTTTACGGCTGACATAATAAGCCTTTCTTTTTTCCATAAAATCATTATAACAGAAAATTGAAGATGCAACAAGGAGAATTTTCCCGAATCAGCGCATAAAATTGGATATCATGCCGTTTTCTGTTCGTTTCCCCGGTATACAATGTATATAAAATTGGAACGAAACGAGCGATTCACAAATTACCCGGAACGGAGGGAGGGTGAGGACACCCTCCCCTACGGACAGATACGAACCGCACCTCTCGTAGGGGCGATTCACGAATCGCCCGCAAATGGGAAGGTCGGAGATTCTTCACCGCTTCGCGGTTCAGAATGACAAACAGGGAAAGTATGTCTCATTCAGAGGCACAGCCGAAGAATCTCCTTCGTGTCGGTTATCCGAACGCGGTGCGTCGCAAGCGCCGCACCCTACGGACATGATCGAAGGTGATTCGGTGCTTGTAGGGGCGATCACCGATCGCCCGCAGGTGGGAAACGACCGGCAAGCGGAGGTTTTCATCTGCCCAAAAGAAAAAGCAGAGGGTTCTCCCTCTGCTTTTCGGTCAATCCTTGAATTCAAACAGTTTACAGGGCGGAATGTCCAGCGCCTTTGCGATATCCAGCAGCGCGTCTACGCTTGGAACAGATGCAGCAGTTTCGATTTTCTGAATATGATTACGGCTATAGTTCGTCATCTCCGCCAGTTCTTCCTGTGTCAGACCTTGTTCCTTTCGGTAGTGCAGAATATTTAAGCCGATCTTAATATACGTTTTGTAGTGCTTCGCGTTCATATGTTCCACCTCATTTAAAGTTTAAGGTGAAACCTCTTGTTTTAGGACGATTTGAAAAGGCGTAAATACGCCTTGTTATATTGCATTTACTCCGTTTCAATGCTATAATACAATTTGAGGTGATACAAATGAAAACCGATGAAATGGAAAAACACTTCGAAGGCTATCTCGAAAGCAACGAATATGACGAGGCAGAGGGGCTGCTGCTTTCCATGCTGCGCAAGGCCTATTTCGCGGGCTGGAACGCTGCCGTCCTGGAAACCATGAGAAGTACCCCGTCGGAGCCGCACCTCACAGAAGCACCGTAAGAAGCCAGACCGCGCCCGTTGCCGCCGCGCCCAGCAGCGTCCACAAAAGACGGCGGAGCAGCAGCTGGGGCTTTTCCAGCTGCGTCTGCAGATAGTGATCCGCTGCCGCGTTCGCCTGCCGCAGGATCTCCTCCTCCGTAACTCCCTGCCGCGAAACGGCACCGTCACGGATCAGAAAAATGGCCTGCTCGAACAGCTTGGTATCCAGCGACCGCACCACGACCACCTGTCTTGAAACACCCTTGACCATAAATGAAACCTCCCGGGATCGGATGGAAAGAGTTTCCCCGATCTGCGGGAGGTTTAAACTTATTACAGCAACGAAGCGCGGTAAAATTTGCTCTTTTTTTCCTCATAAAGGCCGAAGTCGCGGCAGAGGCGCTCCGCCAGCGCCAGCATAGCCGCGGGATCGCCGCCCTTCAGTTCCAGCTCCGCTTCCCGCAGTTCCGTCCGGCGGTCACCGCGGAAGAGGATGCCCTCATCCAGCGCCAGCTCCGCTTCGCAGCCCTCCAGCGAGAGCAGCACCGCCCGGCGCAGGAACTTCGCGCCGCAGACCGGAACGAGTTCGCAAACCTGCGAAAGCTCCGCGGGCGCACCCAGTTCGATCAGCGCGGGAATTCCCTTCCGCACATCTTCACATTCCGTTTCCCATTCATTGCGGCAGTCCTTCTGCGGGGCGGGAGTTTTCAGCGTGACCACAGGAGTTCCGCCTTCCATTCTGCGGCGCAGCGTCCAGCGCTTCGCTCCAAGACTGCCGTCTGCCGTATCGTAATAGGTGGTTTCCATCGGAATGCTGCGCACCGTTTCGGCCATGGCCTGCCCGATCTGCGCGTCCCGCAGGATCGCATCCAGTGTTTCGCTACTCATTCCTGCCAGCTTCACTTCATATTCCATCGTTCCGGTCCTCCTCTGTTTTCTTCATTGTACGGCAGCGGAAAAACTTTTTCAAGTTCTTTCCCGCAGCCTGCATTTCCCGACAGGTTCCGCCCTTCTCCAATGCTACAATCAGAGAAAAACGTTTGGAGATGGAAGAGTTGACCGAAAAAACAAGACCGCGTTTCCGTGTGCCGCCGCTGCCCACACGGGAACAGATGCCCATCCTGCTCTCCTGCCTGCTGCGGTTCGGCTGCGCCTTTCTGTTTTCCGCCGCATCCATACAGGGACAGGCGCTGCCTGCCGCCCTCTGCCTGCTAACCGTACCCGGGCCGGGGCTGCACGGGTTTTCCGTTTTTCTGGGCAGCTGCATCGGCGCCGCGCTGCTATGGCCGATGCCCACAGCCGCCTCGATGATTGCGGCGGCCATTCTGATCCGTTCCGCCGTATGGATCTTCCGCGATTCGCTGCCGGAGATCCACCCCACCTTTCTGCCCATCCTTGCCGCCCTGTCCTATGCCCTGTCCGGCGGCATTCTGATGGCCGCGGACAGCATGGGCGGCAACGCGCCCGAATGGTATGTGCTGCGGATCCTGCTGTGCTTCTGCGGCAGCTGGCTGTTGCGGCACATGATGGAAAAGCCCACACGGGAATCTGTGCTGCTGCTGCTCTTCCTGCTGCTGGTATCCGCCTGCGGCATTGCGCCCTTCGGCCTCAGCGCCGCGATCCCTCTGGGCGTCTGGCTCACCCTTTCCTCCGCGCAGACCGAGGAGGGACTGACCATGGCCGCCGTCTGCGGGATCGCTCTGGATCTGGGACGCAGCGGAACCGCACCCATGACCGCCGTCTTCTGCCTTGCCGTCCTGCTGAGTGCTTTGCTTCCCGTGCAGGGTAAGCGCGGCGGCTTCGCGGTAGCCGCCGTACCCATGGCTGCGGGCATGCTCTTCCTCGGAACACCGGCAGAGGCCATCTCCGCCGCCTTCGGGCTGGCCGCGGCGGCAGTACTGAAGAAGCGCATCGTTCCGCTGCCGGACGCCGCCGAAAAACGGCCCGCAAGACCGGTTCGGCAGATGCTGCAGGCATCCCGCCTGCTGCAGGAGCTGGGCGACCGCCTGCAGGAGGAGCTGCCGCCGCTGCCGGAAACCGATGCCTCTCTGATCTTCGACCGCTCCGCCGACCGTGTCTGCAAAACCTGTCCGCAGTTCTCTACCTGCTGGGCCGGCAACTGTGAGGCCTTCGAAGCGCTCAGCGGTGCTGCCCGTCCCATGCTTTCCCGCGGCGCCGTTCTGCGGGATGATTTTCCCGTTTCCTTCCTTTCCCGCTGCCGCAGGATCGAAGCGCTTCTCTCCTCCATCAATCAGGAGCTGGACAGTGTCCTTTTCCGCCGCCAGTTCCGCCACAGGCTGGATGAGAGCCGCGGTCTGCTGGCAGGTCAGTACCACATCTTCTCCTCCTATCTGCAGGCTGCCTCCGAAACGGTGCAGGGCATTCCGCGTCTGCGGGCACGCTGCATTCCCGTGCTGGGCATGGCCACGGCGGAACGGCACGGCAGCGTCATCTGCGGAGACCGCGGAGCGGCCTTCCGCACGAGGCGGCATCTGCACTACACAATCCTCTGCGACGGCATGGGGTCGGGCTACGCGGCCATGGAGGAAAGCTCCTCCTGCGTCCGTCTGCTGCAGGGGCTGCTGACCGCAGGCTTTGCCCCCGAGGATGCGCTGCCGCTGCTGAACAGTATCTATCTCATGCGGGATGACGGCGCATTTTCCACCGTGGATCTGCTGCAGACGGATCTTTCCACGGGCAAGGCGGTGCTTTGGAAATGGGGCTCCGCGCCCACCTATCTGCTGCACGGCCGCGAACTCAAAAAGATCGGGACAGTTCTGCCGCCGCCCGGTTTGGAAGGCACCGGTATGGCGGAACGGTTCGAACTGTCCCTGGAGGCAGGAGACCTGCTGGTGCTGCTGAGCGACGGCGCCGCGGGCGCAGGTACGGAGGAACAGATCCGCACCTACCGCGGACGCTCACCGCGGGAGCTGGCAGCGAAGATCGTCGATCAGAGCATCGGAGAGGATGACGACAGGACGGCCGTTGTGCTGAAACTGCAGCCCATCGCGTTACAACGACAACATACCACAAATTGTGCATAGTATTTTGTCGAAACACTACATATGGGGAAATTATTTGCAAACAATGAAACAAAAGCCATCGGAGGAAGCACGGACAACTCGTCTCTCCGGTGGTTATTTGTCGATATATTGCTTCGCAATTCGATATTTTTTCCTGACGGAAAATCGATATATTTACCTGACGGTAAATTCGATATGATCTAAATCCCTTCTCGCCCCGCAGGGCATATCGAGTGCGAAGCACATATCGAATGCAGAAGGCATATATCGAAAATCCCGAAGGGATTTATATCGATGGGCAGTGTCCATGCGGACACTGCCCACAAAACGAGGTTTTGATCAGCCGCCGAGGTAGGCCTTCTTGATGGCATCGGAGGCCATCAGTTCCTTGCCGGTACCGGTCAGCGTGATGCGGCCGGATTCCATAACGTAAGCACGCTCCGCGATCTTCAGCGCCATTTCGGCATTCTGCTCGACCAGCATGATGGTGCTGCCGGCAGCATGCAGCTCCTTGATGATATCAAAGATCTGCTCCACGAGGATG
>JAFSHY010000137.1 GCA_017440065.1 Oscillospiraceae bacterium | reverse complement strand
ATTTCGGCATAAGATCCCCTCCTGATCCAAGCATACCACACGGAAGGGAAAAAGGAAATCTTTTCTTTTGCCGCAGTGACGAATCATGATCCTATTCTACAGAAGAGGTGATCCTGTGCATTATTTCGGCTGCCATCTTTCTCCCTCGGCAGGCTATCTTGCCATGGGGCATACCGCCCGTTCCATCGGTGCGGATACCTTCCAGTTTTTTACGAGAAATCCCCGCGGGGGAAAAGCCAAGCCGCTGGATGAAGCGGATGCCGCCGCGCTCTGCGCGTTTCTGCGGGAGCAGGGCTTCGGTAAAATCGTTGCCCATGCGCCGTATACCATCAATGCCTGTGCCGCGGTGGAGCGGACGAAGGAATTCGCCCTGCAGACCATGGAGGATGACCTTTGCCGTATGGAGCATCTGCCCGGAAACTATTATAACTTTCATCCGGGAAGCCATGTGGGGCAGGGTATGGAGGCGGGTATTACCGCCATCGCGGAAACGTTGAATGCCGTGATTCGACCGCAGCAGAAAACGGTCGTTTTGCTGGAGACGATGGCGGGAAAGGGAACGGAAGTAGGCGGAAAATTTGAGGAACTGCGGGAGATCATCGACAGAGTTAAGCATCCCGAGCTGGTCGGCGTCTGTCTCGATACCTGCCATGTTTATGATGCCGGCTATGATATCGTCCATGATTTGGACGGCGTTCTGACGGAATTTGACCGCGTGATCGGGCTGAGAAGATTATGTGCCATCCATGTGAACGACAGCAGGAATCCCTTTTCCAGCCATAAAGACCGTCATGAGAAGATCGGACAGGGCAGCCTTGGCGCGGAAGCCTTCCGCAGGATTGTCTGCCATGAGGCGCTTTCTTCGCTGCCCATGATCCTGGAAACACCCAATGAGCTTGCCGGTTATGCGGAAGAGATCGCCTTCCTACGCACGATATCTGTTCCTTGACGGTCTTGGCGCTCTGTGGTATTCTAAATTAATAGAAAGGCGGGAGAATACGATGAAGATTAAAAGAGATCCGAAGTATTTCCTTTGGGGCGCTACGATCCTGATCATCTTTGTGATCGGTATCCTGCTTTGGGCAGTGTTTAACAATATGCCGGGCTTTGCTGGCGTTTGCAGGAAACTGTTCGGTATTATATCGCCCATTGTCTACGGACTTGTTTTTGCTTATGTGCTGAACCCCATCATGGTTTTCGTGGAGCCGTATCTTCAGAAATGGTTGCGGAAATGCAAAATGAAGGAAAATGGCGTTCGCAAACTGTCCCGTGCGCTCAGCGTTACGGTTTCGATGATCATCGGGATCGGCGTGATCTACGGCTTCTTTGCCTTGATGCTTCCCAGCCTCATCGACAGTATTACGGGCATCATTTCCAATATGCCTGTCTACTACGAGAATACCACCCGCTGGCTGCAGGAACTGGTCGATAAGAACCCGGAATACCGCCCTCTGTTTGATACCTTCTATGAGAAGATCTTTGACGGTCTGGAAACATGGGTGGAAACGGCGCTGCTCGGCAATCTGGAATCGCTGATCGTGAATGTGACCACGCAGGTCTTTGCGGTTCTGAAGGTTGTTCTCAACCTGCTGATCGGTCTGGTAGCGGCGGTCTATATGCTGGTATCCAAGGAAAAATTCATGGCGCAGACCAAAAAGATCATCGTTGCCGTTATGAAGCGCTCCCGTGCCGACCGCCTGTTTGAAGTTTGCTCTCATTCCAACCGTATGTTCAGCGGCTTTATCAGCGGTAAGATCATTGACTCTCTGATCATCGGTGTGCTCTGCTATATTGGATGCAGTATCCTGCGGATGCCCTATACGCTGCTGGTTTCCACGATTGTCGGCATCACCAATGTTATTCCGTTTTTCGGGCCGTTCATCGGCGCGATTCCCTCTGCGCTGCTGATCCTCATCGTGGATCCGATGAAGGCTTTGTATTTTATCATCTTTATCTTCGCCCTGCAGCAGCTGGACGGCAATGTGATCGGTCCCCGGATCCTCGGTGATGCGGTCGGTCTGCCCAGCTTCTGGATCCTGGTTTCCATTACGGTATTCGGTGGAATCTTTGGCTTTGTCGGTATGCTGCTGGGTGTTCCCGTGTTTGCCATCATTTATATGCTGGTGCGGGAATTTGTGGAAGGAAAGCTGAAGGCGAAAGGCGCGCCTGTGGCTACGTCTTACTATTACCATATGAGCAGGACGAACGATTTGGAAATTAACGGCGAGGAGAAGAATGCCGACGCAAAACCTGCCGAACCCGAGATCACCGAAGAGGAACTCAAGCAGGCAGAAAAGGATTTCTGGAAATAATCATGAAACCGCGGAAGCAAGCCTTTCGCGGTTTTTTTTGATGCAATCCGTATGCAGAAATCCGGTAAGATCTTCCGAAATCGGTTTGTTGCTTTTACCGGTAGGGTGTGCTAAAATTCGAATATCCCAAGAAAGGAGGAAACGCAATGGATCAGCTGATCATTAAGCTTTCGGAACTGTTTCTCAATGCTGCCGCTGCATCGCGGTTTTATGCCGTTATGCGGTATGCGTTTCCTTTGCTGGCGTTTTGGCTGCTTCTTCGCTGCGCCCGTTCGCTGCTGACCTTCCGCCGCCAATCCGAGATCTGGGCATGGCTCAATGTAGCGGGTCAGACCAGTATTCCCGTCACCCATTGGGAGAATACCATCGGCAGAAGCAAAGGCTGCGATATCGTCATTGACCTCGGGACGGTTTCCCGTTCGCATGCGGTCCTGACCCGTTATGATGACGGCAGCTGGAGCATCAGCGATATCGGCTCCCGTGGCGGTGTGCAGGTGGGAGGCAGAGATGTCAGCCTTGCGGCGCTTTCCTACGGACAGGTATTTACCCTCGGCGGCGTGGAGTTTTTCCTCGAACGGATCTCCAAAGAAGAGCGTGAGGAGCAAAAGGCGAGAAGACAACGTCCCGGCGCGGGATTCCGCCAGTGGTTTACGCTGCTGCTGCTGACGGTATTTCAGCTCTGCTCCATGATCGCCATGATGTTTGGAACGCAGCCCGAGCATATGCAGCAGGTCATTACGGGCTACGGCGCGCTGATGATCGCGGAATGGGTTCTGTATATCTTTTTCCTTGCGATCCGCAGGAACGGATTTGAGGTTGAAACGCTGGCGTTTTTCCTGTGTACACTGGGCATTTCCGTGATTGCCACGGCATCTCCTGCCAGTATGAACAAGGAACTGATCGCCATCGGCATCGGTATCTTCCTGTTTCTTTCCGTTGGTTGGTCGCTCCGCAGTCTGGAGCGGGCAAAACGCATCCGCTATCTGGCTGCTGCCGCGGGCATTCTGCTGCTGTTGGCCAATCTGCTTTTGGGCGTGGAAAAGAACGGCGCCCGCAACTGGATCGAACTGGGCGGTTTTTCCTTCCAACCTTCGGAGATCGTAAAGGTCTGCTTTGTATTTGTCGGTGCGTCCACCATGGATCGCATCGTGACCCGCCGCAATCTGACACTGTTCATCGTGTATACCGGCTTGATCGGGATCTGCCTTGTGCTGATCAGCGATTTCGGCGCGGCATTGATCTTCTTTGTGACCTTTGTGGTCATCGCGTTTTTGCGCTCCGGCAACTTTGCGGGCATTGCCATGATCTGTACGGCAGCCGCGTTCGCGGTTCTGATCGTGGTGCGCTTCCGCCCCTATGTACTGAGCCGATTTGCTGCATGGGGCAATGTATGGGAGTATGCCAATGTGGCGGGCGGCTATCAGCAGACCCGCTCCATGATGTGCATTGCAACGGCCGGCTTGTTCGGCCTTGGTGCCGGAAACGGGTTTATGAAACACGTGGCAGCCTCGGATACAGATCTGGTGTTTGCATTGATCTCCGAGGAATGGGGACTTCTGATCGGGATTTTGATGATCCTTACCGTGCTGATCCTTGCGGTGTTCGCAGTACGTTCCGTCGGCGTTGCGCGCAGCAGCTTTTATACCATCGGTGCCTGCGCGGCTTCGACAGTGTTCCTGATGCAGACGGCTCTCAATGTGTTTGGCACTGTGGATATTCTTCCTTTGACCGGTGTCACGTTCCCATTTGTGTCCAATGGCGGCTCCAGCATGATGGCCTCTTGGGCGCTGCTTGCCTTTATCAAGGCTGCAGATACCAGACAGAATGCCAGCTTCGCCATCAGACTTGCCTCCGGAAAGGAGGAACGGTATGAATAAAGTTTCCAAACGCGCATGGCTTGTATTGGCAGCAGCAGCTGTCATCTTCTGCGGCGTAATCCTGTTCGTGGTTCGTTATGCACGAGATGCGTCGGAATGGGTCACTTTTCCCGGCAATCCGCATCTCTATTCGGGCATCAATCCCAGCATCGGTACGGTTCGGGATGCTTCGGGTGAACTGCTGCTGGATTCTTCGGGCGAAAGGATCTATGCCCATGATCTGATGCTTCGACGATCCACCATGCATCTGCTGGGCGACAGGGACGGCTTTATCGAAGCCCCGCTGCTCGGTCATTACGCGGAAGACATGATCTCCTACAGCCCCGTGCATGGCCTTGTGATTGAGGAAAAGACACCCGCCACCGCCGAACTGACGATCGCAGCTTCGGTGCAGAAAGCGGCGCTGAATGCCCTCGGAGGCAGAAAGGGTACTGTCGGTGTCTATAATTATGTGACAGGTGAGATCCTTTGCGCCGTCACATCACCTACCTATGATCCCGATGATGTCCCGGAGATTACGGAAGAAAATGAAGCGCAGTATGACGGCGTCTATGTCAACCGGTTTTTCCGCTCTTCTTATACACCCGGTTCGGTCTTTAAAGCGCTGACCGCTACGGCGGCCCTGTCGGAACTGGAAGATGCGGAATCCATGACGTTCTATTGCGGCGGTGAGGTCATCATCGACGGCGAACGGATCGTCTGCGCCGGCTATCACGGCGAGCAGGATCTGGCGACCGCTCTGAAAAACTCCTGCAATGTGGCTTTCGGCGAATTGACGGTTCTGCTCGGAAAAGATATCATGACGGAATATGCGGAGAAGGCGGGCATTACATCAAGCCTGTCCTTTGACGGCATCCGTACCGCATCGGGCAGCTTTGATGTGTCGGAAGCAGGTGAGGGGAGTCTTGCCTGGGCAGGCATCGGACAGTATACAGATCTGATCAATCCCTGTCAGTATATGACCTTCATGGGAATGCTCGCCAACGGCGGCAAGGCGGCGCAGCCTTATCTGATGCAGCGGATCGTCACGGACGGCACGGCATCCTATCAGGCGGAAACGGTGATGCTGGAAAGCGGACTCCGTTCCGATGTGACCCGTACCATGGCGGAGATGATGCGCAATAATGTGGTGCAGGGCTATGGAACAGCATTGTTCCCGGATGTGGAAGTCTGCGCGAAATCAGGCACGGCAGAAATGGGGGAAGGCAAAGCCTCTACAGCCTTGTTTGCCGGTTTTGTGACGGACGCCAAATATCCCCTGGCGTTTATCGTGGTGGTGGAAGAAGGCGGCACGGGTGCTTCCGCAGCGGCTCCCATTGCGGGTTCGGTTCTTTCTGCCTGTGTGGAACATATCGACCGCCAAAATTCTTCAAAATAATTTTCTGCAACCTATTGACAAATCAAAAATTGTTTTGTATTATATCTAGGCTGCTTGTGCAGAGGACAGACAAGCAGCTCACCTGGAGAGGTGGCTGAGCTGGCCGAAGGCGCACGATTGGAAATCGTGTATACGTGGTGAGCGTATCAAGGGTTCGAATCCCTTCCTCTCCGCCAAAAAAAGAACGACATATTTTGATGTTGTTCTTTTTTTATGTCGGTTAGAAGGGATTCGAAATTTAAATGTGATATGCCTGTGGCATATCGCGGCAACCAGTTCAAAAACTGGTTGCAACAATAATTTGTGCCGCAGGCGCAAATGCAGGGAATCCCTTCCTCTCCGCCATAAAAAACCCCTTTTACCGTCAAACTCGGTAAAAGGGGATTTTTTTGCGTTTGTAGAAAATGCTCAAAATTTCCGAATCTTGTATACAGTTTTAGCTATCATCCCATGCAAATCGTGAATGCTCATGTTAAAATACTTTAAATATTTTGGAGGTTTTGACTAATTTCTTTTTCTATCGGATGGAACGGATTCGAAATTTAAATGTGATATGCCTGTGGCATATCGCGGCAACCAGTTCAAAAACTGGTTGCCGTATGATAATTACGGTTGAAATTGTTTTCGCAGGATATTCCCATTGCATAACAGAAGATAGCAGAGCGGCATCATTGGATGCCGCTCTGTTTGGTATAATGAAATTTACACTTGAATTATTTCAGTATCAGGAATAAAATATAACTGAGCCGGAAACGGCTACTTTAAAGTGCGCTGCAAGCGCGTGCCCGACATGGCACAGGTGATTCTTTGACTCTGCATCGCAGATCTGTCATCACTAACCGGATACCGACATTAGAACCGGTGCGAATTTTGAAAGTACCGTGGAAGCATGATGCCTCCCGGAACAGAAATTCGCAGCTGATTTAATGTGCGGTATTTTTATTTTGCCAAACAGGCAGGTTAAGGTGATGATATGATCAAATCCAACGGAACGAACGACTTTATTGACAACAATTACAACAAGTACAAATGGTCTGCAAACCTGTACGAAACAGCCGAGGAAATTCACCGATTTTTCACTCACATTGGGATCTACGGAAAAAGGGTCATCAAAATTGATGCCATAGGATGCATGCCTTCTTCTTTCGGACATTGGAAAGCATTGGCGATAGACGCGCTGAAACAGGCAGGTTATATCCGATATCGAAACGCCAGAAAGGATGAGATAGAGCTATATGACGGAACAGTCCGTTCGGCTAATGATTGCGAGGAGATTTTCAGGCATGCTCGGACAGAGCGGCGCGTTACACTGGAAGAACCGCTTCGTATCTTGTTTGAGGACGGATCAACTTTGGAGCTGCAGCCGATCGCAGGGAAAGGACTGCGGATCGGATACAACACTTTGCCTGCAGAAATGAAAGACGGGATCAATCATCATCAGTTTGATCTGAACGATCTGTTCGCATCGTGTCTGAGCGGAGAAAAATTTGATTCATTTCACATGAAATCGGCCAATGAATACCGCAACATCAATCATCCTTATATACGCTATGAAACAATCACATACACCTATGCATTCGAATTTGGGAGTACCGAAATAACCATACAGGATCTAACCGCATGCAGATATGAAGTATTCTGTACCGATTATTATCATTCGAGAATCACATGCGGAGACTTTGCCGATATAGTAACGCAAAAAGAACAGATTCCAATCTACGACGGCCTTGCAGGACTGATGAAAATCTATCCCGCAAATTCATCTGACGAAAACCTGTCATTACTATCGGACTGCTTTACTGTCCCTTACGATTTACCAAGGATCTACAACGAACTACTTGTGGAAAATTTTGATCCGTATCATCCGTTTAACAAAGAAGCGCGGCGAAATTCCTACGATTATTACTATTGGAATTACTTTACACAGGAATCCATAATCAAAACCGTACATCAAGCAACCAAAAAGCTAGAGAAAATTAAAGACCTGAATCTGTCGGATCAATGCCGTTTCCTGTCTTACAGAGCAGACCGCCATAGCGACGAGGAAATACGCAATCTGATTGATATGGAAATCGATTTCACAGAACGGTTTTCGAAACGTCTTCTTGGGTTGGCAAAACATACTCCAAATTATACGGCAATTTGTTTCGCAGGTCCGTAATGACCCGCGAGAAAAAGAAAAGGACACCCTATGGTGTCCTTTTCTTTTTCTCGGAGAGGAAGGGAATCCGTATATTTCCGATTGGGCGGATTTGTTGCGATTTACGGAATACCGTAGGAGAAGTCGATCTCATATTCCATCTGTTCGCGCAGAAGTGCATAGCGAGGTACCATTTCTTGGTTTTCGTCATAGCGCCAGAACCAACCGGTAGGCCATATGCCCTGGTTCATTATTTCGCAGTTAGGAAGCATGACCTCGACCTCTTCCTTCATAGAGTTGGGAAGCATCGGGTTGGATACCATGCGCAGACGCTTCAGGTTCTGCAGGCCGTAGATTGGGGTGATGTCTTTCAAATTGGGCATATTGCTGATGTTAAGATGTTCGAGATTGGGACAAGTAGCCAGAGGGGTCAGATCTGCAAGCGGCGTGGTAAAAAGTTCCAGGTATTCCAGCTTGTCGTGATTTGCCAGCGGTGTGATATCGGTAATTGCGGTGATTGCGATGATGCAGACTTCCAAATCAGGCATATACGCAAGGAAAGAAACATCCGTCAGACATGACACATGACCGACATCTACATACTTGGTCTCGTTGCAGTAATAGAGATTATGAACATTGTTGTCTCGAACATAGGTCGTGCGAACACGATGGGTATCGGTCAGCACACTGGCAGCGCGAACGAGCGTTCTGTCGTTGTAATTGGGTTCGGTCAGCCAGATTCTCCAAACGATCTTCGTTTCGGGGAAGTCCTCGCGAAGCTGTGCCATGACTTCGTTATCCACACCGCAGCCGTCCATCAGGAAGTAGGTGCAGGATTTGAGATAGGGAAGTACAGCGCGTACAGTTTCCGTTCCCTCGTTACCGACCTCAACAAGGTAGTATTCAATACGCTCATCCTCGGAAGTGACGATCTGGCCAAACAGATCAAAGCAGACCTTCAAGTAAGCATCGGGAGCTGCAGCCTGAACCTTGTCCAGTTCGGCAATGGTTTCCGTGGTGTAAACGCAGATGCCTTCTTCGCTGACGAAGTTGATCTCCTTCACCGCGGGCAGCAGCGCCAGTGCGTCAACCAGCTCATCTGTCTGATCGGCGGTCATGGCTGCAAGATCCAGCGTTTCGGTATCCTTGGGAAGCACCTGATCAAACAGCGCAACCGTGTAGTCAACGGCTGCTGCGGGATAGGCTTCCTGCAGAGCCGCGATCTGCTCAGCAGTCAGCTCCGTGGTGCCGAGGCTGATCTCCGTTACGGCAGTGAGGTTTGCGGAGGCTTCCATCAGCTTGTCAAATTCAAACGCCATGGAAGTGAGATCCAGCGAGGTTACATCGTAAGTCAGCTCTGTGCCGCCGATGTCGGCTTTGGGCGGTTCGGGTTCCGGCTGAACCACCGGCTCTGTGTTTTGCGGTACCTGCGCTTCCGGCTGAACGGCGGGTGCTTCCTCTGCCTGCTTGCCGCCGCAGGCTGCAAGCATTGCAAAGATCAGTATCGCCGCCAAAAGTACATGGATTCTCTTCATTGGTATACGACCTTTCTTCTAATGGATCGCATTCGATCCGCTGTTTCCATGAATAGTCTACCATAGGCGACAGCGAAATGCAAGAATCGCGAAGCTTCGTTCAGGGAATCAGAATGACGGATGAAAACAGTTCCAGCAGCTGCAGCCGTTCTTCCTCGGAAACCGTACAGCAGGTCATATTGGGAAGATAAGTAAACGTACCGCAGTCTGTGTGATAGTCGAGATAGCCCAAACCTGTAGAGAGGATAATATCGGAACGGCAATTGGGGACAGTATCGATCCATTCCTGTCCGGAAAGGATCTCTTCCACAGTCTGACGTGCTTCATCGGGCAGCGGGAATTCTTCTTTTCCGTCCCGCTGCATCACGGCCATGTATTTTTCGATGCGGGTATAGCTGATCTCAAACTGATCCAGATCCAAAGTGCTGATCCTTCCCGAACCAAGTGCCGCTTCGACAGACTCTGATGTGCCGTCCGTGTATGTAACAAGGATCTGATCCGCCAGCCCCTCGGGCAGATAGTAGCGGAAGGATTCGTCCTCGTAAAACAGTTCCGGCGTATCTTTTGTGATCTCGGCGACGCTTTGATCTTCAATAGAAAGCAGGCTTGGATTTCGGTGCTTTTCTTCCGTAAAATATTCAATTTCGAAGCGGTCGAGATCCGTGATCCGGATTCTGCCTGCTGCCAATGCTTCCGCAACGTTTTCTTGATTTCCGTCCGGATAGATCACAGTAACATAGTGACTTTTGATGCAGCTGAACAGATATTCGTATTCGTCATCTTCGTAGAAGACTTCTATGGCCTCTGCCAATGCAATCTCCCGCGTCTTTGTTTCATCGATGATCGTAAGACCGTCGGCAGACGTATCCTTTTCTTCGGCACTATACCGGATCCCGAAGGCATCCAGATCCCGGATCTTGATCCGTCCGTTCCATAGGGCATCGGAAACACTTTCGGTTCTTCCGTCTTCGTAGGTTACGATCACATACCGGCTCATGACGGCATGGAAACGGTAAAGATGGTGTTCGTCTTCAAAGAATATTTCTTCTTCCTGCGGAAGATCCATGCGTTTGCCTACAGTTTGATCCTCGATCGATACAACACCGCTTTCGATCGCTTCTGCGGAAAGATCCTGCACAGAAACATCGATCTTCGTTTCTTCGTCGGCATTTAGCTCTGCGGAATAATGATTTTTGGGTACATTGCGGTTACCGCAGCTGCAGAAGAACAGCAAAATTAGTATAAAACATATGATAGCGTACCGCTTCATGGAGCCTCATCCTTTCTTTGGATTTACTATATTAGACGGAATATATACCGTCAAGTTTCGGTGATTGCAATGATTGCAAAAACATGATAAACTGAAGGCAGAAAGGGGAGAATACGGTGAAAGAATTTGAAGTTTTATCCGAGGCGATCAACCCCTGCGGCGGCAGCAAGCACAGCGTGAAGGAATTTTTTGAGGTCGTGGCAGAAAGTCCCGAAGCCTGGGTCAGGGAGAACGGACGCTGGCCGATCCTGGATATTGCCAAGTCCGGAGAGGATACGGTCATCACCACAGGTGACTGCGCCGGCAATATCATCCGTTACACTTTTTCCGAATAAGAAAACGGCAGGTGCATCGGCACCTGCCGTTCTTTTATTCCCCGTATTCGTAGATCTGACGAACATCGTTGCTGCCGAGTCCGATCAGCAAAATGCAGCTGAGCATTGTGATGGCGGCGAAGACGGTAATGCAGACCCGAAGATCCAGTATTTCACCCATCAGTCCGATGATCAGGCTGAAGGAAGCCGCGAATGCGGAGGAAAGTACCGATTCGAAAGCATTGACTCTCGCGCGATATTCTTCCTTGAGATAGCGCTGAACGGCGGCTTGCCGCATGGAAGCGCTGTTGATCCCAAGGAAACCGCAGATGCCTCGGTTGAGCAGCATGAACGGATAGGGAAGCCATAGCAGTATCATATCCATCGTTTCGTATACGCAGTAGACGAAGAATGCGAAGCCGTGCCGTTTGCGGGGCGGGATTTGGAGGTGATAGTGAACGATCCCGCCCAATGTCCTTCCGATAAATTCCGCCGCGGAAAAGAAGGAATACATGGCAACGGTAAAGCCCTGCGCAGTACGGAAAAACGCGGTCAGAATCGGAGAATACCCGTTGCCGACACCGTTGGTGATCGCCATGTAGGTATAAATTCGCAAGAGCCCCGGTTCCTTCCGCAGGTAGAACAGCCCGTCTTTGAGATCATAAAACCAATCAGAAAGGGAATATCCTTTGTTTGCGGCCGCAATATGCTCTTTCAGCTTGATACCGCTTTCGAGCAATGCGGCAATAATGGAAAGGATACCCTGTAAAATTAGGATCATCGGCACGCCGATCCTGCTGACCAGCCAAGCGGCGGCGGGCATCATGATGACCTGCAGTACCGGATAGATCATGGAACTGACGGTATACCCCTTTTCTTCCATTCCTTTGGGGATCAGCTTCGGAAATATACTGTTGTAAGCCAGGCGGTCAAAAGAACCAAGACTGCTGATGATGAGGGAAAAGACCAGATATCCGATATACGAGAATCGGAAATGCAGCAGATAGATTCCGCAGAGCATGTAGAGGATCCCGTTGATTGCGTCACCCGCTACGAGAACCGGCTTGCGTTTCATTCGATCCATTATGGGAGCGACTGACAAAGGGATCAGGAAGTCGGGTATGATCTGAATGGCGATCAGCAAAGCTGCGGCAAACGTGCTGCCGGTTTCGTCATAAACCAAAAGGCTGAGTGCGAATCCTCCCGTGATCCCGCCGGCGGAGCCGAGAATTGTGGCAAGAATTAATATAGTAAAGTCTTTCGTCCAAAGTGTTTGTTTCACGGCAATACCTCCCTGTATCAATAGAATACAGGGAGGTATCTTAAATATCTATCCGTTGGTTTTGGGAAAATGATCTCAGAAACATCGGCTCAGTCAGAAGATCCGCGTCGGATGAGGAAACTCAGACATCAGTTCCAGCGCCTGCTTGTATTGACGGTTGGCCTTGTACCATGCCAGTACATAAGGCAAATGGAAAGCCGCGTATCCGTGGGGGAATGATGCACGCAGTTCGCCAAATAACGGGAGCAGCAGATCACCGTATTCCTGCCGATGAAGATAGTCGGGATGCTGCAGGCGGTAGCGAACCACATCGCAAAGCCGATCCGCGGTTTCTCTGCCAAGGTGTTCCGTATCTGCGTAGGCTGCTTCTTCCAGACAGGCAATGGCATCCTGCACATTTCCGAGCTGCTCATGACAGATTGCAAGCTTGTGCAGGAGAAGCGCAGAACGGTTTTGAATGCCCTTTAATTCGTTCATAGCCTGCTCATATCTGCCCAGTTCCAATGCGGTTGCACCCCGGTTATAACGGATGCTTTGCAGCAGCTCCGTATCACCGACGGCATTCGCGATACGCTGCGCGATGGCGTAGTGATGCTCCATTTGGGTTTGATTTAACAGATTGCTGCAGCAGTTCCCAAGAAATAAGCGGCTGCGCAGCATCAGATATACCAACCCTTCCTGCGCTGCCAGCTCATAACTGCGCTGCAGATATTCTGTGGCGACGGAATAGTCACCGCGTTCATAGCAGGTAAGTCCCGCTTCGAAACAGCTAAACGGGGAAGGAAACAGACGGACAGCTTCCTCGGACTGCCCAGTTAAAATGAGATAGAGCATTTTCTGCCGTCCGCTCAAATCCGAATCGCGAATCGCAGGATCCACTGCGTGCTGATCCCAGCTGCTCAGAATTTGAGCATCGATGAGTAGGGGACTGTGCAGAAGCTTCTCCTGCAGTTCCCGAAACTGCGGCATCGCCTTATCGTAAGCGCGCTGATCAATCTGCAGGATCGAATCCCATACGGCATCGGTGCAGGCTCTCAGCTCACCGTCTGTATCCTCAAACCAGTACCCGCAGAGCCTTGTGAGCAAAAGTCTGCGAACCTCAGGGCTGCAATCGGCCTTGCCCTGTTCGATCTTGGAAAGATAGGATACCGCGCAGATGCCGCGGCAAAGACCTTCCTGGCTCCAGTCCTTTTGAAGCCGAAGGGTGCGGATTAAACTTCCGATCCAGCGATCGTCCATTGTCATCATCTCCTTTTTGTTATCTTATCGGATGCCAGTAAAAATGTCACGGAAAATCTTCTTAACTACTTGACACATAATACTATGCCATATATAGTATTATGTGAAAGGAGGGGTCATATGCTGGATCCACAGATGAAGCGCGGATTGCTGGAGAACTGTATCCTTTCTGTGCTTTGCAGAGGCGATTCCTACGGCTATCAGATCCTCAAGGATCTGTCGCCCTGTATCACGGTTTCGGAATCGACGCTCTATCCGATCCTTCGTCGGCTGGAGGCCGCCGGATGCTTGACGGAATATACGGTGGTCTACAACAGCCGCCTCAGAAAATTCTACCGAATTACAGACCACGGACGGGAACAGATCCGCGATTTTCTGCAGAACTGGGCAGAGCTGGAACGGATGTACCGATTTATAGAGGAGGGAACACGCCATGGATAAACGGGCGTTTTTGGAGATACTGCGGCGCGAACTTTCTGTTCTGCCTCCGCAGGAACTGAATAAGCAGCTGAATTACTATGAAGAAATGCTGGCGGATATGATCGAGGACGGCATGAGCGAAGAGCAGGCCATTGCAAAGATGGGCGATCCGGTGCAGCTTGCCCGCGGCATTCTGGCGGACATGCCAAACCCACCTCACCAGCCCGAACCCATGCAGCCTCCGAAGAAAGCAAGCACCGTCAAAAGCTCTGTATGGCTGATCATCGCGCTGATCCTTGGTTTTCCTGTATGGGGTTCCATCGCCATCGCGCTGCTGGCAGTTGTTATTTCCGTTGCTGCGGCCGTACTGGCGGTAATGATTGCGTTGTTTGCCGTGGCAATCGGCCTTATTGTATCGGGCTTTGCGATGCTTGTCATGCCGTTCTTCGCGGCTATTGGTGTGACAATTCCGGCAATCATCGTTATGGTCGGTGCTGGACTGCTTTGCATCGGACTCGGCTTGCTCAGCTGGTTCGGTCTTTACTGGCTGATCAAGGGCACTTCTGCCTTGATCCGCGGCCTGTTCACGTCCCGCCGTGTATTCCCCAAGGGCAAGGAGGAATTTAAATGAAAAAAGGGTTAAAGATTTTACTGATCGTTTCCGCGGTTTTGATCGTTGCAGGGATGTCTTTGATTGTAACAGGTGTGGTCAGCGGTGCGGGCTTGAGAGATGTCTATCTTTCGGTCGGTGACGATCTTCCTTTCGCAACAGTGCCCCAAAGCACCGAAGAAACGGTGGAGATCATTCCTGCGAAGGAACCCGATGCCGCGCAGATGGTCGGTTCTGATGACAGTATCGTTTCGCTGGATATTGATTGGATCAGCGGCAGCGTGGAGTTTGTGATCCACGAGGAAGATCACTTCGGTTTCAGCGAGCATGCGGATGTTCCCATCGAAGATGCCTATCGAATGGTGCTGAATCGAAAGGGAAATACGCTGGAAGTGGATTATACCGAAAAGATTCCGCTCATTGGTTCCGTCCCGACCAAGCATTTGACGGTCTATGTTCCCGCATCCAAAGCTGCAGCCATGAATGAGATCCGTCTGTCTGTGACCAGCGCAGAGGTGATGATCAGCGGTATTTCTGCGGATAAGCTGATCGTATCCTCTGTCAGCGGCGATGTACAGGCAGATAACATGACCCTTCGTTATGTCAGCATCGGAACGACCTCCGGAGAGGTTTGGCTGACGCAGGAAGGAACGTCCTGCACGGCGGAGGTCAATACGACATCCGGAAACATTGATCTGAGCGGCAATTATCAAGAGTTGGATGCGGAAACCACATCCGGGGAAGTCAGTATCTCGTTGGTGATTCCTGCACAGGAACTGGAAATCGATACCACATCCGGTGATGTCCGGCTGCAGATCCCTGCGGATATGAGTCTGGAACTGGAATATGAATCCGTTTCCGGTGATTTTAAGAGTGATCTGCCGATGAGTTACCGTGATGAAAGCTATGTTCTGAACGGCGGCGGTGCGGAATATGAGGTTTCTACCGTCAGCGGTGATCTGACCGTATCGGGATATGTAGATAAATAATAGGAACACCCCGTGCGCCTGCACGGGGTGTTTTATGCTATGTGGGATCAGACCTTCTGACCTGCGTCACGGAGGGCATCCAGCTTCTTATTGCGGAAATAGAGCACCATATCGATGGTGATCATAATGAAATTGAAGAAATAGAAGATCCAGGCAAGGAAGAAGATAAAGCCGCTGCCGCCGTTGCTGAACTTAATAAAGTTCTTGGAGATGCCGAAAATGTAGCCGATCCAGATGAAGATCTCAAACTGCAGGCTCTTGCCCTTGGAGGTGCGGGACTTCCAGGACTTATAAACGGAAAGAGGCCAGCTCAGACCGAAGCAGATGATCATGATCGCTTCGCAAAGCTCCGCGAAGAATTCGAGTTGTTCAGGTGTCATGACGGTGTTCCTTTCTCTCTTATATTACTTGTTGGCAAGATAGTTGGCGCGGCCCTGTTCGTAGAGGTTGTTGCCTTCGGAGTCGATGATGACCACGAGAGGCATGTCCTCCACATAGAGTTTGCGGAGGGCCTCAGCGCCGAGGTCTTCATAGGCGATCAGTTCGCATTCCTTGATGCACTTGGCCAGCAGTGCACCGCAGCCGCCGATGGCGCCGAAGTAAACGCCGCTGTGTTCTTTCATGGCAGCCACGACTTCGGGAAGACGGGCGCCCTTGCCGATCATGCCGCGGGCGCCTGCCGCCATCATTGTGGGAGCATAGGCGTCCATACGGCCGGAGGTGGTGGGACCTGCGGAACCGATGACCTGTCCGGGCTTGGCAGGCGTGGGGCCAACATAATAGATGGTGGCGTCCATAGGATCAAAGGGGAGCGCTTCGCCGCGGGCAAGGGCTTCGCACATGCGCTTATGGCCTGCGTCACGGGAAGTATAAATGGTGCCAGTCACGAGGACACTGTCGCCTGCGTGAAGGGTCTTTGCCAGCTCTTTGGTCAGCGGAAGGGTGATTCTCTTATCCATTAGAGCACCTCCGTCTTATGGCGGGTCACATGGCAGTTGATGTTGATGGCGCAGGGCATACCTGCAATGTGGGTGGGAAGGGTCTCAATGTTCAGCGCCAGAGCGGTGGTCTTGCCGCCGAAGCCCTGCGGGCCGATGCCCAGCTGATTGATCTTTTCCAGCATTTCCTTCTCAAGATCCGCATAGAAGGGATCGGGATGAGAGGAATCCACGGGACGCATCAGTGCCTTCTTGGCCAGCAGCGCAGCCTTGTCAAAGGTGCCGCCGATGCCGACGCCTACGACCATGGGAGGACAGGGGTTGGGACCTGCGGTTTCTACGGCCTCCAGAATAAAGTCCTTGATACCCTGCAGACCTGCAGAGGGCTTGAACATACGGATCATGCTCATGTTTTCGCTGCCGAAGCCCTTGGGGCCGACAGTGATGGTGACATTTTCGCCGGGAACGATCTCGGTATAGAGCATGGCGGGGGTATTGTCGCCTGTGTTGCCTCTGCGGATGGGGTCGGCAACAACGCTCTTGCGGAGATAACCCTTGCCGTAACCGCGGCGAACGCCTTCGTCCACAGCCTCGCGGAGGTCACCGCCGACGAGATGGACATCCTGACCGATCTCAAGGAAAACACAGGCCATGCCGGTATCCTGACAGATGGGAACATTTTCGCGGTCAGCGATCTCAAAGTTTTCAATGATATTGTCCAGAACGCCCTTTGCAATATTACCGTCTTCACAGGCTCTGGAGCAGCGGATGGCGCACTTGACATCCTCGGGAAGATGGACATTAGCTTCAATACAGAGCCGTTCAACGACGTCGGTGATACGGCTCACATCAATTTCGCGCATGGAGTCAGCTCCTTTCGGCATTATGTTATGAAAATCATTATAAACGGATTGCGCTTAAATTGCAACCGCCCGACAAAAAGGAGCGGTTCGATCAATCCAGTTCCGTTTTTCGTTGCGTTCGGTCATTCGGAAACGGAACAGCATACCTCGTGAAGCACGTTCCGAATCGTTTTGAGATCCGCAGGCGGATAGTAATAGTGGGTGGAATCCGGCAGAATCCGTATTGTTGCTAAGGAGGAAAAGCAGCTCCCGCTTTTGGGAGAGACCAACTCGTCCTTTTTGGAAAGCATAACCACGGAAGGTACGAGAAGATTCGCGGCCTGTTTGCGGACTGCGGCAGATTCCATCAGCAATTCCGCAAAACGGGGAAGCCACGATAAATATTGCAGGGGATTGGACGGCAGCACAACACCGCAGGCATCCAGCTTGGCGCGCATCACGGGATCGTGATCCGCGGATACACCCAGCGCAGTTTTGATGCTTCCCCAAACGGCGGAGAAAGTAAGCCGGATGCGGAGTGCGGGAGCAAGCAAAAAGATTGCCTTGATCTGCTGCGGATAGAGGGCAGCGGCTTCTATGGCAAAAAGGCAGCCCATGGAATGCCCCGCAATCACAACGGTCTCATATTGCTCTGTCAGCTTCTTTGCCCATGTAAGCGCCTGCATGCGCCATTTCTTCATGGAGGAGCGGGAAAAATCCTTCGCGCTTCCGCCGTGTCCGTCCAGCAGAATGTTGTAAACGGAGAAATCCTCGGGGATGGAATCCATAAAAGGCGTAAAATGCCCCGGACGTCCGAGAATGCCGTGGATCATCAGGATAGCTTTGGTTCCATTCGGAATTTCACGGATCATCGTCTTCATCGCAGCACCTCCTTATGCGAAATTATAGTATGGATCGGCGGGAAACGCAAGCAAACGCGCCGTGCTTGCAATTTGTTCTTCTGACAATTATAATGTTATTAATTATCGAAAGCAGGTGATCTCATGAAGCTTTTATTCCGTCAGCGGTTCTTTTCCTGGCTGGACAGCTATGATATCTATGATGAAAACGGAAATACGGTCTATACCGTGGAAGGAAAATTCGGCTGGGGACATCGGCTGCATATTCTTGATGCTTCGGGACGGCATATCGCCACGCTGAAGGAACGGATCTTCCACTTCCTGCCGACCTTTGAACTCTATGTCGGGGAACAGTATGTAGGCTGCATCAAAAAGGAATTCACGCTGTTCCGTCCGCGGTTTACTGTGGAGTGCGCAGGCTGGGATGTAGAGGGCGATTTCTTTGGATGGGATTACACCATCACCGCACCCGGGGGAGTCCGTGTTGCGTCTGTCTACAAAGAGCTGTTCCGCTTTACGGATACCTATGTGATCGATGTTTGCGAACCGCAGTCCGCGCTGCTGGCGCTGCTCGTGGTTCTGGCCATCGATGCGGAGAAATGTTCCAATAACGATTAGGAGTATCTATGCTGCAAGGATTGAGAGAGCAGTTTGACCGGATCATCGTCTTCGATACGGAGACCACGGGCATTGACTGCAAAAACGATGAGATCATTGAAGTCGGGATTCTGGAGACTTCTTTAAAAAACGGAAGACCGGAAACAGTACGCAGCGACGATCTGCTGATCCGCCTTTCCGGGGGAAAGAAACTGCCTCCCTTCATTACCCAGCTGACGGGAATTACCGAGGAGATGCTTATGAAAGACGGCATTTCCAAAGAAGAGGCCGCGTCGAAGATCGCGTCCTATCTGCAGGGCGGCCGCATTTTGCTGGTAGCGTATAACGCGCAGTTTGACCTGTGCTTCCTCTTCTATTTCCTGCATTCCTTCGGGCTTGCCCATCTGCTGAAGGGGATCAAAATGCTGGATGCCATGACGGTCTATAAGGACAGAAGGGAATACCCCCACAAGCTGAAAAACGCCATCGAAGCCTATGGACTTTCGGGCGAAAATACCCATCGCGCAGTGGACGATGCGGCGGCAACGGTGGAGCTTCT
Organism: Oscillospiraceae bacterium; assembly: GCA_017440065.1. GTDB lineage: Bacteria > Bacillota > Clostridia > Oscillospirales > Oscillospiraceae > RGIG3159. The sequence continues at coordinate 6,584 of JAFSHY010000137.1, read as the reverse complement.
CTGGGCGATGGCGGAAGAATGCGATGATCTGCACCGTTATATCAATCTCTTTGGGTATAATCCCAAGTACGGTGTGTCCGGGCCGAAGATCTCTTCTGTGACTTACGTTCCGCAGGGCTACCGTGAGGTTCGGAAATTATATGAAAAAGATGCGGCAGGTTTCTGCCGATAGGAGCTTAAGATGGAAAAAGTAGTGCTTGGGCTTTCGGGCGGTGTGGATTCCGCGGTGGCGGCGAGATTGCTGCAGCGGGACGGATATGCTGTCCATGGCGTCTATCTTGATATCGGAACGGAATCGGAGCGGGAGGATGCCGTCCGTACGGCGGAATTTCTTGGCGTTTCTCTTGAGATCCTTGACATCCGTGAGGAACTGGAGGCCTGCGTCTGCAAGCCCTTCGCGGAGAGCTATCTGCGCGGCGAAACGCCGAATCCCTGCATAGCCTGCAATCCTTCCGTTAAGTTCCGCGGACTCTGCGCCGCTGCGGACAGACTTGGCGCGAAGTACGTTGCAACGGGTCATTACGCGCGGACGGAAAACGGCAGCCTTTATATGGGGAGAACAGAAAACGATCAAAGTTATATGCTGTGCCGTTTATACAGAGAACAGGCGGAACGTCTGCTGCTGCCGCTGGGGAACTATATCAAATCCGAAGTCCGCGCTTTGGCCGAAGAATTCGGCATTCCTGTGGCGCATAAGCCCGACAGTATGGAGATCTGCTTTATTCGGGATAAGGATTATATCGGCTGGCTGTCCCGCAGAGGCGCAGTTCCGTGCAAAGGCAGCTTTGTGCTGGATGACGGAACCGTGATCGGTCAGCATGAGGGCATCCACCGCTATACGGTGGGGCAGCGTTGGAAGGGGCTTTACAACGAAAGAAAGCTTTATATCGCGCAGATCCGACCCGAGACCGATGAGATCGTGCTGCGTCATTGGGAGGATCTGTTTAAGACAGAATTCTATGTTCGGGATCTTCGCTGGCTGACGGAGGTTTCGGAGGGCGAGGTTACGGGCCGTGTCCGCATTCGCCATACCAAGTGGGAAACGCCGTCCTGTACGGTCTTTCCGATGGAAGATGGTCGGGCGATGATCAAAACGGAAGAGCCGGTTCGGGCGCCTGCCCGCGGACAGGCTGCAGCCATCTATGACGGAGAACGCCTTTTGGGCGGTGGTATCATTCTGTAAAGGAGAATATTTATGAAGATCGCGGTCATTACCGGCGCCAGTTCCGGTATGGGAAAAGAATTTGTTCTGCAGATCGGCAGGGAAGAGCAGTTTGATGAGATCTGGGCAATTGCCCGCAGCCGAGAACGGCTGGAAGCATTGAAGGCGGAATGTACCATTCCAATCAGACCCGTTTCGCTGGATCTGACTGCTCCCGATGCCATGGAAATCTATGCGGCGATGCTTCGTGAGCATCAGCCGGAGGTTTCTCTTCTGGTCAATGCCAGCGGATTTGGTAAGTTTGCGCCCATTGAAGAGGTCGGAGCGCAGGAGTCCGCCAATATGATCGATCTCAATTGCCGTGCGCTGACGGTGTTGACGGAACTGACCCTTCCTTATATGAAAAAGGGCAGCAGGATCGCGCAGATTGCTTCCGTTGCCGCCTACCAGCCCGTTCCTTATATTGCCACCTATGCCGCTACCAAGGCATTTGTTCTCAGCTATACCCGTTCGCTGGGTGTGGAAATGGAACAGAGAGGAATCCGCGTGATGGCGGTCTGCCCCTACTGGACGGACAGCAGCTTTTTTGACCGCGCGCAGCCGAAGGAGAAACGGTATATTACCAACTTTACGGTGATGCTGGATCCTGCGGATGTGGTCAAGCAGGCGATTCGTGATCTTTATCATACGAAGAAGCCTGTATCCATTTTCCATTGGAAGGTCAAGCTGCAGGTATTGGGTGTAAAACTTCTGCCCCATACATGGGTCATGAAGATATTCCTGCGTCAGCAGGGAATAAAATAAGCTGCCGTTTCCGGCAGCTTGTCTGAGCAGGTGAACGATATGGATGAAAATAAGAATGAAGCGAGGAGTGTGCGGGAGGAAATGTCCCGCGAGCAGACGTACTGGAAGCGGAATTTCCTTTGGTCTGTGCTGCTGATCGTCGCGGTGCTGGTGTTCAGTCTGTTCCGCGGTTCCGGCCTTTCGGTGGCGCCTTCCGCATCGGAACTGATGCTTACGCTGCATGACGGCACCGCTGTGGTAATTCCTTATGAGCAGATCACGGAAGCGGAGCTGCTGGAGCAGCCCGAGTTCGGCACGATGCTGGAAGGAAAGGATGATCTTCGCGGCAAGAGCGGAAGCTGGGAACATCCCGAATGGGGAACCTACACCCTTTGCGTCTACCGTTCCTCTGACAAAGTTGTGCGTCTTGTGGCGGGAGAGCGGATCTACACAGTAAGTCTCGCTTCCGCTGCGGATACGGAGCAGCTTTACGGCATTATTCTGGAGAAGAGCCCTGCCGGCTGATCACAGGAAGATCCGAACCAGCAGATACAGGAAAAAGAATACGGCGATGCCGGCCACGGCAACGATCGTATAAAGCCTGAATTTCTTTTCCAGCGGCATTCTGGGCTTGCCGTTTCTTTTGAGAAGGAACTTTTCAAAATAAGGATCGGAAAAGCCCTTATGCAGCTGCCAAAGGCAGCAGGGGATCAGCGGAACCGCGAAAAGAAGCCAGCCGTAGAAGGCGGACGTAGATACATTGCGCATCATATGCAGGAAGCCGAGATCGGAAAGATACGTCAGACTGGCATACAGATCGAAAATAGCCATTACGGAAGTGGCAATGATCATGCTGTAAAAGCAGACGGTGCAGAATTTCGGCATAAGCGGCTCATTCATGACGCGGTCATAACGGCGCTTTCTGCGTTCGCTCCAGTTGCGCATATTGGTATGGTCGCGAACGGTTGCTTCCTCAAGCTTTTGATTCAGGTTGCCTTGATCGAAAAACAGACCCATATGGATGGTGAACCTCCTGAAATGAATGGATTTCCCTCATTATATGAGGTTTCAAAATTCCTGTCAATCGTTCTGATGAAAAGATTGTCAGTTCCCATACTTGCAAAGAAAGCAGAAACCCGATATTATATCTATATACTCGCGATACTTTAAGAAAAGCGTAGAGGTGTTAATTATGATGAATTCCTATTCCATGACGCAGCTCGCTGCCTCTGTTTCCAAGGCCATGGGCATTGAGGCTCCCGAATTCAGCGCCGCGTCCATTCCTTCCGTAGACAGCCTTGTGCAGAACCGTCTTGGCGGCAAAGCCGACCGTGTTCTGATCTACAATCCTGACTGCATCGGCCATTGGTTCTGGCAGAAGTATACGGAAATGTTCCTGCCCGTGGAAAAGCACGTGCAGCTGGCAGTCCCCGTGGCAACCGTGATGCCTTCTGTCACGCCTGTCTGTTTCGGAACCATGTATACCGGCGCGATGCCTGCCGTTCACGGCATCCGTCAGTATGCCAAGCCCGTGATCAAGATCGATTCTCTCTTTGACGCGGCTGCCAGAGCAGGGAAGAAGGTAGCCCTTGTGGCAGTGGCGGATTCCAGTATGGCAAAGATCTTTGCCGAACGCCCCATTGATTACTACATCCTGCCCTACGATGCCGATGTTACTGCCAAGACCGCTGAGCTGCTGAAAGAAGACAACTACGATCTGATCGTTGCCTATAACCAGGAATACGATGACATGATCCATACCTATACTCCCGAATGCCCCGAGGCCATGGCTGCTGCGCAGCATCATATTGATGCCTTTGATGTGCTTGCCACTGCTGCCGAAGAAAGCTGGAAGGAGCACAACGGTCTGATCGTCTGGGCTTCTGACCACGGCAACCATCTGGATTGGGACGGTCACGGCAACCATGGCGAATACCGTGAGGACGATATTAATGTGATCCATTTCTACGGTGCGGTTTCTGCAAAATGAATTAAAAATGCGCATAGACAGGGCATAAGATTAAGATACAAATGCTCTGAATTCGACATACTTTAAGTTTACGCTTTATGAACCTTGACTTTTGAACCGTATTCCCGTATTATGGTATCATGTAGAAGGCATAGGTTTGCTTGTCCATTTTGTCTGAAGTAACCTCCGCAATATGCGGAGTTACGATATGCCGCCGATCCTGCCGGCATAAAATGCTGGATCTAAACGAAATTAAAGGAGAGTACCAAAATGAAGAAGCTGCTTGCTCTGCTTCTGGTCGTGGTTATGGTTCTGTCCCTTGCTGCCTGCGGCGGCAAGAAGGCTGAGGCCAATGTCCTCACCATCGGCATTGCTCAGGACATCAACAACCTGAACCCCCAGGAACAGAATGACCAGATCAACAACAACTGCATCACCCTGACTCATCAGGGCCTGATCTACCTGAAGAACCCCGCCGAACAGGCTTCCTCCGGTTCTACATACGGTGGTCAGATTGCTAAGAGCTGGGAATGGGAAGATGACAACACCCTCGTTTTCCATCTCTATGAAGGCATCAAGTTCAGCGATGGCAAGCCCTGCACCGCTGAAGACTGCGTTTTCACCTTCGAAATGGGTCTTGAAAAGGGTATCGCCGGTCTCGCTCTCGTTACCGGTGTGGAAGCTCGTGACGAACTGACCTTCGTTATGAAGACCTCCTCCTACTCCAATGACCTGCTGTCCTCCCTGGCCGGCCGTCCTCTGGTTATCCAGTCCAAGGCTGCTTATGAAGACTCCAGCGTCAAGGAACCCTGGCTGATCGGTACCGGTCAGTACAAGCTGGAAGCTTGGGTTGAAGGCCAGAGCGTTACCTTCGTCAAGAACGAAAACTACTGGTGCACCGACACCGAGGGCATGAACGCTCCCGGCGTTGCTGACAAGATCGTCTTCAAGCCCCTCCTCGAGGCTACCTCCCGTGTCATGGCTCTGCAGAACGGCGAAATCGACGTCTGCATCGACCCCCTGACCACCGAACTGCAGTTCCTCGAAAAGGACGAGAACCTGGTCGTTCATACTGAAGCCGGTACCCGTCTGTTCTACTTCGGCTTTAACTGCGAAAAGGCTCCCTTCGACAACAAGACCCTGCGTCAGGCTGTCTCCTGCGCCATCGACAAGGACGCTATCGTTCAGATCGTTCTCGGCGGCATGGGCAAGACCCAGGATACCGTTGTTAACCGCGGCGTTCCCACCTTCTACAACGAGCCCGACCTTGGCGCCTACACCTATGATGTTGAGCGCGCCAAGCAGCTGCTGGCTGACGCCGGCTATCAGCCCGGCGAACTGACCGTCGAACTGTACGCTGCTACCGACGATCCCTACAAGACCATCGCTCCTCTGATCCAGAACAACCTGAAGGAAATCGGCATCAATGTTGAGATCGTTTCCCTGGACCAGGCTACTCTGAAGGCAGAATGCCAGGCCGGCAGCCATCAGATCTTCCTGTGGAGATGGAACGTTATCGACCGCCTGTCCGAGATCTATGAAGAACTGTTCTGCACCGGCTATGCTACCAACTATCATCATTTCTATGATGAAGCTGTTGACGCTATGGCTTATGAAGTTCAGACCATCAAGGATCCCGCTGAGCGCGAAGCCAAGTCCATCGAACTGCAGAAGTATCTGGCTGAAGAATGCCCCCAGGTTCCTCTGTATGTTGCTGACCTCGTGATCGCCTACCGCAACGGCCTGACCGGCACCTATCTGTTCGGCGGCGGCAACCACGTCTGGACTCATGCCTACGTTGCCAAGTAATCTACTGGCACCCTAAATCGGCTTAGACTTGCAACCAAGGCCGGACGGCGGCTACGCTGTCCGGCCTTGAAATTCACAGAGAGTGAAAGAAGGAGCGTAATACATGATTCGCTATATTCTGAAAAGACTGGTCCTGATGATCCCGACCATTCTGCTGACCTCTCTCCTCATTTTCTGGGCCATGAGCCTCACCGGCGGCGACCCCGTCATGTCGATGCTCCCCGAAAATGCTACTTTTGAGCAGCAGGAAGCCCTTCGTGAGGAACTGGGTCTGAACGATCCGTTCTTCGTACAGTATTTCCGCTACATCGGCGGTATGGTTACCGGTGACATGGGTACTTCCTATGTAACCAAGCTGGATGTGTTCCAGACCTTCATGGGTCGTCTGCCTATGACGCTTACTTTGGGCGGCACGGCTCTGATCATTTCCGTTATCATTTCTATCCCTCTCGGTATCTGGACCGCTCTGAACCAGAATACCTGGAAGGATACTCTGGGTACTGTGTTCGCCCTGTTCGGCGTGTCCATGCCCAACTTCTGGCTCGGTCTGATGCTGATCATTGTCTTTGCCGTTAACCTCGGCTGGCTGCCTACCGGCGGTTCTGACGGTGTCCGTTATCTGATCCTGCCTGCCACCACTGTCGGTCTCGGCCTTGCTGCTCTGATCACCAGAACGACCCGTTCTGCCATGCTGGATGTGCTCCGCCAGGACTACATGACCACCGCTAAGGCAAAGGGCGCTTCTCATAAGCGTGTTATCTTTAAGCACGGTCTGCGTAACGCCATGATCCCCATCGTTACTGCCATCGGTATGCAGTTCTCCCTCGTTATGACCGGTTCTGCACTGGCCGAAACTGTTTT
>JAFSHY010000136.1 GCA_017440065.1 Oscillospiraceae bacterium | reverse complement strand
GATTCTCGGATATTCGGTGTGGGGACGCCCCATCGTCTGCCTGCAGGGCGGCAGAGGCAGCCGCCGTGTACTGCTCTGCGCGGCGTTCCACGGCAGCGAGTGGATCACCGAACGGCTGCTGCTGCGGTTTTGGGCGGAATTCTGCCGAAGAGAGGATCTGCAGTGCTGCGCGCGGGTCTGGGCGGTACCCTGTGTGAACCCCGACGGGGTCGCCGTATCCCGCGGGGAACTGACGGCTGAGGAGGCTCGGCTTGCCCGTGATATGGCGGGCAGAGAACCGCTGCGGTACTGGAAGGCCAACGGCCGTGGGGTGGATCTCAACCTCAATTATCCCGCGGGCTGGGAAAGAGCTGTGGAGATTAAGAGGCTTTCTGCCCCGGCAGCCCGAAACTGGCCCGGGCCGCATCCCCTCTCGGAGCCGGAAAGCCGCATCATGGCGGAGCTGGCCTGCCGGGTCAGACCGGATGTGATGGTCACGCTCCACGCCCAGGGCGAGGAGATCTATTGGCAGTACGACGGCATCGAGCCGCCGGATGCCGAGGCCATGGGAGAGGAGATGGCGCGCCGTTCCGGTTACCGGCTGGCGGAGGTGCCGGCGGAATCCGCCTACGCGGGCTACAAGGATTGGTTTCTCCGCAGATTCAAAAAGCCCGCCTATACCGTGGAATGCGGCCTCGGGGAAAACCCGCTGCCGCTGCAACAGTTGGATGCGATCGGGGAGCGGGTAATGCCCATTCTGGAAACGGCGCTGACCTTTCATAACGGAGAATGGACCGTTGACAAGGGAGGCTCAAAAGGCCCCCTTGTCAACGGGGGCTGTCAGCGAAGCTGACCGGGAGATTCCATCAGGTGACGGGGACGCCCGCCCCTGTGAGAACCACGGTACCATGCATAGAACCCGTCCTTGCCTCTCCCTGTGGGAGAGGTGTCCGAGCGCAGTGAGGACGGAGAGGGGAACAAGGCGCCGGGAACCCTCTCAGTCACCTTCGGTGACAGCTCCCCCAAAGGGGGAGCCAAAGGGGCAGCATACGGAACGTCGGAGATTCTTCGTCGCTGCGCTCCTCAGAATGACAGGAGGGGTAACAGGCAAAAAACCCGCCCGCGGGCTTAGCCTGCGGGCGGGTTCTGATTCAGATACGGATTCAATTTCCGGGAACCATGATGCGGATGGCATGGTGATGGTTCTGCAGGTCGGCAACGCGGCAGCTGCCGCCGTCCTCGCCGTCCAGGGTCCAGCTGATATCCCGGTCAAATTCCACACGGATGTGGGGAGACTGGAAATACAGGAACCGTTTGCTGTTGGAGAGATCCATCTTGAGCAGCTGGGTGGCCGCTTCGTTGAGATCCGCCAGCTTACGGATATTCCGCACAAAAACGACCTCTGACAGACCGTCATTGAGGGAAATGGCGGGATTCTCCATGGTAGCTGCGGGACGGAAGCCACCCACGGAACGGGTGCTGCAGAACAGACCCACGAGGAAATCATCCTCGTCCTCAATGCCGTCTGCGATCACGCGGGCATGGATGGGGCGGATCTCGGACAGGGATTTGATGCCCTGCAGCAGATAAGCCAGCTTGCCGAAGGCCTTCTTGGTGTCCTGCGAGGTGATATAGGTCACCTCCGTAAAGGCGCCGAAGGCAGCCACATAGGCAAAGCCGCGGCCGTTCATCGTGCCGGCATCCAGCGGCATGGCCACACCGTTCAGGATCGTCTTGGCGGCCTCCACGGGATCCATGGAAAGATGCAGCGTGGCCGCCACATCGTTGATGGTGCCTGCGGGGATATAGCCCAGCACGGGCGGATGTTCCAGCTTCAGAAGGCATGCAACGGTATCGTTGAGGGTGCCGTCGCCGCCGGAGGAAACGATCATATCGTAGCCTTCGCCCTCTTCGATGATTTTGCGGGTGATCTCCTGCGGGCCGGAGGTCACATGGGTACGCACCTCCCAGCCTGCGGCGCAGAACATCCGCAGCACTTCCAGCAGATGGGTTCGGATGCCGGAGCGGCCGGCATTCGGGTTGATGAAAAACAGCATTTTCATCGGGGTTCACCTCTTTGGGATTTTACTGAGCCTGATTCAGAATATCGACATTGACGGGATAAATGACGGCCTTGCTCAGGTCGGTAGTCAGCGGATAGCGGTCGCTGATGCCGCGGCAGATCTCCATGTAAAGGTCGTTTTCATATTCGGCCTTCACGGTCTGGTACCAGTAGGATTCCTCCTGGATACCGGAGAGGAAGATGATGTGGTAGCCGAATTCGGTCTCCACCAGGCCATGGTCGCCGACCTTGCGGCCTTCGGTGAAGCACCATGCGTCGAAGTTTTCCACGGTCTGACCGGGACGGATGCTTTCGATCAGACCGCCGTTGGGTGCGGAACCGTCATGGGAATGCTCCATGGCCAGTGCGGCGAAGGAATCCTCGTCCATCGCGCCGTTCTGCCACTGGGCATAGATGTCGGAAGCGGTAGCTTCCGCGGCGGCCAGAGCGGCAGCCTTGGCTTCTTCATAGCCCGCTTCGCCTTCGGCAACGGTGACTTCCTCGGGCATGATAAGGATGTGGCGGATGTTGACCATGGGGCGGTCGTCCTTTTCCAAACCTGCCGCGATCAGATCTTCCTTGTTTTCCTCGTAGTAGGCTTCCACATCGGCAGCGGAAATCTCCTCTTCCTGCAGCAGATGCTCCAGATAGGAGGCGCCGTAGGTATATTCTGCCATAAATGCCTTGTAGTTTTCCGCAGAAGCGTAGGGGCCGAAGCTGAGCTGCAGATAGGCATCCGTGGAATCAAAGCCGTAGAGGGTGGCATAGGACTCCAGCTCGGCGTCGATGTTTTCCAGACCCTCCTGCTCGGAGGCGGTCAGCTCGTAGCCGGCTGCGCGGCCTTCCGTTGCGGCGGCGGCATAGGTGTGGTAGCTCGTCATGGCATAATCCATGAACATCTCATCCCAGGACTGACCGCCGGTAATGGCTTCCTGCTCATCCAGACGGCCGTAGGGATCCATCAGCATGGAGATGTAGGAGCTGTACATATTCATAAAGGTGAAATATTCGCGCCAGTAGTAATAGGTCAGCGTTTCGTTGGTCATCTCGGAATCGCCGCAGCTTGCAACGACGGTAGAGAGCAGCTCCTCCGTAAAGGCAGCGGGATCGTCGTTCACATAGGAGGCGGCGGGAACATAGGGCTGCACCAGCCACTCTTCGTCGATGCCGCCCACATCCTCGGGCTGCGCGGTCTCATCTTCGGCAGGCTCGCTGTCGGCGGGAGCTTCCAGCGTCTGATCTTCGGGCGGGATGATGGGAGGCTCGGTCTCGGCAGGCACATCCTTGCCGCCGGTCACGAGCAGCACCAGCAGCACGACGATGGCTGCGATGCAGGCCACCAGCGCAACGATCAGGCCGGTGTTCTTTTTGGGAGCGGGTTCTTCCGCAAAGATGATCTCGGCAGCGGGTTCTTCGGTCTCAGCGGTCTCTTCCGCAGGGGCTTCCGTTACTTCGGCAGCGGTTTCGGTCAGTTCCGCGGCCGTATCCTGCAGCTCTTCCGCAGGGGTTCCGCATTCGGTGCAGACCTGATCTTCTTCGTTCAGGGGAGCGCCGCAATGTTTGCAATCCATAGGTTTCTCTTCTCACTTTCTTATGGGAATGGGGTTTGCGCTCCTAGTGTATCATTTTGCCCCCGCCTTTGCAATCGGTTTTCGTGAACAGTTCGTAAATTCTTAACGCCCCCAAACGCGGCGGCACAGACGGCATCCGCAGACCGTATACTATATAATATAATGTAGCGGATCAAAATGTTGGGGACGCGTTTCGCGTCCCGAACCCGTCCTTGCCTCTCCCTGTGGGAGAGGTGTCCGAGCACAGTGAGGACGGAGAGGGAAACAAGGCGCCGGAAACCCTCTCAGTCACCTTCGGTGACAGCTCCCCCAAAGGGGGAGCCAAGGGGCAGCATACGGAACGTCGGAGATTCTTCACGCATTTCATGCGTTCAGAATGACAGGAGGGGTAAGGAACATCTGTTCTGAGCGGAAATCGCATGCTGTTTCCGCATCTTTTTCACAATAAATTATCAACCCGCACGATTTGCGCAGAGAATAGCAAAAAATGCGGTTTACAACAGAACTTCATGCTTATATAATGGCTTAAAATCGTTCATAGAATTTTCATTATTTTATACGTTAGCACTTTACAACAGTAACGAAGTGATGTATGATAGTGGAAATCTTTTTTCAGGTGGGAAACGCTATGAAGATCCTGATCCGCGGCGGCCGGCTGATCGACCCCGCCAATTCCATTGACTCTGTCCATGACCTGCTCCTGCAGGATGGCCGCGTGGCTGCCATCGACCCTGCCGAAGCCGCTGCCGATGTGACCATCGATGCCGCGGGCAAGGTCGTCTGCCCCGGTTTTATCGACATCCATATGCACGAAGACCCCGTGCTGGAGGACGGCACCATAGACAACGACCTTGAGACCGCCATCCAGAACACCATGCTCCGCATGGGCGTGACCACAGCCGTCGCGGGCAACTGCGGCGAAGTGAAATACCATCCTGCCGACTACCTCGACCTTGTGGACAAGCAGGGCACGGCGGTCAACATCGCCATGATGGCCGGTCATGAATATTTCCGCGTGAAATCCGGCTGCACCGATAAATACGGTCCCGCCACCGAAGCCCAGAAGGCGCAGATGGCGGCGGAGCTGGAAGAATGCCTGCTCCGCGGCTGCCTCGGCATCTCCTACGGCATCCGCTATGTTCCCGGTCTGGATCGGGACGAGCTGCTGCAGACGGCGGCGGGCTGCCGTGTTACCGGCGGCGTCCTTGCCGCCCATATCCGCGACGATGCCGAAGCCGTCTTCGCCGCGGCGGAGGAATTCATCGACATCGGCAGAACCCTTTCCCTGCCCATGGAGATCTCCCACATCGGCAGCATGGCGGGCTTCGGACAGATGGAGCGCTTCCTGCGGCAGGTAGACCACTGCAAGGCCGAAGGCCTGAAGATCGGCTGCGACTGCTATCCCTACGATGCCTTCTCCACCGACCTCGGCTCCACCACCTACGATGACGGCTGGCGCGACCGCTACGGCTGCGGCTATGACGTTGTGGAGCTTTGCGAGGGCAAGTACAAGGGTCAGCGCTGCACGAAGGAGATCTTTGACGAGGTTCGCAGGGATTTTCCCGCTTGCAAGACCATATGCTATGTTATGATGCAGGAAGAGGTGGATCTGGCCTTCCGCCATCCCGGCGTGATGCTGGGCAGCGACGGAACGCTTTCGTCCGGTCAGGGTCATCCCCGCGCCGCCGGCGCCTTCCCGCGGCTGATCGCCCGTTATGCCAAAAAGGGCGTCATCTCCCTTTATGAGGCGGTAAACAAAATGACCGCCATGCCCGCGAACCATCTGGGGCTTTCCCGCAAGGGACGGCTGAACGTGGGCGCCGATGCCGATGTGGTCATCTTCGATCCCGAAACCATCGAGGACCGTGCCACCTTCGCGGAGCCGCTGCTGGCACCGAAGGGCATCGATTATGTTATCGTGAACGGTAAAATTGCTGCAAGGGACGGCAGCATCGTTTGCCGAAACGCGGGTAAATCCGTACGTAAAATCTAAGGAGGATCTTACATATGTCTAACAACACCAAGAACTCCGGCGGCAAGCTGAAGAAAGAACTCGGCCTGTTCTCCGGCGTGAGCCTCGTGGCCGGCATGACCATCGGCTCCGGTATCTACTACCTCGGCAGCTACGTTCTGGAGCGCACCAACATGTCCATGGGCATGGCGCTGCTCTGCTGGCTGGTCGGCGGCATCATCTCCATCTTCGGCGGCCTCTGCTTTGCCGAACTGGGCGCTGAAATGCCTGTTACCGGCGGTCTGACCACCTACCTGTCCAAGGCTTACCATCCCATGCTGGGCTTCATCAACGGTTTCTCCGGATTCCTGCTGACCTGCTCCGGCTCCATCGCGGCTCTGGCTCTGGCCGCCGTCACCGCCTTCAAGGAACAGTTCGGTCTGTCCGATCTGGTCGTGAAGCTCATCGCCATCGGCATCATCGTGATCTTCACGCTGATCAACCTGCGCGGTGTCAAGTTCGGCGCTTACATCCAGAACTTCTCCATGGTCGTCCGTGTCATTCCTCTGGTGCTGGTCATCGTCATCGGCATCTTCTTCGGCACCCAGACGCCCGATCTGAGCCCCTCCACCGCTTTCGTGGACGGCCGGAACCCCGGCTTCATCGGCATTGTCAAGCTGATCGGCTATGCCACCTTCGCCTCCCTGTGGGCTTATGAAGGCTGGACCAACCTGAACACCGTCGCCGGCGAAATGAAGAAGCCCAAGAGAGATATTCCTCTGGCTATCATCATTTCCATGGGCTTCATCACTCTGGTCTACACCCTCTTCAACCTCGCCATCTACCGCGTCATCCCCGCAGCCGAAGTCAACGAGCTGATCTCCGGCGGCAACCTCTACCTCGGCACCGAGACCGCTACCCGCGTTCTGGGTCAGGCCGGTAAGTGGATCGTCCTGATCGGTATGACCGTCGGTATCGTCGGCACCGTCAACGGCGACTGCCTCGTCTTCCCCCGTACCTACTACGCCATGGCCAAGGGCGGCTACTTCTTCAAGGGCCTGACCAAGGTCAATGAAAAGGGCGTTCCCGCCAATGCCATCCTGCTCTCCTCCGCCATGTCCATCATTCTGGTCTGCTTCAACAGCCTGCAGACTCTGACCGACTGGCTCATCACCGTTTCCGCACTCATCAACCTGCTGGCCGTCATCGCCGTTCTGATCTTCCGTGTCAAGTTCCCCGACATGGAGCGTCCCTACAAGGTCTGGGGCGGTATTCCCGTCATCATCCTGACCATCATCTTCTTCGTTGTCCTGCTGGTCAATAACTTCGTTTCCGATCCCATCACCTCCCTCAAGGGTCTGATCATCGTTGCCGTCTGCGTTCCCTTCTACTTCCTGTTCCGGAAGCTGAACGGCGGCAAGGAATATGATACCGACCTCATCGACAACAGCGAGGAAGAATAATGACGAAGGCTGAGATCCTGCAGCGTGTAGCCGCTCTGCCCGGTGATGTGGGTCTTTACTACAAGGATCTGACCACCGGCGAGACCTTCGGCTACCGTGAACGCGAGATGTTTGAAGCTGCCAGCGTCATTAAGCTGCCCGTCTACGCGGCCATCATGAAGATGGCTGCCGAGGGTCGCGCCGATCTCTCCGAGATCATCGTCTGCAAGGATGAAGATAAGGTGCCGCCCTGCGGCGCGCTGTACTTCTTCACCGGCGATGTCCCCGCCGATATCCGCACGCTCTGCGGCCTGATGATCTCCCTCTCGGACAATGCAGCCACCAACCTGCTGCTGCGCCGGTTCGGACTGGACTTCCTCAATGGGGAATTCAAGGGTTTCGGCCTGAAGGATACCCATCTGGAGCGCCGCCTGTTCGATCCCGAAAGCGCCGCCAAGGGCATGGAAAACCGCATCGTTCCCGCCGAGATGGGCGAGCTGCTGGAGCAGATCTACCGCCATACCTTTGTGAATGAGCAGGTCAGCCGTGAAATGGAAAAGCTGCTGCTGGAGCAGCAGATCAACCATAAGATCCCCGGCTATCTGCCCGAAGGCACGCCCGTCGGCCATAAGACCGGCGAGGACGACGGCATCACCAACGATGTGGCCATCGTCTACGGCGAAAAGCCCTTCATCCTCTGCTTTGCCTCCAACCGGACGGACGTTCCCACGGCGGAACGCTTCATCCGCGAGGCAGCCCTCTCCCTCCTGCAGGGCGAGTAAGTTTTCGTAAAGATCCCCGGTACGGAATTCCGTACCGGGGATTTTTCATACCGCGGAAAACGAGACCGTGGAGCGTGAATATTGGAGGTTGGAGAATGGAGATTGAAGATTGACACATCCCGCCTTGTTTGTCATTCTGAGCGAATGCGAAGAATCTCCCACGTATCTAAATACCGAAGTCCAACGGGCGATCAATGATCGCCCCTACAAATCTTTGCGAACGTAATTCAGAATCTGTAGGGGCGGTTATTAACCGCCCGTTATGCCGCCTTCGATTTTGTCATTCCAAGCGGACGCGAGGAATCCCGCGTATCGAATGGTGCAAAACCT
>JAFSHY010000135.1 GCA_017440065.1 Oscillospiraceae bacterium | reverse complement strand
GTTTAATTTACAAGGTACACTCGCTTTTCTCAAGCGCAGGATGCATTCTATCACAGGTTCCTTCGTTTGTCAAGCACTAATTTTTATTTTTTAAAATTAGTTTTGACTGAAGTCTTTGTGAATTTGTCCCGCTCTCGAGAGAGCTTTTTGATAATAACAGAACGATCTTCGTTTGTCAAGCATAATTTTTCGTTTTTTACACTTTTTTCTATTTCTATCCACAGAGCTCAGTTCGTAAAAAAGCAGACGCCGATGGCGCCTGCTTTCTATATATAGAGGAGATGCTCTCCCCGGACTTACTCTTCGTTTTCAATCAAGCCGTAGCCGCCGTCGTTTCTCTTATACACGACCGCAAAGGCGCCGTCTGCTTCCTCGTCCTTGAAGGCAAAGAACGTATGCTCCAGCAGATTCATCTGCAGGATGGCCTCTTCCCTTGTCATCGGCTTGATCGCGAACCGCTTGGTGCGGACGATCTCGAATTCACCCTCTTCGGGTTCATCCGGTGCAAAGGAGGTGACTTCCGGGCTTCTGACGAAAGCATCCTGACGGATCCTTCTGGCAAGACGGGTCTTGTTCTTACGGATCTGGCCTTCAATGGTTGCAACCGCAGCGTCAATGGAGGCAAACATATCGGAGGTGCTTTCGCTGGCGCGGAAATAGGTATTGGCTGCATGAACAGTCAACTCCACAATGTTCCTGCCCTTCTGAACGGAAAAAGCGACAAATGCTTCGGCATCATCCCGGAAATAGCGTTCCAGCTTGGTGACTTTCTTTTCGGCATAAGCATGGACATTTTCCGGAAGGCTGATTTTCTTTTCAACGATTTGTAGTTTCATAGATGTCGCCCCTTTCTGTACCCAATTACCTTGGGTTATTATCATTATAGCACAATTTCGTTCTTTTTCAAGTGCCTTTTGTTGTGTAGTTTTGACAATCTGCGATTTCTGAACAATTTCATATAAAAATGGCGGGATTTACCCCGCCATTCATATTTATTCTTCCTCCGATTCAAGCAAAAGATCATCCAGCACAGCGCTGTAGATCTGCTCCGCGCATTTATGAAATGCCGCAGCCAGCTTTCTTGCCTGCTTCTTATCCTGTGCCGCAAGCTCCATAGTGATCAGTCTGGAGGTGTCATCGCGGAGCTCCATTTTTGCAAAGAACGTGCCGTCTTCCTCTACGACCTCCGTGCTGATCTTTCCGCTCCGCTTGCATTCACGGTTGAATTCCTCTACCGCAAGCCTTGCGCTTTCTCTGACTGTAAAGGCAACGGAATCACCGGTAATGGACACGTTTTCTTTTCCCTTTTCCGTAATGGTGTAACAGCCCGGCTCCACTTCCTCCAGATGTCCGCTGGCGGTCAGCTGCGGGATCGCCTCGCACACATCAAAATACGTCAGACGGTCATCCTGATAGCACAGTTCATAGATGTCCTGGACAGACATCGGTTTTTCTGCCAGATCCGCTACATAGAGGATCAGCACCTTGACATCCAGCATATCCCGAATAAAACCATATTCACTCATGCCGAACCCTCCTTTTTTCCCTATTATATCCGCACCGAACGAAAAATGCAAGCACAGGCACATTCGAAGGGATCTTTGCATATACTGTCCGGAAAGGCTGGTGATCCAATGCCCCGTACATACTCGGTCATTGGCAGCGATGAACGGCAATGTTATCTTGCCGCGCTGCTTGACAAATACGGTTTTCCCGTAATACACAGCCGAAACGCGATCCGTTTTGCGGATGTGACTGTTCTCCCGATCCCTACCGTGACAAAAGACGGCATCATTTCCGGAACAGGCATTCGTATTACGGAGTTCCTTCTGTCCGTACCAAAAGACACGATTCTTTGGGGAACAGGCTTTGCTCCCTATGCCGATGCCGCCGATGCAGCAGCGACCCGTCTGCGCGATTTTACATCCTATCCCGAATTCGCGGAAGGAAACGCTCTGCCGACCGCAGAAGGCGCGCTGCAGCTGGCCATGGAGCAGCTTCCCTCCACCATCCACGGCGGAAAGTTTCTCGTGATTGGCTACGGCAGGATCGGAAAAAAGCTGTCCTGCTTACTGGATGCGATGGGAGCGGACGTCACCGTTGCCCGAAGGGAAGGCACAGCGGACGGATTCCGCACTGACCGAACCGGCTCCTATCAAACCGATCCGGGACAATATGACGCGATCTTCAACACCGTTCCGGAACCTGTATTTTCCGAAGCATATTGCATGATGACCCGTACGGACTGCCTGCTGATCGATCTGGCATCCCAGCCCGGCGGGATCGCGAAAACATCCGAGCGGAAGCTGCTGCACGCGCTGGGGCTTCCCGCCAAAACCTCGCCAAAAACCGCAGCAGAGATCATGCTGACAGTTCTTTTGAATGAAACGGAGGGAAAAGAATGGAACATATTACCATAGGCTTCGCGATGACCGGCTCCTTCTGCACCTTTGAGACCATGCTTCGCGCGCTGAAACGGCTGAAAGAACGCTATGAAACCGTGATCCCCATCATGTCCGAACACGCCGCCTTCTGTGATACCAGATTCGGCAGCGCAGAGCGGTTCATCGAACAGATGGAAGAGATCTGCCGCCATCCTGTGCAGAAAACCCTGCAGGAGGTGGAACCCTTTGGCCCCAAAAAACTGCTGGATCTGCTGGTGATCGCGCCCTGCACGGGAAATACGCTGGCGAAGCTTTCCGCCGGGATTGCGGATTCCACCGTGACCTTTGCCGCGAAAGCCCATCTTCGAAACGGAAGACCCGTGGTGCTCAGCGTTTCCACCAACGACGGACTTTCCGCCGCGGCAAGAAACATCGGAGATCTTCTGAACCGTAAGAATTACTACTTTGTTCCCTTCGGGCAGGATGACCCCCATGGTAAGCCCACTTCCCTCATCGCGGATGTGCTGCGGATCCCCGAAACAGTCCACGCCGCGCTGCAGGGCGTTCAGCTGCAGCCGCTGCTCATCTAACCAAAAAAGGATCCCTGTCCGAGGACAGGGATCTTTCTTCAGCATTACATATTGCCCAGCAGCTGTTCGACGCGGTCGGTCTTTTCCCAGGGCAGATCCAGATCGGGACGGCCGAAATGACCGTAGGCAGCGGTCT
Source organism: Oscillospiraceae bacterium (assembly GCA_017440065.1). Lineage (GTDB taxonomy): Bacteria > Bacillota > Clostridia > Oscillospirales > Oscillospiraceae > RGIG3159. The sequence goes on along the minus strand of JAFSHY010000135.1, from coordinate 255 downwards.
GGCTGTAGATGGGACGGCGCAGATCCAGCGCGGAAATGATGGCGGCAGGACGCAGGTCGAAGCAGCGTTCCACCAGTTCGGAAAGCTGCAGATCGGAGAGCTTGCCGGTACCGAAGGTTTCCACCAGAACAGAAACAGGACGGGCCACACCGATGGCATAGGCCAGCTCGATCTGGCACTTCTCTGCCAGGCCGGCAGCCACGATGTTCTTGGCGATATAGCGGGCCATATAGGCAGCGCTGCGGTCCACCTTGG
>JAFSHY010000134.1 GCA_017440065.1 Oscillospiraceae bacterium | reverse complement strand
TGGCGACTTCGTTGGCGGTGCAGCAAACGCCGGAGATGGTGATGCCCTTGGCACCCTGCTCCTTGGCATAAGCGATCATTTCGGGATCGTTTGCATAGAAAACGATCATTTCGGAGAGGGAAGGATCATGGCCGTGAACAACGATGTTGACATTGTCCTTTTCCATGACGCCGATGTTGGCGGTGGTGTCCATGGGCTTGGGCGTGCCGAACATAACGTCGGAGAACTCGGTGCCCATCATGGAGCCGCCCCAGCCGTCGGACAGGCCGGCACGCAGGGACTGACGGATCAGAGCTTCGGGCTCAGAGGAGCAGCCCATATGAGTCATATGCAGGGACTGAACAACTTCGCGGTCAATGGCGCGGGGTTCGATGCCGGCCTTGGCCCACAGTTCCTGGGTATGAGCTTCTGCACGCTCGATGAACTTCAGCTTGCCGAAGGGCTTGCCGTATTCCAGCAGGCCGATCTCAGCCATTTCATGAGCCAGATCATAAATGTCCTTGCCTTCGGTTTCAACGCCCCATTCCTTGGCGATGCGGATCAGCTTTTCAGGATCCTTGACCTGATAGTTGCCGCCTTCGCGGGTCTGGTGCAGGGTGTGCATGATCTCGCGGCCGTGGTCGGAGTGAGTAGCAGTACCGCCGGCGGTGAAACGCAGATAGTTACGGGCAACGATGCCGTGGACATCGCAGCCGCAGATGCCGCGGGGAGCCTTGGGGGTGATGCGGCAGGGGCCCATGGAGCAAATACGGCAGCAAGTACCGGCTTCACCAAAGCCGCAGTGCGGCGTCTGGTTCTTAACACGCTGCTGCCAGGAATCAGCGCCGACCTTTTTGCCGTTTTCCAGCAAAGAGGCAGTTGCTTCTTCCATCTGTTCAACTGTGATTAAACGATCCCAATCTTTCAATGTGATTTCCTCCTAAAAGATTTGTTTGCCATGCTTTGTGGGAAGAGCAGCATGGCGGAGATTCTCGATTTGACGTGGTGTCTGATACGACGAATACGCAGCAGGGCATACGCCTCCCTTATATTCCCTACCATTTTACCTTTTGGAGGGGAAAAAGTCAATGAACAATCCTGCTCCCGCTCTAACAATTTTCCATTCCGGTTGACGGAACTCCACGCAAATGACAAAACTCATTTTTGTGTAAAATGGATTGATTCTTCGGGAAACAGGAAAAAAACAGTCTATTCACCGCAGAGAATGTGTGATAAAATGAGAGGGCAATGATCACCAAGGGAAAGGAAGCGTATCATATGGCAATTACTTCCATGGATGCGGAACAGGCGCATCTCATCCGTACGGCGGAGGCCATGGCCGCGGCCGCAAGAACGGCGCCCAAGACCAAGGGCATGGATTATATCGAATCGTTGATCCTCACGGAGGGCGAACTGGAAAAGCTGGCCTGCGTGATGGAGGAAATGGCTGCGGAGGGAGGCCCCGGCATTCTGCCGCGGGATGCAAAATGCGTCCGCAAGTCCGGCGCCGTGCTGCTGCTGGGCATCGGCTATCACCGCCGCGGCATCGATGCGTGGTGCAACTATTGCGGACTCGGCGGCTGCGCTGCCTGCGCGGAACGGAACGCCGCCTGCGCCTTTGACTCCATCGATCTGGGCATCGCGCTGGGCTCTGCCGTTTCCGTGGCAGCGGATGCCCGGGTGGATACCCGCATCATGATGTCCGTCGGCATCGCCGCCAAGCGGATGAAGCTGCTGCCGGAAGGGACCGAGATCGTCTACGGCATCCCCATCAGCATTTCGGGCAAAAGCCCCTTCTTCGACCGCTGAACCGCATACCGCAAAAAGACGGGACTCCCGAACGTGTTCGGGAGTCCCGCTGTTTGTTGGATGCGGGGATTATGCGGGATCGTTCCAGGCCTTGACCTGCTGCTTCAGCCAGTCGGTCCAGGCGCTGACGCCCTCTCCGGTCTTGGCGGAGATCGGGAAGATCTCCAATTTGGGGTTACGCATCCGCGCGTATTCCACGACCTTTTCCATATCAAAATCGAAATAGGGAAGCACGTCGATCTTGTTGATGATCAGCGCGTCGCAGACCGTGAAGATCAGCGGATACTTGAGGGGCTTGTCGTGACCTTCCGGAACGGAAAGGATCATGACGTTCTTGACCGCACCGGTGTCAAACTCTGCGGGGCAGACCAGATTACCCACGTTTTCCAGAATGACCAGATCCAGATCCTCCGTACCGATGGCGGCAAGACCCTGACGGGTCATCTCGGCATCGAGGTGGCACATGCCGCCCGTGTGGAGCTGGACGGAGCGGATTCCCGTGGCGCCGATGGTCTCGGCATCCACGGCGGAGTCGATGTCCGCTTCCATGACGCCGATGCGCAGCTCGTCACGCAGCTGCTCGATGGTGCGGAGCAGGGTGGTTGTCTTGCCGGAACCGGGCGAGGACATGAGATTCATCAGGAAGGTACGCTCCCCGCGCAGCTGCCCGCGCAGCGCTTCCGCCTGCCGGTCATTATCGGCAAACACACTTTCTTTTACTTCAATGATTCGAATGGGATCCATAGGCGCTCCTTAATATCCGACGATTTCCTTGATGAGCAGTTCGCGGCCCGTCAAAGGCGTGTGCTTTTGGCGGTTTCCGCAGGCGGGGCAGCAGAGATCGTGCTGATACCCGTTGAATTCCATGCCGCATTCGTCGCAGCGCAGAATGCCGGGGATGGTGATCATTTCCAGCTTGGTTTCGGCGAAGCGGGTCTTGTATACCGCTGCGGGATAGCATTCCTCCATATAATGGGGAACAACGCCGGATAATTCGCCCACCTCGATCACGATCTTCTCCACGTGCGTCAGCTCTTCCTGCTCCATGATCCGTTCGATTTTTTTCAGCATCGAGCTGATGATACCGACTTCATGCATGGCAAGGCTCCTTATTTTTTGCCCTTGAGGCTGCTGGCAACGATGTTGGCGGTACGCTTGACCACGTGCTTGGCAACGGCGAGCGGCAGGACCTCAAATTTCATGCCCCATGCGTCGTTGTTCTTGACCAGCTTGATGGCGTCGAAGGCGCACTTGGTGGTACACTGGCCACAGCCGATGCACATGTATTCGTCCACCTTGGTGGCACCGCAGCCGAGGCAGCGGGCGGTCTCCTTGCGGATCTGCTCTTCCGTGAAGGTGATGCGGGTGTCGCCGAAGGAGCGGGCCTTGGCGGCATTGTAGCCGGGCTGCTGACGGGAAGAGGAATCGAAGGAATCCAGCGGGACAACGGCATTGCTCTTGTCGAGGGCGCGGTAGATTCTGCGGTCACGGCCTGCGGTCAGGCTCTGGCCTTCATGGACAAAGCGGTGCAGGGAGATGGCAGCTTCCTTACCTGCTGCGATCGCGTCGATGGCGAACTTGGGGCCGGTGTAGACGTCGCCGCCGGCGAAGATGTCGGGTTCGGCGGTCTGATAAGTGCGGGGATCGACCTTGACGGTGCCGTTGCGGTTCAGCTCGACCTTGGTGCCCTTCAGCAGGTCGCCCCAGACGATGGACTGGCCGATGGAGAGCAGCACGTTTTCACATTCCACGGTGACGGTGTCGTTTTCGTCATAGGTGGGGTTAAATCTGTGTTCGGCATCGAAGACGGAGAGGCACTTTTTGAAGACCACGGCCTTGACCTTGCCGTTTTCGGTGAGGATCTCCTTGGGACCCCAGCTGTTCTGCACGGTGATGCCTTCCTTTTCGGCTTCTTCCACTTCATCGGCAGCGGCGGGCATGATGTCACGGCCTTCGAGGCAGTACATGGCAACGCTTTCCGCGCCGACGCGGATGGCGGTACGGGCGACGTCCACGGCAACATTGCCGCCGCCGATGACGACGGTGCGGCCCTTGAGGGTGACGTCCTTGCCCTGATTCTGATCGGTCACAAAGTCGATGCCGGAGCGGACGCCTTCCGCGTCTTCACCGGGGATGTTGAGAGCTCTGCCGCCCTGGGCGCCGATGGCAACGTAGAAGCCCTTGTAGCCCTGTGCGCGCAGCTCATCGATGGTGATGTCCTTGCCGACTTCCACACCGCAGCGGAATTCCACGCCCATTTCCTTCAGAATGTTGATCTCGGCTTCCACCACGTCCTTTTCCAGACGGAAGGAGGGGATGCCGTTCATCAGCATGCCGCCGGGACGGAGCGCCTTGTCGAATACGACGGGCTTGTAGCCCTTCTGGGCAAGGAAGAAGGCGCAGGTCATACCGGCAGGGCCGGCGCCGATGATGGCGATCTTTTCTTCGTAGGGCTTGCCGATCTGGTTGACCATGGGCGGGATGTAGCGGTGTTCCGCGCTCAGATCCTGGTCGGCGATAAAGCGCTTGACCTCGTCAATGGCAACGGCTTCGTCCACGGTGCCGCGGGTGCATTCCGCTTCGCAGGCATGGTTGCAGATTCTTCCGCAGACAGCGGGGAAGGGATTTTCCTTCTTAATCAGCGCCAGCGCGTCGCGGTAGCGGCCCTGGGCGGCAAGACGGAGATAACCCTGAACGGCAATGTGAGCGGGGCAGGCTGCCTTACAGGGAGCGGTGCCGGTGGCAACGGTATCTTCCTTGTTCTCTCTGTAGTCCACATTCCAGTCCTTTTCGGACCATGCGGAGTTGGTGATCTTTTTGTAGGAGGGTTCTTCCGGCAGAGGCTCCTTGGTGCAGAGCTTCTGACCCATCTTCAGCGCGTTGCCGGGGCAATGCTCCACGCACTGGCCGCAGGCTACGCATTTTTCTTCGTCGATTTTGGCGACGTAGTTGGAGCGGATGGCGTCGCGGGCGCCGTACAGCAGGCCGACACGCAGGCCGAAGCAGGAGCAGGCGCAGCAGTTGCAGATGGAGTCGGATTCACCGGGATCCTGAATGTTCGGCACGGAGTGCATCAGGCCGTTCTCTTCGGCTCTCTTCAGGAGCTCCAGCGCTTCTTCCTTGGTCACATAGCGGGCCTTGCCGGTATTGGCATAGAATTCCGCGGCGGGGCCGAGGTGGAGGCACATATCCGTTTCCAGATGGCCGCAGCCGTCACCCAGCACACGGCGGGCGGCACGGCAGGAGCAGTCCGACACGGAATAGACGTCGAACTTGTCCATATAATAGCTGATCTTTTCGAAATCCACGGCCTGCGGGTTGCCGTCGATGGCGGATTCAATGGGGATGACGCGCATCAGGCTGGAGCCCATGGGCAGGGTGGAGGCGAGGGAGGCGCCGGTGTGGGCGGTGTATTCTTCGAATGCTTTGCCGATCTGGGGATACTTGGCCAGCTGTTCGCGGTTGCCGACCATACGTTCCAGCGTGCCGGGTGCAAAGATCTCCACATAGCAGCGCTCCAGGCCGTCGTTCTTGTCGGTCCAGATGGTGAAAACGCCGGTGTCGGCCAGCTGATGGGCCAGCCTGGTGGTCTCTTCCAGGCTCTTGCCGCACTTGTCGGCAAGATACTGCATGGTGCGGGGCTTTCTCAGTCCGGCGCAGACGGCCACGTCGGCCATTTCGTCGGTGACGACGCATTCCAGGGCATAATATTCCGGTGCATTTTCGTCAATCTTGTTCAGCATACCGGGAATACCGCCGATCATGCGGGCCAGTGTGACTATTTTGGGTCTTAAACTCATAGTTTGTACCTCCGTTTCATGATTTTTGGCGAAAAATCACTTAATCACAATTTTAGTATAGAGGAACGGCGGGGGAATGTGATACAATAGTACTGATATCATTCTACAACGGTTTGTTGTGGAAATCAACAGGGATTACGGAGGTGCGGCGATGCAGATCGAAACGGTGCAGGCATTTTTGCAGGTATGCAGAGACGGCGCGATATCCAGAAGCTGCGAAAAGATGAATATCAGCCAGCAGGGGCTGAGCCGCCAGCTGCAGGCGATGGAAAAGGAACTGGGGGTCAAATTGCTGGAAAGAAGCCGTCAGGGCATCCGTCCGACCAGGGACGGCATGATGCTCCGGCCGTATTTTGAGGAGATCGAGCGCCAGTATGCGGCTGCCTTGCGGATGGTTCGCAGGCGGGGTGACCCGGATGTGATCCGCATGGGCTTCTCTGTGTCGGCTGCTCACGCCGTCGGCTCCAATTTTGTGATCCAGTATCAGACACTGCATCCCGATATGCTGGTACAGATCAGCAGCGTTACAAATGATGATTGTGAAAATCAGCTGCTCTCCGGAGAACTGGACGCGGCCCTGCTGGTCAGCCCCAGAAACAGAGAGAAGCTGGACTGCACGCTGATCTTTGAAAGTCCCAGCTGCGCCGTGGTATCCCGCAGCCATCCGCTGGCGGAGAAGGAAAAGATCCGCCTGCAGGATCTGGAGGGGGAGACCGTCTTTGTCCCCAACCGCCAGTACCGGATGCGCCAGCTCTTTGACGAGGTCCATCGGGATATGATCCCCAGGTTCGGGAGAGTTCTCTCCTCCGCGGAGTATATGGATTATCTGAAGCTGCCGGCGCAGAATTCCGGCGTGGCGCTGGGCTTTGATGTGTTCTGCCAGAATCTGGACGAAAACCTCGTAGTGATCCCCACGGAGGAAAAATTCCCCATCCGCATTTACTTCTGCATCGACCCGCGGGGCACGCACAGCCCGCGGCTGGAGGACTTCCGCGGCTATGTGAAGGAAATGCTGCGCATGGAGCGGGGATAGGACTTGCGAAACAGGAAAAAATGCGTTAGGCTAGTAACGACAATATGAAGGAAATGAGGGATCGTTTATGCTGGGAGACTGCCATATCCATATGGTGCTGGACGGCATTTGCAATTATAAAGAGGCCATGGCGCGCCATCGGGCGGCGCCGGATGAGGCATTTGTGCGCAAGACCCTTGCGCAGTATCAGAAGGCGGGCATGACCTTCCTGCGGGACGGCGGCGACAAGTACGGCGCTTCCGTGCTGGCGGCAAAGCTGGCGCCGGAATACGGGCTGACCTATCTGACCCCCGTCACGCCTCTTCATGAGGAAGGGCGCTACGGCGGCTTCATCGGCCGCGGCTTTTCCGATCTCAAGGAATACCGCGCCCGTATTGAAGAGGTTCGCGCCGAGGGAGCGGGCTTTCTCAAGCTGATGCTTTCCGGCCTTGTGGACTTCAATGAATACGGCAAGCTCAGCTGCGAGCCTGTGGAGTCGGAGAAGATCCGCGAGCTGATCCACATCGGCCATGAGGAGGGCTTCCCCGTCATGGTGCATTGCAACGGCTCCGAACCCATCCGCGCCGCCATTGAGGCCGGGGTGGATTCGCTGGAGCACGGCTATTATATGGATCAGGAAACGCTCCATCTGCTGGCGGAGAGCGATACGGTCTGGGTGCCTACGGCCGTCACCGCGGGCAATCTGATCCATGACGACCGCTATCCCAAGGAGGTCACGAAGCGCATCCTCGATGAGCACCTCTGGAAGATCGGCATCGTGGCGGGCTGGGGCGGCAATATCGCCCTGGGCAGCGACGCGGGCGCTTATCTGGTGCCCCATGTGAAGGGTGCGCTGGATGAATACGATCTTCTCAAAGAGGAACTGGGCGAAAACACCGATCTGATCCTGCAGACCGGCGAGGATATGCTGCGCTGGAAGTTCGGAGGACTCGTATGAATCCGCGGGAGTTTCTGGAATTCCTGCACATGGCGGAGCAGCTCAAGTGCCGCAAACGCCATTGCGTGAATCCGGACGGCGAAACGGAAAGCGTGGCCGAGCATTGCTGGCGGACGGCGCTGATGGCCGATCTGCTGCGGGAGGAATTCCCGGAGGTCGATATGGACAGGGTGATCTCCATGTGCCTGCACCATGATATGGGCGAGGCCGTCACGGGAGATATCCCGGTATTCCAAAAGACGAAGGGCGATGAAAACCGCGAGGAGGACGCCATCTCGGAGCTGCTTTCCGCTCTGCCGCAGCGGCAGAAGGAACGGCTGGAGGCGCTGTTCGCTGAGATGTCAGCGCGACAGACGCCCGAAGCACGGCTTTACAAGGCGCTGGATCAGCTGGAGGCGCTGATCTCCCACAACGAATCGGCGCTGGATACATGGCTGCCGCTGGAATATGACCTGCAGCGCACCTACGCGCTGGAGGAAACGGCATTCCATCCCTTCCTCAGGGCGCTGCGGCAGGCGGTGCTGCGGGATACGGAGGATAAGATCGCTTCCGGTCTATGACGCGCTTTCGGATATGCGCCATAAAAAGCCTCCCTTGTGCAAAGGGAGGCGGGCCGCCGAATGGCGGTCCGGAGGGATTGTAAAAAACGGAGAGCGGGCTGCCGAAGCAGTCCGCTCATGATCAGAGGGAATATTATGGAAGAAAAATTCTTTTCCGGCTACTGTTTTCAGATCGATCAGGCCCGCATCGTGGATGCGGAATTTGAAGCGGGGCAGCTCGACTCGGTAGACTGCGGATATGAAAACTGCCTGCACCGGGAAAAGTGCGAGATCGGGAAAAAGATCACAGAAGCGGTCAGACCAGCGATGTGATGAGCCGCTCCGCCCATTCGTAAAGAGCAAGGGCAAAGGGCGCGGCGAACATGGCGGGCAAAAGATTTGCCACCTTGATTTTCATGATGCCCAGCAGATTGAGGCCGAGGGCAAGGATCATCAGCGAGCCTGCGCAGGTGATCTCTGCGATGGCGGCATCCGTCAGCACCGGGGCGATGACCTGGGAAAGCAGCACAAAGCCGCCCTGAAAGATCAGCACGAACACGGCAGAGCAAAGCACGCCGATGCCCAGGCTGGCGGAGAGCATCATGGAGGAGAAAAGGTCCAGAAGGGATTTCGTGAAGATCAGCGAATGATCGCCCCGCAGACCGGAATTGAGCGAACCCACGATGGTCATGGCGCCTACACAGAAGAGAAGAGAAGCGGTAATGAAGCCTTCGGCAACGGAGACGGCATGACCGCTCTTTTTTTGAAACTTTTTTTCTATCCAGCTGCCGAGGCGGGAGATCCCGCCGTCCAGATCCAGCAGGGTGCCGATGGCGGTGCCGACGATCATGGAGAGGATCAGCACCAGTACATTGTCGCCGGCCAATGCGCCGTCAATACCAAGGTAGACGGTACAAAGTCCGATGGCGGTCATCACGGCCTTTTCGATCCGTTCGGGAATGCCCTTTTTGCAGAGCAGGCCGATGAGACTGCCGAGGATGACGGTGGCAACATTTACAAATACTCCAAGCATAACAAACCTTCTTTCTCAGCGGTAGAAAAGCAGGGAATACCACGTCACCAGATTGCTGCCCGAGAGGAATTCCAGCCCGCGTTTTTCCGCAAGGTCGGTGACAAGGATGCCGTGGCTTTCCACACAGGGGAACATCTTATCGGAATGTCTGCAGGGAGCATCCGGCCAGGAGCATTTCTCGCAGAAGGCGCAGGCCTCTGTGGAGAGGACATAGGGCTCCGCGCCCTCTTCCCGCAGCAGATCGCGTACCTCGCGGGTGATGGCTTCGTGATCGCCGCGGGTATCCAGTGCTTCCTGAATATTGGCGATGTCGGAGATCTCCGTAATGGTGGAGATCAGCAGGAAATTGGGATATTCGCGGCAGCGGGCTTCGCATTCCGCAACCGTTCCCACCGCGGGCGGACAGGCCCAGCTTTTGTTGTACATGGGGCATTCCTGGCGGCAGATATGGCGCACGCGGTCGGTAAAGACCAGCTCCTCCGTGGGAAGGAAGGCATATTCGTAAAGCGGCAGCTCCTGCAGCTTTTCTTCCAGTCTTGCAAGATCCATGGTCATTGCTCCTTTCGCATTGCTTCCACCGTGCCGTTCAGCACATGGCGGATGGCATGGGCCACACCGTCCTCATCGCAGGATTTGGTTCGGTATTTGCCGTACTGCAGTACATCGGCATGGGCGTTGGCCACCAGCACGGGATAGCCCGCGGCCTTCAGCATATCGGCGTCGTTGAGATTATCGCCGATGGCCATACAGTTCTCAAGAGGGACGTTCAGATATTCTGCCAGACGGCGCAGGCCGAGCCCCTTGTTGGCGGTGGGCATATTGAGCTCCAGATTTTCGGGGATGGAATTAAGAATGGGCAGGCCCACCGGCTCCAGCAGCTTTCGTGCCCGTTCCTGCGTTTCGTGGTTGGGGAAGAACAGGTGCAGCCGCGGCACGGGCTCCATCCTGGTTTCCAGCAGCGCCTCAATGTCGGTGGGGGTTCTGGTGCTGCGGACGGTCTCGATGTAATAATGATCCTGAAATTCGGAAAGATGCTCCATCCGCTTGCGATCCGCGTAGACGTGACCGTCGATCATCGGCTCAAAGAGGTAAACGGGGATGTCTTTCAGAATCTCATAGCAGCGGCGGATGATCTCCATGGGGATGCCTTCCACATACAGCTCTTTTTCCAGCGCGATGTCATAGACGCTGGCGCCGGAGCAGTTGATCATATAGCGCAGCTCGGGAAGCTGCTTCAAAATGGGGGTGCATTCATCTCTGGCGCGGCCTGTGCCGAGGGCGAGGTGGATGCCCGCTTTTGTGGCTTCGCGGAAGGCTTCCTTGGTCTCATCGGTCACGCGGCCTTCGGAATTGATGAGGGTGCCGTCCACATCGACGGCAATGAGAGAAACTGACATAAGCGCCTCCGAAATTTCGCGGCTTTGCCGCAGGGTCAAACGAATACAGACAGTTTAGCACAGATGCACCGCTGTGGCAAGGCTGTTTCCGCTTCCTGCGCGTCGGAAAATTTGCAGTTTATTCACATCTGGCGGCAGGATCCTGTGTAAAATAATCCTATCAAGGATCGGAAAATGAGGAGATCGAAATGGCGAGAGATCCCTATGAGGTGCTGGGCGTCAGTCGCTGCGCCACAGAGGATGAGATCAAAACCGCATACAGAAAACTGGCGAAGCAGTACCATCCGGATCTGAACCCCGGCGACCCCAACGCGGCGGTGCGCATGAACGAGATCAATGCCGCCTACGATCAGCTGAAGAACCCGGAGGCCTATGCCCGTCAGCAGCAGACGCAGCAGGCGCAGCAGCAGGCAAGGCAGCAGGCGCAGTACGACCCCTTCGGCGGCTTCTACACCTCTTCGGAAGACGACAGGCAGCAGCAGTATACGTGGTATACCACGCCGCCCCGCAGAGTCCGTCCCTTCGGCCTTCTGCGCCTCATCTTCCTCTTCTGGCTGCTCAGCGGTCTTCTGAGCATGTGCAATCCCTTCGGCTACGCGCGGTATGCGCAGGGCGGTTACGGGGCGGCGCAGCCGGAATATTACTATTTTGATTCCTACGAAGAACTGGAAGAGTTCTACGAGCAATATTATAACAACTATGAGAACGGCAGCGGCAGTCCCGAGGGCTATGACGGCAGCGGCCTGAACCCGAAGGAAAGCTAAAGGAGATAAGTTATGGCAAAAATGATCGGCATTGATCTTGGCACCACCAATTCCTGCGTGGCGGTGATGGAGGGCGGCGAGCCCACCGTCATCCCCAATGCGGAAGGCGGCAGAACCACGCCCTCTGTGGTGGCCTTTTCCAAAACGGGAGAGCGCATGGTGGGACAGATCGCCAAACGGCAGGCCGTTACCAACCACGCGAGAACCGTATCCTCCATCAAGCGCGAGATGGGCTCTGCCTTCCGCGTGAAGATCGACGGGCGGCAGTATACTCCGCAGGAGATCTCCGCCATGATCCTGCAGAAGCTGAAGGCGGACGCGGAGGCCTTCCTCGGCGAGCCTGTGACGGATGCCGTCATCACCGTTCCCGCGTATTTCACCGATGCCCAGCGTCAGGCCACCAAGGACGCCGGCAAGATCGCCGGTCTGGAAGTCAAGCGTATCAT
>JAFSHY010000133.1 GCA_017440065.1 Oscillospiraceae bacterium | reverse complement strand
GTCTTGCGGTCAACGGCCATGCGGAGAGCCAGCATATACAGCGTGGCGGCCTGCGCCGAGTAAGCCTTGGTGGTGGCAACGGCGATCTCGGGACCGGCCCATGTGTAGATAACGTAATCGGCCTCGCGGGCGATGGTGGAGCCCACCACGTTGACAATGGCATACACGGGGATGCCATGCTGCTTGGCCAGACGCAGAGCGGCGATGGAGTCGGCGGTTACGCCCGACTGGGAGATGATGATCATCGCATCGCCCTGTTTCATGATCGGATCGCTGTAACGGAATTCGGAGGCGATGTGTACGTCAACGGGAACGCGGGCCAGCTTCTCGATGGCGTTTTTGCCGAGAAGACCGGTGTGCATGGCGCTTCCGCAGGCGACGATGAGAAGACGCTCCATCTTCAGCGTGTCGTCGATCTCTTCCTTCAGAATATAGATATCCGACTTCTGATAGTAGCTGTAGGATTCCACATTATTGGAGATCTGCTCACCGGTGGTGGCGTCGTACAGACCGCGGTAGGAAACCACGTTGTAGCCGGTACGGCCGTGGTCGTTGACCTCGGAGGGATCTTCGGTGATGATGGTGGTGAAGGGGATGGTAGAGAGGACGGTATAGGTCATCTTGACCTCGATGTTGTCGGTCTTGGTGCCGATCAGAGAGATCTTGCAGAGGCCGCCTTCCACCTTGGCTTCGATGCGGATGGGATATTCGGTGTTGTTGCGGAACTGGAAATCGGGGTTCGGCCAGCTGACCGTGGCATCCATGCCCAGAGGCACATAACCGACGGTGAACATGTGGCAGGTACGGGACACGATCTCCAGATTGGCCAGCAGCGTGCAGTAATACAGCGTGGAAGAAACCTGGCAGATACCGCCGCCGACTTCGGAAACGGACTTGCCGCCCACATACGCGCCCGCTGCCTTGTAGCCCTTTTCGGGGGTACGCTGGCCGACTGTGCCGTTGTAGGAGAAAACCTCACCGGGAGAAAGTACCTTGCCGTTCAGTGCGGCGCAGGCGAGGGTAATGTTGTTCACGCGGTTGGCGCTGCCGAGACCGCCGGTCTGGAAGGAAGCCAGCACATCGGTGAAGTAGATCTCTTCCAGCTCTGCCTTGGTGGTCTTGGGATGCTCATAGGCCATCGTCACGGTGAGCGTCTGCGCGTCCGCGGCCATGGCGATCTGCTGGTTGGCGGCGGTCAGGTCGAAGCCGTAGCCGACCTGCTCCTCCACAATCTCGTGGCTGACATTGTCGTAATAAGCATCCTTCACGGCCACATAGACCTCATCGTAAACGCTGTCCAGATTGGCCACGGGATAGGGCGTCACCAGATACTCAATGGGGATGGGCTCGAAATTGTGGTTCAGAATGGCGGAGGCGATGGCATTATAGAGAGAATTCTGGTCGATGTCCAGGCCGGTCACGCCTGTCAGCACCATGATCTTGTTTTCCTCGCGCTTCACGAGGACGGTAGTCTCCTTCATATCCACATGGGTCTCCGCGGCGATCTCCGCGATATAGCTGCGGATGGAAGTCTCATCGATGGAGAGACCGGCATTGACGGTGTAGGCGACCTTTTTGCGCATGGCATCCAGATAGGCGCCGACCTTCTGGAAGGATGTTCCCGCGCGGCCGTATTCCCACGCGCCGTTGACAGCTTCGTCGGAAGAAAGGCTGGCGCCGATCAGTTCCGGGGTGAAGACCTTTTCGCGGTCGGGAAGCTGCACCACGATGTCGTCCGCGCCGTAGAGCGTATCGATCTTGGAATCCAGCGCGGCCAGCGCTTCTTCCTTCGTCATGCCGCCCACATTGATGCCGGCGATATAGACATTGGGATAGATCGCGTCCGAGGTGACGATGGTGTACATATAAGCGGCTGCGGCGGCAACCACACCCGCCATGATCACGGCTGCCACGACCAGAATGACCACGGCAGGCGAGACCTTCTTTTTCTTCTTCTTTTTCATGTTTCACTCTCCTTGTGTAGCTCACGGCGGAAAAACCGCCGGGTCAGAAGCGGGAGCTTCGGAATGCAGAGGGGATCTTATAATTTGTCAATTTATTATACCCGAGGAATACCGCCAATGCAAGAGCGGAAGCACCGGGAATCTTTAACATTATGTAAAGTTATTGGGGCAGATCCTGCAGAGGGCCGGTCAGCAGTGCGCCGTAGCGGGCAACGAAGAGCTTCGCGGCATGGAGCGGATCCTCGCCCTTGGTCATTTTGAAGGTCAGCACCGGCGTATCTCCCGCGGAGAAGAGGATGCGGCTCTTCAGCTCCGGATCAGTGATCAGTGCCGAGACCGCGCCGAAGTCCAGCGCCGCCAGCGTGATGACGAGGCTGCCCTGCTTCTGGGTGATCTCACTGATGCCGCAGGCAGCGGCAGCGGAGCGCAGCAGCGCCACGGCAATGAGATTCAGCACACCCTGCGGCGGTTCGCCGTAGCGGTCGATGATCTCATCCAGCAGATCGTCGGCATCGTCCTGTCCGCGGATGGCGGCAATGCGGCGGTAAAGATCCATCCGCTGTTCTCCGCTGGAAACGAAGCGCTTGTCGATGTTGGCGTCGATGGTGATGTCGGCAGTGCATTCGAACTTTCTGGCAGGGGCTTCGCCGCGTTCTTCCAGCACGGCATCCTCCAGCAGCTTGAGGTACATATCGTAGCCCACGGACATCATATGGCCCGATTGCTCCGGACCCAGCAGATTGCCTGCGCCGCGGATCTCCAGGTCGCGCATGGCGATCTTGAAGCCGGAGCCGAATTCCGCGAAATCGCGGATGGCGGTCAGCCGCTTTTCAGCGATCTCCGAGAGGACTTTGCCGCGGCGGAACGTCAGATAGGCAAAGGCATGACGGCTGCTGCGTCCCACACGTCCGCGGATCTGATGCAGCTGGCTCAGGCCGAGACGGTCGGCATCCTCGATGATCAGCGTGTTGACATTGGGAATGTCGATGCCGGTCTCGATGATGGTGGTGCAGACGAGGATCTGAATTTCTCCGTCCGCCATGCGCTGCATGACGTCCGAAAGCTGCTCCTCGCCCATTTTTCCGTGCGCCACGGCGATCTCTGCGTCGGGCAGGCGGCGCTTGATGGCGGCTGCCTTCTGCTCGATGGTCTCCACGCGGTTGTGGAGGTAGTAGATCTGCCCGCCGCGATCCAGCTCGCGCTGCATGGCATCGTCCAGAATAGGGTCGGCATGCTCCAGCACGAAGGTCTGCACGGGGTAGCGGTCGCGGGGCGGCGCTTCGATGGTGGACATATCGCGGATGCCGGAAAGCGCCATGTTGAGGGTTCTGGGAATGGGGGTGGCGGAAAGGGTCAGCACATCCACACCCTTGGAAAGTTCTTTGAGCCGCTCCTTGTGGGTCACGCCGAAGCGCTGCTCCTCGTCCACGATCAAAAGGCCGAGATCCTTGAAGACCACGCCCTTCTGCAGCAGCTTGTGGGTGCCGATGATCAGATCCACATGGCCGCCTGCCAGACGGGAAAGGGTGTTTCTCTGCTGGGCAGGGGTGCGGAAACGGGAAAGCACATCGATGTTCACGGGGAAGCCGCGGAAGCGGCGCACCGCCGTGAGATAATGCTGCTGCGCCAGCACGGTGGTGGGAACGAGAATCGCCACCTGCTTGCCGTCCAGCATGGCCTTCATGGCAGCGCGGAGAGCGACCTCAGTCTTGCCGAAGCCTACATCGCCGCAGAGCAGCCGATCCATGGGCATGGTGCGCTCCATGTCGTGCTTGATCTCGTCGATGCAGCGCAGCTGATCTTCCGTTTCGGGGTATTCAAAGCCGTCCTCAAATTCCTGCTGCCACGGCGAATCCGCCGCGAAGGCATAGCCGGGCAGACGGCTGCGTTCGGCATAGAGCTTGATGAGGCCTGCCGCCAGATCCTGGGCGGCCTTTTTGGCTCTGGCCTTGGTCTTCTGCCACGCGTCGCCCGAAAGCTTGTTGAGCTTGACGGGACTGTCCTCGCCGCCGCCGATGTACTTGCTGATCAGATCCAGCTGGGTGGCGGGGACGTAGAGGACGTCCGTGCCGGAATAGGCGATCTTGACGTAGTCCTTGGTGACGCCGTCCACGCGGATCTGCTCCATGGCCACATAGCGGCCGATGCCGTGGTGGTCGTGGACGATGAGGTCACCGGGGGTCAGATCGGTGAAGCTGTTCAGTTTCTGGCGGTTGGTGGCCTTTTTGCGGACAGGCTTCCGCTTCTTTTCCGAGGAGGCGGTCAGCTGGCCTTCCGTCAGCACCGCCAGCTTCAGCGTGGGATATTCCATGCCCGCAGGCAGGCTGCCGTCGGAGAGCAGGATCTGCCCCGTCTGCGGCATCGCCGTCAGCGGGAAGGACAGAAGGCTGTCCACATGATGATCCTGCAGCAGCTCCTTGAGGATCTCGCCGCGCCGTCTGCCGCCGCAGAGCACCAGCGTGCGGAAACCGTTCTTCTGATAGTGGCAAAGATCCGAGACCGCCGTGTCGAGGTTGCCGCCGTAGGACGGCAGCTGCTTGGCCGTGATGGAGTACAGCTCCTTGGGCGGACGGGCAGCAGGATAGCGGGAAGAGAGGAAATTATCGAGATAGAGGACAGGATGGCCGTCAAAGCTCAGAAGCTCCCAACTCTTCTGGAAATCAGAGAGGCTGCCGTCCACAAGACCTGCTTCCAGCAGCGCGGAAAGGGACATCCGCAGTTCCTCCTCCTGCACCTTCGCGGTCTTCTGCAGGCTGCCGTGATCGCAGAACAGCACCATGGCATCCTGCGGCAGATAGTCGGCGGCGCAGGCGAATTCGGGGTAGATGAGGGATTGATAGCGGTCCCATGCGGCAAAGGTCATGCGGTTCTGCACCCGTTCCAGATCGGCCTGCAGTGTTTTGAGCAGCGCCTGATTGGGGGTCTTCTTCCGGTTCTGCCGCGCGATCAGCTTCTGCAGGTCAGCGGCAAGACCGTCCGTACTGCCGGGATGCAGGCCGGGAATGGTCTCCGCCACGGGCAGCAGGGCGATCTCCTCAATGGGCTCCGTCCTTCGCTGGGACACGGGATCAAAGTAGCCCATGAGGTCCACTTCGTCCCCAAAGAATTCCACGCGTACAGGGTAGGGCGCGGAGGGAGAATAGACGTCCAGAATGCCGCCGCGAAGGGCGAACTGACCGGGACCTTCCACCAGCGAGCTGCGGGAATAGCCCAGCTCGGTCAGACGGTCGGCGATCCCATCCACATCGCAGGGCTCCATGACCTTCAGCGTCAGACAGGCCTTCCGCAGCACCTCTTTGGGAATCGTGCGGAGGGTCACAGCCTGCAGCGAGGCTACCAGCAGCGGCACACGGCCGCAGTCCATATCCCGCAGAAGGGAAAGCCGCTCCTGCTCCCACTGGCGGGAGATGGCGGTGGCTTCGTAGAAGGTCAGATCGCGGGACGGCAGCAGGGCAACGGGCATGGAGAGGAAGCTTTGCAGCGCTTCCTGCATGGCTCTTGCCGCCATATCGTCATGGCAGAGGACAAGGGCGGGACGGCCGGTATCCCGATGCAGCGCGGCGATATAGTGGGCGCGGGTCACAGGCGCCAGCCCCGAAAGGGCGGCGCAGGAACCGGACTGCACCGCGGCACGCAGCTCGCGGTATTCCGGTGTGTCAAAAAGGGCGGATAAGAGCAGCTCCATGGCGGTCAGTCCTTTCTTTGCGGAAAATAGAATGGGAACGACAATGCGCCTGCTCGGCAGTTTTCCGGGCAGGTAACAGGTCGCAATATCTTCATTGGCAACCCAATTTTACCCCATCCCTCCGAATTTGGCAAGAAAGAAAGTGAGATCCGCGGGAAAATCGCGGCGCATGGGAAGCATCCGCTTCCGCCTTTCACATTACACATTATGATAGACGGAAGAAATCGAAAAATGTAACGGGGAAAAATAAAACTTCCGCCTGTTCTTCGGATGGAAGTATACGGAAAATTTGCATCAGAAATGTTTCAGCCCGGTATGCCTGTGTCCGATCCGTGGAAGATTCTTCGTCGCTGCGCTCCTCAGAATGACAGATCATTGGGGAAACAGAAAAAATCTCCGTGAAGCGAACTTCACGGAGATCGGGGGTTCGGTCAGCGGCGGTAGAATTCCTCTGCTGCGGCAAAAAAAGCATCGATGTTTTCCCAAGGGGAAAGGGGCGGCACATCGCAGCCGCTGGATACGACGAAATTGGGATAGGCGCAGCATTCCTCCATCAGCCGCAGCGTGGCTTCCCGCACCGAATCCGGTGTGCCGCCCAACAGTTGGGCAGCGGGACTCACATTGCCCATGACCGCAGCATCCGCAGGCGCCTGCGGCAGCAGCGCCGCCATAGAGACAGCGTCGCCGAAATGATAGCCCATGGCGCCGAGGGCAAAAATATCCGTGGCCATCTGCGGGGTGTTATCTCCGCAGTTGTGGTAAATGACGGCAAAGGTATCGGTCTGCACCGCCTCGATGATGCGGCGCACATAGGGATGGGAAAACGCTCTTGCCAGCGCGGGAGAGAGCAGACCTGCCAGCGGCTCGGCAATGACCACACCGTTGGCGCCCGCCTGACGGAAGGCCTCGCAGTAGGAAACAGTGAAGGAAACGCACTTTTCCAGCACCGCGTGCACCAGTTCCGGCTCGTCATAGCAGAGGTACATGATCTCCGTCACATCCATCAGCCGTCCCGCCAGAGAATAGGGGCCGATGACGCCTGCCAGCACGGGGCGGTCGGTGATCGTCTGCGCCGCCATACGGATGGCCTCCACGCAGATGCCGGTGCGTCCCGCGCCCACGGGCGGTATGGCCAGCGCTTCCGCCTCCTCTTCGGAGGTGACGATGGCGCCCGTCACGGTAGGCACCTCATGATCGGTCACACGGACGGCCGAGCCGAAGGCTTCCGCCTCCACGGAAAGATCCATCAGACTCACGGATGCGGCGGCCTTTGTCCGCTCCGCCACGAGGCGCATGCCTTCCGCCTGCAGGCGGGCGGAGCCGATCAGTTCACGGACGGAGATACCCATCAGCTGCACACAGGGGAAGGAGAGCAGCGGCAGGGGCTGCTTGACCGGCGCGTCGATCATCTGCCGGATCCATTCTTTCATCGGTCGCTTCATGGGGCATACCTCCTTGCTTTTTCCAATCTTACCATGGCGCGGGAAAAGAGTCTTGTTGTTTTCCACCGATTCTTGCTTTTTTATTCGGAGAACAGCACGGCACCGAAGTAGGTGACGGTGTTTTGTCCGTTGATATAGGCCAGCGGAGTCTCCTTTGTGGTGGCATAGACGTCAATGCCGTAGCCTTCCAGAGAGGCCAGCGCGCGGTCGGGCATGCGGCACGGCTCATTTGTCCGCTTGGCGCAGACGGAGCAGAGGTGGCAGCCGCCGCAGGTCAGATGCAGGCAGGGCTTTTGGAGCAGCTGCAGCACAGCAGCCTGAATACGCTGGCTGAGAAGGGCATGCTGCGCGCCTGCCTCGAACATCCCTTCAATGTCAAAGCTGTCCTCCAGTGGAGCGATGGACTGATACCAGAGGGCATGGGGGTACTGCCGCACCGCATTCATCAGCGCTTCGATCTCACCCAGCTCCGGCGGGCAGACCCAGCAGCGGCCGTAGCCGCCGCACTGATTGCTCTCGCAGACGGAGCGGAATTCCGCGTTCAGCACGATCTGCGCCTGCGGGATCACGACCGCCTTGGCGGCGCCGGCCTGCAGGGCAGCTTCGGTCAGTTTTCGGTTCAGCATGGAAAAACCTCCTCAGGTGCGGTACTTGCCGGGGGTCAGGCCCACCAGCTTCTTGAAGACCTTGCAGTAATAGCTCTGATCGGGGAAGCCCATGGCCACGGCAATGTCGGCCAGCGAGTAGTCGGTGGAGAGCAGCAGCCGTTTGCTTTCCTCCACACGGATGCGGCAGAGATGCTCGCGGAAGCTGACGCCCACCACCTCGCGGAACAGGGTGGAAAAATAGCTGGGACTCAGACCCGCGACGGCTGCCACCTGATTCAGTTCCAGATGGCGGCTGTAGTGGTCGGCCATATAGCGCAGGGCGCGGCGGATGTAGGGGTTGCCCTTGTCCGTTTCAAAGAACATGGCGCTGCGGTAGCTTTCCAGCGCCTCCTGCACCGTCATGCAAAGCTCATCAAGATCCTGTTCCGCCTGCAGACGGCGCAGGAAAGCCTCGTTGAGACTGTAGATGCTGTCCGTGCGGGCACCGCCTTCCATGGCGGCGCGGGAAAGCTGGGTGGTCAGCTCCATGGCGCGGGTGCGCACCGTATCCAGCTTGCCGCCGCTGCAGAGGATCACCTGTCCGATCAGCTCGTTCAGCAGCGCCTCGCTTTCCTGCTGACTGCCGGAACGCAGGCGGGTCAGCAGGTTCTTCTCTTTTTCATAAAGGAAGCGCAGGTCGGCGGCGGATTCCTGCTCCTTGAAGATGCGGATGGTCTCGCCGATGCGGGATTGCTGGTAGACCTTCTGCCTTGTCTGCAGCAGCAGCGCCCGTTCACCGGGCAGCAGGGAGGAGAGCAGCTGATCCAGAAGCCGCTGCAGATGGTTGACCTTCTGCGGCTCCAGCACCTGCAGGGAGGAAAGCTCATCATACAGCTCCAGGCAGAGCGTCGGCTCCAGCCGGTAGCGGTCTGCCAGCTCGCTGATGAGGGTGCTGTCCGGCTGATCCATCAGAAACGGGCCGAGGATCACGCTGCCCAGCAGCTCGCCGCGGCTGATCAGCGGACAGGCAATGTGGTTCAGATTGGCATGGCAGGAGAATATGTACGCCTCGCCCAGCGCCTGCGCCCGTTCGCCTGCTTTCACGTGCAATTGCAGGCATTCGTCGGCGGAGAAGACCTGCTGCTTCAGACGGGCGCAGTAGCCCGTGGTCTTGCCGAAGGAGAGCAGCAGCGACCCCCGGCGGTCGATCAGCTGGATCGAAATGCCTGTAAATTCCTGCAGGGAGCCGAGGATCTCCTGCAGCCGTTCCTTGGGAACGAGGGAGAAGATGCTTTGCGCCATTGTGTTCACCAACCCAATAAAAATCCAAAAATCGGAAATAATGACAATACTTGGAATCGTATTGTGATTATACTACAGTTATAAAACAAAAACAACTGGAGGAATTCACCATGGATTTACAGGAGATCTCCGTTCAGCTTCAGGCCGGCAAGGCCAAGATCGTGAAAACGCTGGTGCAGCAGGCGCTGGACGAGGGCATTCCCGCCAAGCAGATCCTCGAGGAAGGTCTGCTTTCCGGCATGAGCATCGTGGGCGATCAGTTCCGCAGCGGCGAGATTTTTGTCCCCGAGGTGCTGGTGGCTGCCCGTGCCATGAATATGGGCGCCGCGCTGCTCAAGCCCCATCTGGCGGGAGAGGTGCAGGTCAAGGGTAAGGTCTGCATCGGCACTGTCCGCGGCGACCTGCATGACATCGGCAAGAATCTCGTCAAAATGCTGATGGAGGGCAAGGGCCTCGAGGTCATCGACCTCGGCACCGATGTGGCGCCCGAAACCTTTATCAAAACCGCCATCGAGCAGGATTGCAGCATCATCGGCTGCTCTGCCCTGCTGACCACCACCATGGGCGTGATGGAAGAGATCGTCAAGGCTGCCGAGGCAGCGGGCATCCGCGACAAGGTCAAGATCATGATCGGCGGCGCCCCTGTGACAGAGGCCTTCTGCCGTCAGATCGGCGCCGACGCCTATACCCCCGATGCCGCCAGCGCTGCGGATCAGGCGGTGGCCTACTGCAGCTGAGAAGGGAGCGGCAATATGCTGGCAAAAGACTTTGATTTTGACCGTTATCTCCGCTATCGGGAGGAAAAGGAAGGCTTTCTCAAAAAATTTCTCTCCGGTGACTACCGCGGCCCTGTGCTGACCCAGCGTACCTGCAGCGAGGTATTTGGTGTTTCCGCCAACAGCAAGGAGGCCTCGCTGGAAGATTGGCTGAATGTCCTCAATTTCAACATGCAGCTGAAGGGCGATGTGGGTTTCACCTATCTGGAGCCGTGGGCGGGTGTGCCGGTCTATGCCAATGCCTTCGGCTCGCCCCTCTTCTGGACGGAGATCACCGATGTGCAGTCCAAGCCCCGCTATCTGTTCGCCGATGAGGTGGAAAATGTTCCCATGCCCAAGGCCGGCGAATGTCAGATGATGCAGATGGTGCTGGACTACATCCGCTATTTCAAGGAGCAGACCCACGGTCTCATCCCCATCTCGCTGACGGATACCCAAAGCCCCAACGACACGGCCTCGCTGATCCTCGACCCCTGCGAGCTGTTTGCCGTTTCGCTGGAAGAGCCGGAAGCGCTGACGGACTTCATGACGAAGATCACGCAGCTCATCGGTGATTTTTCCGAAATGCAGATCGATGCCATCGGCGAAGACCTCTATGTCGCCCCCGGTCATATGATGCTCTCCGGCAGCGGCCTCAAGGGCATTGCCCTTTCCGACGACAATATGGCGGTAGTCTCTCCTGCCAGCTATGAGGTCATCGGCAAACCCTACAACGAGATGCTCTCCCGCCGGTTCGGCGGTTTGGCGCTGCACTCCTGCGGCGTTATCTCTCACAACATCCCCCATCTGCTGGCAACCGAGGGTCTCGGCATGCTGGACTTCAAGATCACCGATTTTGAACCCAACGATGCCGCCCTGCTGGCAGAGAAGTTCGCGGGTACGGACATCGTGCTGAAGGCCTGCGTCTATCCCCATGAGTCCATGGAGCGGCTGCTGCCGCTGATGCGCAGCGATGTGAAGACGGTTTTCCAGGTCTTCACCTCCGGAACGGCGGAGGAATGTAACCGCCAGTACGATCAGGTGGCGCAGTACGTCCACGATCACTACAAATATGTATAAAGAAACGGGAACTTCCCATGGGAAGTTCCCGTTGTTTGTTTGGTGCCCGTATGTATGGGCAACTCACGAATTGCCCGAAAATATGGCAGCGAATGGACAGTTTACAATTGACATTTGTCCATTTGTAAATCCCTCCGCACAATCCGGGGCAGTTCAGAGCCGGTCGGGGTGAACTTTTAAAACTTTATGCGGGCCCGATGCCTGGCCTCGCGGATCTTCTGCAGGACTTCCTGCTCACTGATCTCCAGTTCCGCGCCCAGCCGCTGCAGATCCCTTCTGCGCAGCAGCCACGCGCAAACGCACAGCAGCAGCACGGCATACAGCACCAGCACAGGCAGAAACGCAGGCCCTTCGATGCGGAAGATCAGCACCACCGCCGCCGCGTTCAGCAGGATCGCCGCAGCCACCGCCGCGACGGTCAGCCAGACCGGCAGCTTTTTCTTTTTCATGCTTTGCGCTCCTTCCGCCATATTCCGAACCGCACAGTCCGCTTACCGCTGTCCTGCATTGTCCTTCAGATAATGCTGGAGGATCGCACGTCTGGTCACAAGGCCGATAAAGCTGTCCTTATCATCCACCACGGGGACAAAATTCTGATCCACCGCCTTGGCGATGATATCCTTCATTTCCGTATTGACGGAAACAGGCGCATAGTCCTTTCGGTGGGCAATCTCCATGATGCCGGTACCTTCCGTCCGCTTGAGATCCATGCCGCAGATATTTTTTACCGCCCACAGCAGGTCGCCCTCTGTCAGAGAACCCACATAGCGGCCTTCCCGATCCAGAATGGGCAGGGTCGCATAACCTTCCATCTTTTCCAGCGCCTGACGGACGCTGTAGTCGGAATAGAGATAGGCGCAAACCGCTTTCGGTGTCAAAAAAAACAAAATATTCATACGCGAAGACCTCCTGATTGTGACTATTGTACCATGCAGCATCACGGAAAATGTGAACAAATTGTGAACGACCCAAAGAACCTCTTTTACGGGAATTGCATTATCTGCACAACTCATGCTATAATCCGAGCATAAAATGCGGGAGGCAGATCCTATGGAACCATTGAGCTACGAACAGAGAGGCTACCTCAACGAAGATTTCCGCCTGTTTCATCTGGCGGAGCGCGATCTGGGTCAGATCGCGTACCATTATCATACCTTTCACAAGATCATTTTCCTGCTGGCGGGCCGTACAGGCTATGCCGTGGAAGGTGAGCGCTACGCGCTGCAGCCCGGCGATTTCGTGCTGGTAGGCCGCGGCAGCATCCACCGCCCCGAACCGGAGGCGGGAACCTTCTATGAGCGCATGATCCTGTACATCTCTCCGGAATTTCTTTCCCGCATCAGCACACCGGACTGCGACCTCAACAGCTGCTTTTCCCGCGCGCAGACGGATTTCCGCTATGTCTACCGCAGCGGTCTGAACGACCGCCTCAAACCCCTGCTGCAGCAGCTGGAGCAGAGCCTCTCCGACACGGATTTCGGCGCTGACCTCTTGCGGACGGCCATCTTCGTGCAGCTGATGCTGGAGATCAGCCGTACCGCCATCCGCAGCCAATCCATCTCTGCCTCCTTCGGCGACGCCAAGATCGTTTCCATCCTGCAGTATCTCAATCTGCATCTGGCGGAGCCGCTTTCCATCGATGAGCTGGCAGCACGCTTCTACATCAGCAAATTCCATATGATGCGCCGCTTCCGTGAGGAAACCGGCTACACCGTTCACAGCTATATGGCGGAAAAGCGGCTGCTGCTGGCACGGCAGCTGCTGAAGGAGGGCAAAGCTGTGACCGAGGTCTGCGAACAGGTGGGCTATCAGGACTATTCCACCTTTGCCCGCGCCTACCGAAAAATGTTCGGCAATTCTCCTTCGGCAGACCGCCTGCACTGAGCGCATGATTTGCGCAATATTCCGCAGATATTGCGGTTTACAAACGCATATATTGCTTCTATAATAAGTAATACCATCCAAGCCGCGCATGATGCCCATAGAAAGGAGCGGTTCTTCTGCGATTCTGGAAAATGAACGGAGCAGGAAATGACTTCCTCATCCTGAACAATATGGACGGCAGTCTGCCGGAAGAACGGTTTCCCGCCATGGCGAAGCTGCTTTGTGAGCGGCGGCTTTCCATCGGTGCCGACGGCATGATGGTCGTGGCGCCTGCCCGTACCGATGCCGACTTCCGCATGCTTTTCTACAATGCCGACGGCAGCATGGGCGAGATGTGCGGCAACGGCGCCCGCTGCATCTGCCGCTACGGCTATGAAAACGGCCTTGCCGGAGAGACCCAGCGCATAGAGACCACGGCAGGACTTGTGACCGGACGGCGCATCGACCGCCGCCGCTACCGCATCCGTCTCAATGATCCGAGCATTTTAAAGACGGATTATCCCGTGGAATGCGGCGGCAGCCCGTACCGCGGCGCCTACATCGAGCTGGGCGATCCCGGTCTGCCCCACGCGGTGATCCCCATCCGCGGTCTTGCGGACATTCCCGCGCGGGAGCTGTTTGACCTCGGCAGAGCGCTGCGCCATCATTCCGCCTACCCCAAGGGCGCCAATGTGAATTTCTGCGAGGTCATCGGCACCGACCATGTGCTCGTCCGCACCTATGAGCGGGGCGTGGAGGACTTTACCTACGCCTGCGGCACCGGCGCCGGTTCCACGGTGGCGGCATTGACCCTGCAGGGGCTGGTATCGGGACAGAATGTCCGCGTATCTATGCCCGGCGGCGACCTGTTTGTCACCGCCGAATGCCAACACGGCGCCGTACAGAATCTGTGGCTGACCGGCCCGACCAACATCGTCTGCATCGGTGAGGTGACGGACGAAGACCTGATTTCTGACAGAAACGGAGAATGACCATGAATCGATCTGCAATCCTGAAAAACTACCGCTTCCTCTTTATCATGCTGCTGGCCATGGTCGGCGGCTGTGTGTTCGGCTGGCTGGCGCCCGGCCTCGCCCCCTTCATAAAGCCCTTCGGCACCGTCTTCATCAACATGATGTTCTGCATCGTGGTGCCGCTGGTATTTGCCTCCATCTCCAGCTCCGTGGCCAATATGCAGAACCGCCGCAGAGCCGGCAGGATCATGGGTACCACCGTGGCCACCTTTGTGATCACAGGCCTGATCGCCGCCGTCATCATGTTCGTGCTGATGAAGCTGATCCCGCCCGTTGCCGTACCCTGGGAGGAGATCCCCGCGAAGGAGATCGGCGACTACGCCTCCATGAGCCAGATGATCGTGAACTTCTTCACGGCAGAGGACTTTGTAGGTCTGCTCTCCCGCAAGGCCATGCTGCCCCTCATCATCTTCTCTCTGCTGTTCGGTCTGGCTGTCAACCTCAACGGCGGCAGCGAAACGCCCGTGGCAAAATTCCTCTCCGACCTTTCCGGCGTCATGCTGAAGTTCGTGAAGCTCGTCACCTACTATGCCCCCGTGGCTTTCTTCGCCATCTTTGCCAATCTGGTGGCGGATTACGGCGCCCAGATCACCGCGGACTACGGACGCGCCCTGCTGGTCTACTACCCCCTCTGCTTTGTCTATCTGATCACCGCCTTCCCCTTCTTTGCATGGTTCGGCGGCGGCAGACACGGCATCAGAACCATGTTCCGCCACATTGCCAAGCCCGCCGTGGTCTCCCTCGGCACCTGCTCCTCCGTGGCCACCATCCCCACCAACCTGGAAGAGGCGGAAGCCACCGGCATCTCCAAGGACGTGGCGGAAATGGTCGTGCCTCTGGGCGCCACCATGCATATGGACGGCTCCTGCTTCTCCTGCGTGCTGAAGATCGCCTTTGTGCTTGGCGTCTTCGGTCAGCCCCTCACCTGGAATATGCTGGCTCCCGTGATCCTCGTGGCGGTGCTGTCCTCCGTGGGCATGAGCGGTGTTCCCGGCGGCGGCTACATCGGCGAGTACATCATCTGCTCCATTTTCTTCCCCACGCAGATGGAGCTGGCCTTCCCCATCCTTGTGGCCATCGGCAATCTGGTGGATCCTCCCGCCACGATGATCAATGCCGCCGGCGACTATGTGGTCTCCTACATCGTTTCCCGCTTCGTGGACGGTAAGGACTGGCTGGAGCGCCATCTGGCAAAAAAATAAGCCTGTATACCGAAAACGGTCTGCCGTACTGCGGCAGGCTGTTTTTCTCCGCAGGGCGCGATGCTTGCGGCGCACCGTTTGCGGGCGATTCGTGAATCGCCCCTACGCCGTACAAACAGCAGAACCTCCGCACCCTTTTCGCTCTGCGGCATACCATGGAATGAGCGTACCGCTCAAAGATTTTTCAGGGAGGTTTCCAATATGTCCTGCAATTCCTGCAACAGTTCCGGTTTCTGCGCCTTCGGCAGCGGCTGGTGGTGGCTCATCATCCTCGTGATCATCGTGGTGATCTGGGGCAACAACGGCAATTGCGGCAACAACTGTGTTGCCAATCTCGGCGGCTGCGGCAGCTGCGGCTGCAACGATAACTGCGGCTGCGGCTGCTGAACGGCGGCTCGGAGTCAACCGGGGAAGGCGGCAGAGCGATCTGCCGCCTTTTTGCGAAAAAATCTGAATTATCTGCGGAAATCCCTTGAATTCACGGACATACTGTGCTATATTTTTCAGTTGTGAGAATTTTTGATATCAGTATTTTGGAGGCGGCTATTATGCAGCAGGAAAATATTAGAAATATTGCCATCATTGCCCACGTCGACCACGGCAAGACCACGCTGGTGGACGAAATGCTGAAGCAGGGCGGTGCATACCGTGAAAATCAGGCGGTCGTGGACCGTGTTATGGACTCCGGCGACCTGGAGCGCGAACGCGGCATTACCATTCTGGCCAAGAACACCGCCGTGCTTTATAAAAACACCAAGATCAACATCGT
>JAFSHY010000132.1 GCA_017440065.1 Oscillospiraceae bacterium | reverse complement strand
TACCGTGGGCGGACGGAGCAGCGGGTTCTTTGCCGCGTTTCTGGCCTTCAAGCTGCGGCAGCAGGATCTGCAGGTTGCCCACATCGACCTCGGCATCGGTGATTACCCCGATAAAATGCTGATGATGCAGCCCGGCGATCTGGCCATCATCTTCTCCTTCCCCCGCCATACAAAAACCGTAGTCAAGCTGGCGGAGCTGCTGCGCCGCCGGGGCGTATCCATCGTCCTTATTACTACGGATGCCCTTTCTCCCTGCTATCCCTTTGCCGATCAGGTGCTGACCTGTCGGACTGCCTCCACTTCCTATGTGGCCTCCTTCTCCGGCTGTCTCTCCCTCCTCAATGCCATCGTGCTGAAGCGGGCGCTGCGGCACCAGGAGCGTACCGAGGAATGGCTCACGAATCTGGAACAAAGTCTGGAAGCCTTCGATATGTTTTACGGGGGGTGACTGCCATCTGCTATATCCTCGATCAGAATGACCGCGCCTGCGCTTCCCTGCCCTTCGGCAAGGTCACGGTGGGTTACGGCGGCTGCGGCCCCATTGCCGTCTACAATGCCATGCTCACCGCGGGTCAGCCCCGTTCCTTTGACGCGGTTCTCAGCTGGTTTCGGGAAAAGCCCCGCCGCACCTTTCTCCACGGACGGCTGGGCGTACTGCCCTGCCAGCTGAAGGCCTGCCTGCGGCACTTCGGCTTCCGCGTGAAGACCGCCCGCTCCTCCCGCAGGATCGCCGCGCTTTCCAAAGAAGCGGACGCCTGCATCCTGCATTACTATTTTCCCCGCAGGATCAGGGGCATCCTGCTGCCCGCCGCTCACTATGTGGAGTTTACGGCAGAACGGGACGGCTACCTCGCCCGCAATACAGGAGCGCGTGGCGGGATCAGCCGTTTTGCGCAGCCCGCCGCCTACGGCCGCTTCGGCCAAAGGTTCCTGCCCCTTGCCATCTTCCTCTACCGTACATAGCAAAAACCCTCTGTACCTTTGTACAGAGGGTTTTTTGATCATTCTTTCGGCAGGCAGAGCAGTTCTTCCGCAAGCTCCCGCAGCACCTCCACCAGCGGCGAGACCAGCAGGATCACATAACGGCCTTCGCGGCGCAGATATGCCTGCTGCACGATCTCGTACTGATCCGGTGCGGAACTGATGCATTCTCCGCTCTTTCTGGTCAGATGGGATTCCGCCAACTGCTGGATCTCCTTAGCTGCCTTCATCGACTCCGCTTCGATGAGCCACAGTTCATCCATTCTGCCGCTGTCCGTGCAGACGGCAATGATGCTCTGGCTGACCTTTTCGGGATCCACACCGCAGCGGCCAAACTGCTCCTCCGCATCCAGCAGCACCATTTCCGGCAGACCGACGGCATAAAGCGCGTCCCACAGATCCTCGATGGTCACGGGCTCCGTCCGTTCTTCCTCGGGTTCCTCGGCCTCTTCCTGCTTCCCGTCTTCGGGCTGCTTCAGTCCGCCGCCTGTTTCCGTCAGACTTCCGTCCGCGGGCTTATCGGGGATCTCATCGGGCACGGTATCGCCCGCGGGCCATTGGGGCAGGCCGGGAAACGCGCAGGCCGTCAATGCCAGCATCGAAAGCGCCAGCAGCATTGCGATCAGTTTCTTCATTTCCGTTCTCCTTTTCGGAAGAAATCTATTATATTCATTATAATACAGAGCAAACCGATTTGCAATGTGCCAAAAAGAGCCTTTCCCCTCGGAAAGGCTCTTTTTGGATTTATGCCAGCAGCGCCATCAGCTCCGCTGCCGAACCTTCGTGGTGCAGCAGCAGCTCGGCAATGGCATCCAGCTGTTCGGATGTTCTCCCCGCGCAGCTGCCCAGCTCCTTCAGCTTTTTGCGGAAGTCCTCCGGCGTCATGGGCAGCTCCGGTTCTCCGGGCGCGTAATCTGCCCGACAGGCAAATCGGCTGCCGTCCTTCATGATCAGCACCGCTTCCGCCGCGCGCTTGGCAGGCACCCACGCGGTCATCTCCTCATCTGCTGCCACCTTGACCAGCTTCGTCATAGCCAGGATCTCGGGGTCACGCAGGTTTTCCTCCGTGAAGGAATCCACCCCGATCTTGCCCGTCTTCAGCGCCAGCGCGATGCAGAAGGGCGTGGACATCTTGCCCGCCACCATGCCGGGGATGTCCGTGTGGTCATGTCCCTTGACGCCCTGTCCGTACATTCGGATGGAAATCTCCGCGATCTCATGCCGATCAAGGCCGTTGTCCTCCACCGCCTTCACCGCCGCATAGACCGCGCCGTGGGTATGGCGGCAGGAGGCATAGGGCTTGTGATAACCGCCGCAGATATGGAATCCGTCATCCTCCTCCAGATAAAGGACGGACTCGTTATAGACCTCGCAGGCGGTGCGCAGGAAGCCGAAGGTACCCAGCATGGGATCATGAGGCCCCTGAAAACCCGCGCGGGCAATATAAGCCGCGGTGATTCCGTCATGGGCGGCGCGTCCCACATTGAAGGGCTTCATGGTGGATACATTTTCCATCATCTCGTTGATGCCGCCTGCCGCGGAGCAGGCCGCAGCCAGTGCAGCCTTGAACTGCGCTCTGTCAAAATCCAGCGCCGCCGCCACGCCCATGGCCGCCGCGATCGTACCCACGGTGCCGGAGGAATGGAAGCCTCTCGCGCGGTGGGCAGGCTGCACGCAGCGTCCCAGACGAATGCCCGCTTCATAGCCGATGACGATGCCGCGGATGACCTCCCCCATGGAAAGGCCTTCCTTCTCCGCTACCGCCAGCACGGGCGGAATGACGGCAGAGCCGAGGTGGACGGTGGAGAACCGGTGGCCGTCGTCAAAATCGTAGGCATGGCCGCTGATGCCGTTGCACAGGGCCGTATTCTGCAGGGATGCCTTGCGTCCAAGACCGACGACGGTGGCATCGCTGCCGGAAAAGCAATCCAGATAGCGGCCGAGCTTTTCGCCCAAAAGGGCAGCGCCTGCCAGCATCGTGCCGACCTCGTCCATCAGGCATTTTCTTGCTTCTTCACGGATCTCCTTCGGCAAGGGACGGCATTTCAGCGTATAGAGGGTATTCACAAAACGGTCGGTAATATTCATATCTGCTCCTCTTTCGCGCGTTTCACGCAGGAAATGGCTTCTTTCCATGTCTTGGGGCGATCAAACCGCTCCCTGATCCTCAGTTCTCCGATCTGACGCAGCTTTTCCGCGCCTGCACGGGCTACCTGTGCGGAAAGGCCGGATTCCTCCATCATCTCCGCCGCCATCTGCAGCTCCTCTGCCCGCCGTGCCGCATGGATCACGCCGCCGCAGGTTCTGCCGCTCATGCCGCTGAGGAAATCCTTTTCATCCATCGTCTTGGCCAGAGATGTCATGACATAGTCCTCCACGCCGAAATGGGCGGCAGCCTCCAGCATTTCAAAGGCACAGGCCAGATGCGCCTTCGTATACAGGCTGCGCAGCATCTTGATGGCGCAGGCGCTGCCGGGCTCCGTGCCGACCACCTCCGCCGCCATTCCCCATGCCTTCAGCACGGCGCAGGCCTCCTCCGCTCCGCTGCCCGCCAGCACCAGCGGCGTCTTATGGCGGTATTTGGGAACGGTATCCAGCAGCGCGCCGTCGGCAAACCGCACGCCTGTATCCTTCAGAATGCTCCACACCTGCTCCATGACCGCGGGAGAGGAAGAGGAGGCATCCACATAGATCTTCTCTTTATTCAGAAACGGTCTGCACTGCTCCGCCACGGAAACGGATGCAGAAGCAGGCGTGAGGCAGAGGATGACATCGCAGTCCTCCACCAGTTCCCGCAGCGATGCCGCGGGAACGACGCCCAGCGTGGCGGGATCAGCCTGTCCGATGGAACGGGACCAGCCGTACTGCTCCCGCAGACCTTCCTCCCGCAAGCCTTCCGCGATGGCCCTGGCCGCTTCGCCGTAGCCGATATAACCCAGCTTCATCCCTCAGCCCTCCATGATATAGCGGTGAGGATCCTCCGCCACGCCGTATTCGAGGCAGGCCTCGCACAGTTCGGTGAACGCGCCTCTGCCCATTTTGATGCCGTTTTGGCGGTTGTATTCCGCCCGTTCCGCTTCGATCTCGCCGGGCAGATAGATTTTGGAAACGCCGGGCGCGGGCTTTGCCGCCTTCAGCTCCGCGGCAAACTGCTTCATTCTCCTGTCAAATTCCTCCGGTTCTTCGAAGAAGGAGATATCGATGGCGATCATGGTGTGGCCCACATTGGGACCGACGGTCTGATCCTCACGGACGTGCTTGCTGGTGACGCCGCTGTTCAGAATGCCGCAGAGCACATCCACCATGATGGCAATGCCCGAACCCTTATGACCCGCAAAGGGCAGCACCGCGCCCACCAGCGCACGGGCGGGATCGGTGGTGGGATTGCCCTCGGCATCGATGGCCCAGCCCAGCGGGATCTCTTTTCCCTCCCGCTTGCAATTGGAGATATTGCCGCGGGCGGTGACGGAGCAGGCCACATCCAGCACCATGGGTGCCTGTCCCTGCATGGGAACAGCCATGGAGAAGGGGTTCGTGCCCAGCATGCCCTCCATGGAACCGAAATGCGCCAGGTTGGAAACACCGTTGGTGCAGCTGAAGCCGATCATGCCTTCCTCCGCTGCCAGCATGGGATAATAGGATGCCATGCCGTAATGGGCGCTGCGGGAAACGGAAACAAAGCCGATGCCATGCTCCTTCGCCAGCTCCACGGCCTTTTTCATGGCGAACGTGCCGACGATGGAGCCGAAGCCGTCATCGCCGTCCATGAGGCAGACGGCGCCGCGCTGGCGGCAGGTGATCTGCGGGTCGGCATTCCAATGCTCCTTCTTTGCCCGCTCCATATAGCTCTTGATGCGGGCAACGCCGTGGCTGGATACACCGCGGATATCGGCAAAGACCAGACTCTTCGCGATGAATTCCGCGTTCTGTTCCGGATAACCTGCGGCGCGGAAGATCTCTGTGCAGACCTTCGTGACACCTTCGGGGTTCATTCTTAATACTTCGGGCAGCTGTTCCATGGGTATCCCTCCTATGTGATCTTATCTTCAGTATAAACCCCGCCTCTTTTGAAAACAATTTCCAAAACAGCACAGTTCGTTAACAAAAAGCTAACGTTCTGTGTTATACTGGATCTATCCAAACCAAGGAGGCCGCTATGGAACTGCATCCCCTTCTCTATTTTGTAACTGTGGCGCGCACAGGGAATCTGACCCGTGCCGCCCAGCAGCTGCGCATCTCCCCTCCCGCGCTGAGCAGCGCCATCCGCAGGCTGGAGGGCAGTCTCGGTGTTTCCCTCTTCCGACGCACAGGGCGCAGCATCGTTCTCAATACCTATGGCGAAGCCTACCTCCCCTACGCGGAGCAGATGCTGGCCGTCAGCCGCGAAGGACTGGAGCGGCTGCATCAGCTGCAGGAGCAGGAAGACCGCCGGCTGGTGCTGGCCGATATGACCCATGCCTTCGCCTCCCATCTGATCAGCGAATTTCTGAAGCAGCATCCGGAGATCACGCTGCGCCGCACCTATGTGGCGCCCGGCGACTGCCGTTCCATCGACCTCGACAAGACCTATGATCTTGCCATCGGCTCCACCAACGGCTTCGACCGTCCCGACCTTTTGACCCTTCGGCTGCGGGCAGGCCGCTCCATCGTGGCCATCGTCCACCGCAGCCATCCGCTGGCGGCGCGAAGCGAGGTTTCCATGGAGGAGCTGGCAGCGCTGCCCATGATCGCCTACGCGGAAGGTCAGCCGGGACGCAGTATGCTCCTTCGCCTCTTCGAGCCGCTGGGACGGCAGCCGTACATCATCTACGAGGGCAATACGCCCCATGCCATGGCGCCCGCTCTTTCCCGCAATCTCGGCATTTTCCTGCAGCCCAGTCATACGGCGCAGTTCAATATGCGCTTCTATCCCGACTGCGTTTCCGTTCCCGTGCGGCATGTGCATTATGAGGCCAACACCTCCCTGCTCTGGTCGCCCGACCGCCCGCAGACCCATGCCGCCCGCCTGTTCTGCGAATTCTGCCGCAAATACTGCGCCGCAGCCTCCGAAGAGGAATAAAACAGCTTGCGGGTCACAGACGTCTGTGACCCGTAACTGCTGTCTGCACTTCTCCGTATTGCTTCAAACAGACCTGACAGGTTTTAAAATGTCCCGATTCTGCATATCCTGCTATCGGGTGATAATATGAAGCATACAACATGGAAACCTTACGCATTCTGGATCCTCTTTACGGAAGCCGTCGGCGCACTGGCAGGCTGGCTCACGCGGGACGGCACAAAGTATTACAGCGACTTTGTGGTCAAGCCGCCGCTTTCTCCGCCCGCTTTGGTCTTTCCCATCGTGTGGGGTATTCTCTACGCGCTGATGGGCATCGGGGCGGCACGGATCTGGCTGGCAGAGGACGGGCAGCAGCAGAAAAAGAGTCTGATCCTGTACCTGCTGCAGCTGCTTTTCAACTTCGTCTGGAGTTTTCTCTTCTTCGAATTCCGCAGTTACGGCTTCGCTTTCTTCTGGCTGCTGGCGCTTTGGGTACTGATCCTGCTGATGATCGGTTCCTTCCGCAGGCAGGATAAGGCCGCGGCGCTGCTGCAGATCCCCTATCTGCTTTGGGTCGCCTTTGCCGCCTATCTCAATCTGGGTGTATGGGTGCTGAACCGCTGAATTCACAGAATGGTCACAGATTGTTTTTCCCTTCTTCAAAGCCTGTTCACATTTCCTCGGTATTCTGAAAGCAGGAAAGATCAAGGTTCGGACGTTTCCGCAATTATCCTCCGTTCCGTGCCATATCTCACCTCTCTTTTTTCCTTATATCTCCGCGGAAACCCCCGCTGCCTCTCCCCGGCAGCGGGGGTTTTCCGTTTTTCTTGCTGCCCTGCGTCATCCATGGTATACTGAAAGAAAAAAACGGAGGGATGACCGATGATTCTTGCCATGGAGACTGCCGTGGTCTGCGCCCGTTTGGGCGAAGAACAGGGGCTGCGGCTGATCCGCGATGCCGGCTTCGACGGCGTGGACTACACTTTTTTTACCCCTGAGAGCATTGCGCTGTTGGGAGAAGACTACCTGCAGAACGCGAAGCGCACCAAGGCGCTGCTGGAGGAGCTGGGACTTCAATGCCGGCAGGCACACGCGCCCTTCCGCTATGAAGGCAGCGATCCCTTTGCGCTTCCCTTCCATACCTCCGTCCTGCGCTCCATAGAATATGCTGCCCTGCTGGGCGCACAGCAGATCATCATCCATCCCGTCAATGCAGCAAATGGCGCAGATTATGTCGACTCCAATCTGCGCTATCTCGGTTCCTTTGGCGATACGGCGCGGCGGTTCGGCATCCGCATCGGTATCGAGAACGGCCCGCCTTCCCATGTGATCAACGAACTGCTGGAAAAGCTGGAACAAGGGCTTTATGTCTGCTGCGTGGATGTAGGGCATTGCAACGAGCCCGCCCGAAACTACCATCCGCAAAACATGATCGCGGAGATCGCGTCCGGTATGCTGCAGGCGCTGCATCTGCATGACAACAAGGGCATGGTGGGCTGCATCGGCGATGACCACAATCTGCCCTATCTGGGTATCATGGATTGGGAATCCATTCTCCGCGCGCTGGCAGACCGAAACTATCCCGGTGATCTGACGCTGGAGATCGTGGGCTATCTGGAAGCGCTGCCGCCCGAGGTCTATCCACAGGCGCTGGCTTTGGCCCATGGCGTGGGCCGAGATCTGCAGCGCCGCCTGACCGCCATGCTGGCTCCGTAATAGAAATAGCACCGCTGCCTCGCAGCGGTGCTTTGTGTTACATAGAAAAGAAGTCCAGCAGTTCCTTGGCAAAACGTTCGGGCGCTTCCATGATCAGAGAATGGGAGCAGCCCTCAAAGAGCACATCCTTCACAGGGCCGGAAATATGCTCGCTGAAATATGCCGCTGCTTCCATACTACAGACCGGCAGCAGATCCGCACGGAAAATGCCGGCGGGACAGGTGATCTTCGGCAGGACGTCGCGATGATCCCGTTCGTACAGGGCCGCCATCAGCGCTGTCAGCACCTTGGGATCATGCCCGACCATCCGCTCATGAATGACCGCATCCTGCTCCTCTGCCGTCTTTTCGGCAAAGCCGGGAACGCCCCGCTTATAGTAATAGCGCATAAATTCATGGAAATCCTTTCGCATCAGCGCCACGTTTTCTTCCGCTTCCTCCCGCGTAAACAGCCTGTTGCGGCCGGTGATCGTCCATGTTTCATCATTGAGGACGCGGGGAGACATATCCACGATCACAATGCGGTCCAGATGCTCGCTGCCATAGCGGCGAATATATTCCAGAACGGTGGCACCGCCCATGGACCAACCGACGAGGATCGGCTTTTCCGGTGCCAGCTCCGTAATGACCTCATGCAGGTCATCGGCCAGCGTGGTCAGATCGGGATCAAAATCGGGCAGATCGGAGCGCAGATGACCCACATGGTCATAGCGGATGCAGCGGAAGCCCGCTTCTGCCAGACGGGCAGACGTATCCTCATAGACATTGGAGCTGGCCTTCCAGCCGTGGATCAGCACAACGGGTTTTCCGCTGCCTTCCTCCGCGTAATAGAGCTTTCTTCCGTCCCTCAAGGTGAGATATGCCATGGAATCAGCCTCCTTTTTTCTTTGAGTGTATGTCCGCGGTACGGATTTGTCAAGCGCTCAGACCTGCGCCACGAAGCTCAGTTCGCGGATCTCTTCCATCTCCGCCAGCAGCTGTTCCGACCGTACCGCACCGTTGGTATGCAGCACAAAGGTCACCGCCACCTCGCCGTCCGGCTCTTTGGTCAGAGCATCCACCTGCAGATGGGTAATGGAATACTTTTTATTCCGGGCGTAGCGGATCAGATCCTTGACATGGGCCCTTTTGCTCAGTTCGCAGTACATGTTGATCATGCGGGGCTGCTTGGCGATCTTTGTATCGATCTTCGTCAGGAATTTCATGCTGATATAGATCACGAGGAAGCAAGCAATACCGCCGGCATAATAGCCCGCGCCCATGGCCATGCCGATGATCGCCGCAGACCAAAGGCCGGCGGCGGTGGTAAGGCCGCGCACCTGCTGATTTCTTGTGACAAGGATGGCGCCGGCACCGAGGAAGCCGATGCCGCTGATGACCTGCGCTCCCATACGGACAGGGTCGCCCATGCCGTACTGTTCAAACACATACTGATTGACCATCATGACCAGCGCAGAAGCGTTGCTGACGATCATATAGGTTCGGAATCCCGCCGCCTGATTGCGCTTTTCCCGTTCGTAGCCCATAATACCGCTGCAAACAGAGGTCAGCAGCAGCCGCAGGACAAGGGAGAGGATCCCGCTTTCTTTCAAATAGATCCAAAGAGTCATTGTTTCACCCCGTATCAGAATCGGTTTTCGGGTTAGAAGTGATTTGTCAAACTAAGTGCAACACTTTATGAAGTTCAAGATCCCAAAGGTGTTGTGCTGAAACGAAATTTAAAACCTTACGAGGCCTTGCGGCCGGGACTCTTTTGATTCTTTTGCTTATTCGAAGGCTGCCTTCACTTCTTCCCGCGTAAAGGGGCGGGTATAGGCCTTTTTGCCGTCAACGCCATAGACGGTCACGCGGAAATAGCTGTTTTCCCGCACGCCGTCCATCGGCTCATGATACCATCTTTCCAGGTCGATCTCCGCTTCGGTGAGACCTTCTGCTTGCTCTGTCCGCTGCACCAGCGCGCGGCGGTAGGCAGAGCTGACCACGACCTGTTCCGCAGCGCTGCAGGTGATCTTCAGCTTGCCGTTCTCCAGCGAAAGACTGTGAATTTCCGGGCCAGTGGTGGCGTAGAGATCGCCGCGTTCCATGGCCTGCACCACGGAAGGGTAGTCCAGTTTCTCCGCCGCGATCATGACCCAGCCGCCAAAGCCGTCCTCGGGACGGTGGAAATCGTCGGCGGCCACGGGATTCAACATTATGCCGCCCCGCAGCATTTCTTCCCATACGCGGGGATCGGTATCCTCATAGCCCAGCACCTTGCAGGCATTGTTATGCACTTCTACACCCCAGAGTCCCCGCAGACCCATATAGTCCTCCCGGGTATTCAGTGACCAGTTGGGATGGTTGTAGGTAACGAAATAGCCGGCTTCGCTTGCCTGACGGATGACTTCATTGGCGCATTCGAGGCCGAAGACACGCTCCGCTTCGCTGGCGACACGGATCTGATCCTTGTATTTGCCACAGTTGCCCACATACATATACTTGGGATCATAGCAGACATGGGCAGTGTTTTCGGGATTCTTGGAAAGCAGGCAGAGGTGATAGGTCTTGGCATCCGTCTTGTTGGGACAGGTGCAGTTGATGGCCATTTCATAGGAGGTCATTGCCAAAAAACCTTCTTCATTCAGGTCGGAATGGTCGATACAGACCTCATGGTCGGTAAAAGCCACGATCTGATACCCATGGGCTTTGTAAGCCGCCTTGACCTCCTCGGGAGAGAGCTTGCCGTCGGAGATGTCGGTATGGGTATGCAGATTGGCTTTGTAGAACGTTCCCGCGGCGGGCAGCAGATGCAGAATCTTCTCTTTCATCATTTGAAGTCCTTTCTTTTGGCAAGGTGCCATTTTTTCTGATTGTAGTACCTTGCCAAACAGATGTCAAACGGTTCAGAAGCGGAACGCGACCTTGATATCGCCGTATTTGCCGCCGGCATAGTCGAAGGCAGTCTCCCAATCCTCCAGATCAAAGATTCGGGTGACCACGCCGTCCGTCTTCAGCTTGCCGTTCGAGATGTTCTCAATGACAAAGGGGAAGGCATAGGGGCTGAGGTGAGAACCCAGCACATCCAGCTCCTTGCGGTCACCGATGATGGACCAGTCCAGCGTAGTGGGTGCGCCGAAGACGGAGAACTCCACAAAGCGTCCCAGTTTACGGATCATATCCATGCCCTGGATCACCGAGGAGGGATGACCCGTGGCTTCGATATAGATATCGCAGCCGTAGCCGTCCGTCAGCTTGCGGATCTCATCGGCCACCTTGACCTTGCCGGGATTGAACACCAGATCGGCGCCGAATTCTTTGGCCTTTTCCAGGCGACCGTCCTGCATATCCAGTGCGATGAGCAGCTTGGGATTCTTCATGCGGGCATAGGTGATCATACCGAGACCCAGTGTGCCGCAGCCGGAGATGACCACCACATCCTCATTGGTGATCTGCGCTCTGTCCACGCAGTGCTTGGAGCAGCCGTAGGGCTCGATGAGCAGCGCCTCCTCCATGCTCATGCTTTCCGGCACACGGGAGATAACAGCGTTCCCGGGATAGCGGACATATTCCGCCATGCCGCCGTTGTTGCTGCTCTGGAAGCCGAAGATATCGTGGGGCTGGCACATCCAGTATTTTCCCGTCTTGCAGAAACGGCATTCACCGCAGGGTACGATCTGATCGGCGGTGATGCGCTCGCCGAGGGAAAAACCCTTGACATTTTCGCCCATGGCCACGATGTGACCGAAAAACTCATGACCGGGAATAAAAGGAGGCCGCACCCAGGACGGCTGCGTTTCATCACCCCAGAACATGGCAGCGCCGTGGCTGCACTTGAGGTCACCGGCGCAGATACCGCAGGCTTCCGTTTTGATCAGAATATCGTCAGGGCCGACCTCGGGAACAGGCCAGTTTTCTTCCAGTCTGTAATCGTCCTTGCCGTAGGCGACCAGCGCCTTCATTGTCTTGGGAATTTCCATATAGCTCCTCCTTCGTGATCTCGTTTTATAAAATGCCTTTATGAAACCATTATAAAAACATCTGCGAATTTCTGTCAATTCGCAGATGTTTACAAGGTTTTTCTCACTTTTTGGAAAGATGGATCAGTTAATTAAATTTTTCGCTCCTGCTTTTATAAAAGATGTCAGATGGAATTTAAAAAAGCGGAGATGTTATACAAGGCTGCGCCGCAGGCGATGGCATTGCCCTTGAAGCGGCAGGGTCTCAGATAATCCGCCTCGGGGTCAAAGGTATTTCTGTCCTTCAGCAGCGCTTTCAGTTCGTCCATATATTCCTCGATATAGGCGCCCACATAACCGCCGATGATGATAGGACAGTCAAAGAGCATCCGAAGATTGACGACTGTCAGCGCCAGATGGCCAAGGTATTCCTCCCATACCCTGCGGATATCGGGGTCCCCTTCCTTCAGCCGCCAGAAAAACAGGGAAAGATCTCCCTTGGCAGCGGAAGCAAGCACCGTGGCGGCGCAGTAGACATCCACACAGCCCTTCTGCCCGCAATAGCACTGTTTCCCGTCCGGCACGATGATCATATGCCCCACCTCGCCGGAGCGGATGTTGGTGCCGATATAGGGCTGGCCGTCGATATACACGCTGCCGCCCACATTATTGCTGAGCATGATATAAAACGCATCGGGCGTATCGGGGTAGGCCCGGAATTCCGCGAAGCTGGAGGCATTGGCGTCATTATGCAGCGCCACGGGATAGGGAATGTAGCGACCGAAATCTTCGGCGGTCATACCGGTAAAGTTCAGGATCTCACCGTAAAATACCGTTTGATTGTCCCGCGAGACCAGTCCCGGCACACCGATGCCAACGCCGAGGATACGATCTTTCCGCAGCTTGGCCTTTTGTACCAGTTCGCTGACCATCTCGCCCAGCAGACGGTAGTATGCATCCGTGGAGGAATAGGGTACATTCCGCTGCACCGTTCCGATAACCGTTCCTTCCAGATCCAGCGCCACTGCCGTGGCGCTGTGTTTTTTCACATCAATGCCGATGGCCGTCCGCGCGTCACGCACCAGAGAATAGGTTTTCGCCCGCCTGCCGCCGGTATTGCCAAGGCTGCCGCTGACCGTCACAAGACCTTCCGCGATCAGTTCATCGAGGTTATGAGTCACCGTGGGCAGCGAAAGCCCCAGTATCTGCACGATCTCCTGCCGGGAAAGCGCTTCCCGCTCCCGGAACAGCCGGAAGATGGCGCTCCGGTTCTTCTGCCGGATCTCCAGATTGATCGTTCGGTTTTCCATACGGCGCCTCCTTCTGAGGTTCTTTGTATAGCGGTAATGCACCAGTTTCGCGCTCTTATTTTTTATTATACCACAAGCAAAACAAAATGGATATCCCATTTGTTGGCGTCTTGACGGATCCGAAGGGACTCGGGGCATTTTTCGCCTGCGGCGAAAATGCGCGTCCCATAGGGGTTCCGTTTCTGCGCTTCGCGCGTGGATCCGAAGGGACTCCCTGCATTTTCGCCTACGGCGAAAATCAAAGTTGCGACCAGTTTTTGAACTGGTCGCGGCAACAGTCCGCAGGACTGTTACATTTTAAGTTCGAGTCCCTTCTTCTCTGTTTTGCCAAAAGAAAGAGGACATCCTATAGATGTCCTCTTTCTTTTGGTGGATCCGAAGGGACTCGAACCCTCGACCTCTCGGATGCGAACCGTGCGCTCATCCCAGCTGAACAAGATATATGCGGCCTGTTTTTTGTATCGACAGCTATCATCCAGTATGCTCCTGTCATCTATTCGTATCGGCAATAATTGTTTTCATTTTCCGGCAATTTGCTGTTTTTGCCGATAAAACGGTATAAATATCGATAAAACACTTGTCGAAAGGCTGCTTTGGAATACGTATCTGTTGCGAAAATGGCTGAAAATTGGGGACATTCCGAACGAAGTGTACGGAATTACTGTGCCAACGGCAGAACTGCTCTACCGGGCATGGAATCGATCCCGAAAGTATTCCGCGTTGCTGAATGCGGCAACGCAGAATGTGGAAGACTGTCTGAAGTCCGATACAGGGCGATTGATGCTTGCCAACTCCGAATTCCTGATGCTGTTCAGCCAGACATCCACAGGCCAGCAGGAACTCTCAAAGCTGCTGCATATTTCTGATGATGAGACGGACCTCATCACAGGCACTGCTCCCGGCCACGGTCTGCTCCGTATCCTGCGGGATGGTGCCGTTCTACAACACCATCCCGCAGGATACGGAACTTTATAAGATGATGAACACATCGCCCCATACGAGATAAACGTGCGAACCAATCAGGATGACTTTTTTGCAAAATTCCATGCACTGCGGCACATGTCTTCCACCGTGTGCGTGGCTTCCCAGCCCAGCAACTCCTTCGCTTTGGATGCGTCCGCCCAGAAGGCAGGCAAATCGCCGTCTCTGCGGGGGCCGATGACATAGGGCAGCTTCATGCTGTTGGCCTTCTCAAAGGCCGTCACCAGTTCCAGAACGGAGATGCCGCTGCCGGTGCCGAGATTGATCGCCTCCACGCCGGTAAACCCGGCGGCAAATTCCAGCGCTTTGAGATGGCCCACCGCCAGATCCACCACATGGAGATAGTCTCGCTGACAGGTTCCGTCCGGTGTATCGTAGTCGCCGCCGAAGATGGTCAGCTTTTCCAGTTTTCCTGCGGCTACACGGCCGATGTAGGGCATCAGGTTGTTGGGAATACCGTTGGGATCGTCACCCAGCAGACCGCTTTCATGAGCGCCGATGGGATTGAAGTACCGCAGCAGGATCGCGCAGAAATCGGGATGCGCCGTACAGTAGTCCGTCAGAATCCGCTCGATCATCACCTTGGTCCAGCCGTAGGGGCTGGATGATTCGATGGCCTTCATCTCTTCTTTGTAGGGATAGGGATTGTTGGGGCCGTAAACCGTGGCAGAGGAGGAGAATACAAACTTTTTGCAGCCGAATTCCTCCATCACCTCCAGCATGGTCATGGCAGAGTCCAGATTGTTCCGGTAGTACGAAAGCGGCTTTTTGACGCTTTCCCCCACCGCTTTGAGCGCAGCAAAGTGGATGACAGCATCCACTTGGTTTGCCGCAAAGATCTGCTCCATGGCGGTCTTATCCGCGCAGTCTGCCTGACAGAACCGGGGGCGCTTTCCCGTGATCGTCTCGATCCGGTCCACAACCTCTGCCTTTGCATTGGACAAATCGTCCACAATCAGTACTTCGTGGCCTGCGTTCAGCAGTTCGACCACGGTATGACTTCCGATATAACCGGCACCGCCGGTAACCAATACTACCATCTGAGATTCCTCCCTGATCATGCTAATTTCAAATCATGTTACAGAGCATAGCTGCTCCGATAATGCCGGCATCATTGCCAAGCTTGGCG
Organism: Oscillospiraceae bacterium; assembly: GCA_017440065.1. Lineage (GTDB taxonomy): Bacteria > Bacillota > Clostridia > Oscillospirales > Oscillospiraceae > RGIG3159. The sequence continues at coordinate 4,139 of JAFSHY010000132.1, read as the reverse complement.
CGCGTAATAGGAATGGGTGCATGTTTGTCATAGACAAGCTGCCCCACTTTTTTTCGCAGCGGTTCATAGAAAAGTTCCTCATCCGCACAACCGATACCGCCGCCCAGACAAATCATCTCCGGCTGCAGAATATTGATCAAATTTGCAATCCCTACAGCCAATCCGGAAATATACTGATCCAGCACACGCTTTGCTGCTGCATCATCGGTTTTCGCCGCCTGAAACACGGTGATTCCCTGGACATTCCGGAGCTCTCCGCCACAGAGCGTCCACATAGCACTGCTCCCGTCCGTTTCCATTTCTGCTTTTGCCATTCGAATCAGCGCAGTCGCGGAGCCGTACTGTTCAAAGCAGCCTCTGTTTCCGCAGCCACACGGAATTCCGTTCGGTTCAATGACCATGTGTCCGACTTCCATGGCGCCACCGAAATGACCGGTGAGCAGCTTACCGTTTACGATGAAGCCTCCGCCGATACCGGTTCCCAGCGTGATCATCATTACTGTGTCACAGCCTTTTGCCGCGCCTGCCCAGTATTCACCAATCGCCGCACAGTTGGCATCGTTTCCCATGAACACCGGAATATCCCAGTACTTTTGAAATAGTTCCCGGAATTTCGTATTTCGAAAGGGCATATTGGGCGTTTGCACAACAACACCGGCAGAATGATCCACCAGTCCCGGGAAACCAATGCCGACCGAGGTAATCTCTTTGTCATTTCCGGCAGCTTTGCAGGCCAGAAATGCGATCTGCTCACACAATTCTTCCGCAGTCCAGCTCCGATCGACAGGAATGCCGATCTTATTGAGAATTGTTCCATCGTCCCTAACTTTTGCAGCAACCAGATTGGTTCCGCCAATATCAATTCCAAGCAGCATTTCTCATTCACATTCCTTGTCTGAATCAGTCATCCAGATTCACATAGTTTATAAAACGGTCGAATGCCTTTTTCCCGTCCGCAGTACGTTTGAAGACACCGGCATCTTCCAGGCATTTGGCAAAGACTTTACCCACTTCCATTTTCAGTACGGAGCCGATGTTTTCCCTGGTAAAGGTGCAGCGCTGTTTCAGTTCATTTGCCCAGGCGGCATGTTTTTCCAGTTCGCCTGTAAAGGGCAAGTCTTCCATAAGCGCCGTTTCCAGATTGGCCAGTTCGTTTTTCAGACGGGCAGGCAGAACAGCCAGACCCATGACCTCAATAAGGCCTATATTTTCTTTCTTGATGTGGTGCAGCTCCGCATGGGGATGATACACGCCCAGCGGATGTTCTTCCGTAGTGATGTTATTCCGGAGAACCAGATCCAGTTCATAGTTTTCCCCTCTGCGCCGTGCGATCGGTGTGATGGTGTTGTGGGGATTGTCTCCGGTCTTTGCAAAGATGAATGCATCCTTGTCGGTATAGATTCGCCACTGAAGCAGGATTTTGGTTGCAAGATCACACAGACGTTCCTTATTGGTACAAGTCAGGCGAATGACGCTCATGGGCCATTTTACAATGCCGGCCGTCACATCTTCATAGTCCTTGAATGTGATCATGCGCTCGAGGGGTGCGCGTTCCATGGGGAAGCTGTAGTGTCCGCCCTGGAAATGCTCATGGCTCAGAATGCTGCCACCGACGATAGGAAGATCTGCGTTACTGCCCACAAAATAGTGCGGGAATATGGTCACAAAGTCCAAAAGCTTTTCCAAGGTGGCCTTATTGATAATCATAGGCGTATGCTGGCTGTTGAAGACGATGGAGTGTTCCGGATAGTAAACATAGGGACTGTACTGCAGATTCCAGCTTTCACCGTCCAACTCCACAGGAATGATCCGGTGATTCTGGCGGGCAGGATGATTCATGCGGCCTGCGTAGCCCTCATTTTCCGGGCAAAGCAGACACTTCGGGTATTCAGACTGGGGCGCAGCCTTGGCGGCTGCAATGGCACGGGGATCCTTTTCCGGTTTGCTCAGGTTGATGGTGATATCCAGATTGCCATATTCGGTGTTGGTCTTCCAGCGGACATCCTTCTCGATCCGGTAACGGCGAATATAATCGGTATCCTGGGAGAACTTATAGAACCAATCCGTGGCCTTTTCCGGGCTTTCCTCATAAAGCATCCGGAATTTGGCCCGGACTTCCCGGGGAAGCGGGGTTAGGATTCCCATGAGTTTCGTATCGAAAAGATCTTTTGCTGTGATATTGTCATCGCAAAGTCCGCGATCAACAGCATCCTTGAGAAAACCCGCGAGGATCTCATTCAGCTGAATTTTGACCGGGGCAGCGGGTTCGTAGCTGTCCAGTTCCATGAGCTGCAGGATCTGGTTTGTGATATATGTCTGATCTGCAGCGTCAATCAGGCCGGTACGGAGACCGTATTGAACCAAAGAAGCAATGTACGTGTTAATCATGGGAGGTTCCTCCTGTTATATATCAAAAAATGTCATTACGGAGCGATAGATGCGTGAATCCTTTCGGGTAATAAGAGAGATAGAACACATGCAGGACGTTATCATGGGATGGAAATGAAAACAGGATTGAAAATGGGAGTTGATTCCATCGCCCCGCAATGACAGAAGAGAGGTGGGCTAGTTTAAAGCCATTCCACCGATTGCTCGGATGGAGAGAATGTGGCAGCTTTCTGCACCAAGAACTGCTTCGATCCCGGTTTTGAAATAATCCAGCTGATCCAATGGCACAAATGCCTGAACGGTTCCGGCAAAGCCGCCGCCGTGGACACGGTATGCGCCTCTTCCCTGCAGCAGGGTATCGCACATGGCAAGGGCAACGGCAACTTCCTGATGCCGAACAGCGCCCGCCGGTGTAATATTCTGCAGGTACATCCAGGAACTCCTGCCGGATTCTTTGATGAGCTGCAGGAACGTATTCATATCGCCGCATTTCAGGGCCGCTGCCTGTTTTGCAACCCGCTTGTTTTCCTGATAGATGTGGATTGCGCGGAGAATCGCCCGGTCAGAGACCTTGCCGCGAAGGGCAGGAATCGCAGCGAGGAACATTTCCTCCGGAATCTGCCGCAGTACTTCTTTTCCGAAGAAAGCACAGACCTGCTTCATTTCCATGGGGATAGCAGCGTATTCGTCGGTCAGGTCAGCATGATCGGCACCGCTGTCGATGATACACAGGGCATAACCTTCCGCGTTCAGGTCGAAGTCGATCCGTTCCACGGTGGGACTGTCGGGATGTTCAAAGTCGATATACACCATTCCACCCACAGAAGAAGCTGTCTGATCCATCAGACCGCAGGGTTTTCCGAAATACACATTTTCTGCATACTGACCAATCCGGGCAATTTCCACTGCGGACAGCTTCTTATCGAAGAACAGTTCGTTGCAGACAGTACCGATCAGCACCTCGAACGCCGCAGAAGAGCTGAGGCCGCTGCCGGGAAGGACATTGGAACGGATCACCGCATCAAAGCCTTCCAGCTTTGCACCCCGTTCTGCAAAGGCAGCCAGAACACCGCGAACCAGCGCGGCAGTCGTATTCTTTTCGTCCTCATGGATGGCAAGATCATCGAGTTCCACATGAAAGGTGGGATATCCCTCAGACTGGATCCAGACACAGTTCGAATGATTCAGCCACACCTCCGCCGAGGTTTCCAGATTCACCGCAGCTGCGAGAACACGGCCGTGCTGGTGATCGGTATGGTTTCCGCCAATTTCGGTGCGGCCGGGAGCGGAGAAAAGATGGTGTTTTTCCATATCAGTTCGCCTTTTCTGCAATCAGTTCTTTGTTGGCCTTTTCCACGCGCAGGAACACCAGCAGGAAGCCGACAGCTGCGCAGAGGATGATGGGCATCCACAGGTACAGGAAGTTCAGCATGTTGACGGTAGCTGCGGTCTGAACTGCTGCGTTCTCAACATATCCCGCTGCATCCAGGAGCCAGCCGCTGATGGCGGTACCCAGCGCGCCGCCCAGCTTGAGGCCCAGAGAGGAGCAGGAGTACATCATACCTTCCAGTTTATAACCGGTTTTCAGGGTAGTGTGCTCGGAGCAGCAGGCAATCAGTGCGTTCAGGTCTCCCTGCAGGGGTGCGATACCAATGGTAGAGACTGCGGTGAAAGCAATCATCAGAGGGAAGCTGCCCATGTAGGCGGCTACCATAACGCCGACTCTTCCCAAGGCGGCCAGTACATAGCCC
>JAFSHY010000131.1 GCA_017440065.1 Oscillospiraceae bacterium | reverse complement strand
CCGCGGAATTGAAAAGGCGGAACGCTATTTCGGCATCGAGAATCTCTCTGACCCCGAAAACGGCACCATTTCCCATCATATCACGCAGGCCATGAAGGCCCGCGGTATCATGAAGAAGGATATTGACTATGTCCTCAAGGACGGTCAGATCATCATCGTCGATGAATTTACCGGCCGACTGATGTACGGCAGACGGTACAACCAGGGTCTGCATCAGGCCATTGAAGCCAAGGAAGGCGTGGAAGTGGCCAATGAATCCCGCACCGTGGCAACGATCACCTTCCAGAATTTCTTCCGCCTGTACAAGAAGCTTTCCGGCATGACGGGTACGGCGCTGACGGAAGAGCAGGAATTCGGCGCCATCTACAAGCTGGACGTGGTGGAGATCCCCACCAACAAGCCTGTGGTGCGTATCGACCATCCCGATGTGGTCTATAAAACGGAAGTGGGCAAGTTCCGCGCCGTCATCGCGCAGATCAAGGCATGCTATGCCAAGGGTCAGCCCGTGCTGGTGGGCACCATTTCCATCGAAAAGTCCGAACTGCTCTCCAAGCTGCTGAAACGCGAAGGCGTGCCGCACACCGTGCTGAATGCCAAGCATCATGAAAAGGAAGCCGAGATCGTGGCGCAGGCCGGCCGTCCCGGCGCCGTCACCATTGCCACGAATATGGCAGGTCGCGGCACCGATATCGTGCTGGGCGGCAACCCCGAGTTTATGGCGCTCTCCGACCTGCGTAAGGCAGGTGTGGAGGATGCCCTGCTGGCGGAGGCCAATTCCTTTGCCGAGACCGATGACCCCGCCGTGCTGGAGGTCCGCGCCCGCTTCAAGGAGCGCTATGCCGCCCATAAGGCGGAAACTGCCGTGGAGGCAGCCAAAGTCCGCGAGGCAGGCGGCCTCTGCATCCTCGGTACGGAGCGCCATGAAAGCCGCCGTATCGACAACCAGCTCCGCGGCCGTGCCGGCCGTCAGGGCGATGCCGGCGAGACCCGCTTCTTCCTCTCTCTGCAGGATGATGTCATGCGCCTCTTCGGTTCCGAGCGCATCATGAGCATGATGGAAGCCATGAAGATCGAAGAGGATATGCCCATCGAGGCCAAGATGCTCTCCGGTGCCATCGAAAATGCCCAGAGAACGGTGGAAAGCCGCAACTTCCAGTCCCGTAAGCACGTGCTGGAATATGACGATGTCATGAATACCCAGCGTACGGTCATATATGACCAGCGTCGTCAGGTGCTGGACGGCGAGGATCTGCAGGAGCCCATCGCCAAGATGATGCGCTCCGTCATTGCGGGCGCGGTACACGGCGCCTACGGCGAGCAGCAGACCATGGACGATCCCGAGCAGCTGCGCATGCTGCTGACGGAGCTTTCCTCCGTCTTCCCCAAGGCGGTGCTGGAAGGCACAGGCTTCGCGGGTCTGACCGCGCAGCAGATGGAAGAGCATCTGCTGGAGAAGGCGCAGGATCTTTACCGCGCCATCGAGCAGGCCAACAACCTCATCGCGGGAGAGCCTGTGCAGCGGGAACTGGAGCGTGTGGTCATGCTGCGCGTGGTCGATGAATACTGGATGGATCAGATCGATGCCATGAGCGACCTCAAGCAGGGCATCCAGCTTCGCGCTTACGGTCAGGTGGATCCCGTCATCGCCTATAAAAAGGAAGGCTTCGAAATGTTCGATGCCATGATCGCGGCCATCCGCGAGGATACGGTGCGCCGTCTGTTTACCACCCGTGTCCGCCCCAAGGAAGAGATCCGCCGCAAAAAGGTCGCCACCGTCACCGCGGAAGGCGGCAGCGGAGATAAGACTGTCAAGCGCCAGCCTGTCCGCAAGACCGTCAAGGTCGGCCCCAACGATCCCTGTCCCTGCGGCAGCGGCAAAAAGTATAAAAAGTGCTGCCGTGACAAGGATCAGGCAGCGGGAAAGCAGGAAGGCTGATGAGTTTTCAACTTGTCCGCAAGGGGGAACTGGCATATTGGGTCTCCACGGAGATCACCGTTCCCCATTGCTTTACCACCCGTCTGGGCGGTGTTTCCGAGGGATACCTTTCCTCGATGAATCTGGGCATCGGCCGTGGAGACAAGCCAGAAAATGTGCGGGAAAACTACAGAATTCTGGGAGAAGCCGTAGGCTTTACCCCCGATCAGGTCGTTTTTTCCTGCCAGGTGCATGAGGATACCGTGGAGCGGGTCGGTCGGAAGGACCGCTTCCGCGTGATGCTGGAGCAGCCGCAGTGGCTGCCGCGGGACGGCCTCGTTACCAACGAAACGGAAACGGCGCTGACGGTGTTTTCCGCCGACTGCACCACGGTTCTGCTCCACGATCCCGTCAAAAAAGCCGTGGCTGCCGTTCATTCCGGCTGGCGCGGTACGGCGAAGGGCATCGTGCTGCGGGCGGTGGAAGCCATGCAGCGGGAATTCGGCTCCGATCCTGCGGATCTGCGGGCGGCCATCGGCCCCTGCATCAGCCGCTGCTGCTTTGAGACCCATCGGGAGGTGCCGGATGCCATGCTGGCGGCGCTGGGCGTGGATGCCCTGCCCGCCGTCGAAGCCATCCCGGAACGGGAAGGGAAGTATCTGGTGGATCTTAAGCTGCTCAATGAGATCTGGCTGCGCAAGGGCGGCGTGGACATCATCGATGTCTGCCCCGACTGCACGGCCTGTGATACGAACCGCTATTGGTCGCACCGCCGAACCGGCGGAGAACGCGGCTCTCTGGCCGCCATTATCATGCTGCCCCGGGAAGGGGCATGAAGAAGGAGAACGCCCATGAAGAAGAGAATTTGGGCAATGCTGCTAT
>JAFSHY010000130.1 GCA_017440065.1 Oscillospiraceae bacterium | reverse complement strand
GGGAGAGGCAAGGACAGGTTCTATGTATCGTTCCGTGGTTCCCGTAGGGGTGGGCGTCCCCGCCCGCCCGTTGGGTTTCCGTATTTTGATAGGTAGGAGATTCTTCACCGCTTCGCGGTTCAGAATGACAGATCGGTGGGGTTTTGTCATTCCGAGCGGAGGAGAGGAATCTCCCACGGATCAAACACCGGAACGGAAGAATCCCTCCCGTTGAGTTGGATTTTTTGACACGAGGGAGAAATTTTTTGGTTATTTCGGAGCAGCGTCGTCTTTATCGATCCGGAAATAGCCCACCGTCTGGCCCACCGTGATCTTAAAGCAGTCGCCAGGAGACAGCATGACGCGCTGCAGACGCGTCGGCACGGAAATCTGCGTATTGACGGGCAGACCCTCGCTCCCGGACTTTGCCTCATCGGTGTTCACTTCGATGCGGACATTCTCGGACCACGGCATCAAATACCACATTCTGCCGTCATACCGGATTTTTGCGCAGATTTTGTCCGTCGGGTATGTCATACACAGCAGAGAGTTCGTTCCGAATTCCGTACATGGGAAAAAATATAGCTCCCGGTTCAGCGAATGGGTCTGACCGGGCATGTTCCAGCCGCATTCGCTGCGCCACTGGCGGATCTTCATCGGCACCGGAGCGGGCACAGAGGGCTTTTGATATTGATCACTCTGCACATTCTGCACCTGCTGCGTCATCTTGGGACTTGCGGGAGCATCGGATTTGGGGTGGCTATGGATTCCCAGCTTGATCCAGTAAGACGCGCTGATCAGCAGCAGGATCCCGCCTATCACATTCAGCTGGGTAGCACCCGCGGCATGGGCTACGGTGAAGGCGATCAGCGCGCTAACCGCGCCAAGAATACCGCCGAAAATGCATCTGACTTTTTCTCTCCGTGGCATAGTGACCCCTCTTTTCGTTCTGTTCGTCCGCGCCTTTGCAGGCATTTTCAAAGATATTTTAGCAAAACGGAAGAGGCAAGTCAACAGACCGCGATTCGGGAAAAGCAACAGGCCCAAGGGAGAATTCCCTTGGGCCTGCCTGTTCATTTCAAATTCCGATCGGTCGGAGCGATCAGCCGTTGAGCTGATACTGCAGGGGCTCGCCCTTCATGGCGCGGACGACTTCTTCGGCCAGCTTGCGCTTGAGGTCGGAGGAAGCTTCCTCGGAATACCATGCCATATGGGGAGAAGCCAGGAAGTTATCCAGCTTCAGCAGGGGATTCTCGGGGTCGGTGGGTTCCTTTTCCCAGGTATCCACACCGGCGCCGGCCAGCTTGCCGGAGGCGAGGGCTTCGTACAGGTCGGCTTCACAGATCACACCGCCGCGGGCGCAGTTCATCAGGAACGCGCCGTCCTTCATCTTGGCAAGGGTATCCTTGTTGATGAGGTAGTGGGTATCTTCGGTCAGCGGGCAGTGGAGGGAAACTGCATCGCAGCAGCCCAGCAGGCTGTCCAGATCCATCAGGGTGACATTCTCGGGGATGCCGGCAGCCTTGCGGTCTTCGGCGGACATATCGGCGGGATAGAGAATATCGTTGACCACGATCTTGCAGCCCATGGCGGCAGCCATACCGGCGAACATGCGGCCGATGCGGCCGTAGCCGATGACACCGACGGTCATCTCGGTATAGCGCTTGATGGGAATGCTGAGCTTGTAGTTCCAGCCGCCGGAGGAGAGGGACTTGTCGATGATCTTCAGCTTTCTGGTCAGCGCCATGAACATGGCGAAGGCCTGGGAAGCTACTTCCTGCGTGCCGTAGTCGGGAACATTGCAGACGGCAATGCCGCGTTCCGTGGCAGCGGGGATATCGATGTTGTCCACACCGACGCCGTAGCGGACGATGCACTTCAGGTTGGGCAGCTTGTCCATGAGGGTGGGGCCGACATAGAGGCGCTGATTGCCGATGTAGGAATAGGGCTGCAGAGCGGCAGCGATCTCATCTTCGGACTTGCCCAGCAGATAGTAATTGACGAATTCCAGACCGTTGTCCGCGGCGACCTTCCGCTCTTCCGCGAAGTCGGCATGGTTGCAGTCGGATACGACCAGATACTTCATAGGATCCATGGTGTTTCCTTCTCCTTGTAATTATCTCTGCACACGGCCGGTGGCATTGCCGGCGGCGAGGGATTCGACTTCGGCAACGCTCATGAGGTTGAAGTCGTATTCGATGGTGTGCTTCAGGCAGGAAGCAGCAACGGCAAAGTTGATGGCATCCTGAGGAGCCTTGCCGGACAGGGTGGCGTAGATCAGGCCGCCGCCGAAGCTGTCGCCGCCGCCGACGCGGTCCACGATGTGGATGCGGTAGGAGGGGGAGAAGTAGGCCTTGCCTTCGGTGTAGAGCATGGCAGCCCAGTCGTTATCGTTGGCGGAGATGGAGGAACGCAGGGTAATGGCAACCTTTTCGCAGCCGAAGCGGTCAATGATCTGCTGGGCAACGGAGATGTAGCCTTCGTGGTTCAGCTTGCCGGCGTTGATGTCGGTGCCGGTGGCTTCGATGCCGAAAACGTCCTTGGCGTCTTCTTCGTTGGCGATGCAGACATCGACATAGGGCATCAGTTCGGACATGACCTTGTTGGCCTCAGCGGTGGTCCACAGCTTCTTGCGGTAGTTGAGGTCGCAGGAGATCTTCACACCCTTGGCCTTGGCAGCCTTACAGGCTTCGAGGCAGATGGCGGGCAGTTCGCCGCCGAGAGCGGGGGTAATGCCGGTCCAATGGAACCAGTCGGCGCCTTCGAAGATGGCATCCCAGTCGAAGTCGGCTGCGGTAGCCTGAGAAATGGCAGAATGAGCGCGGTCATAGATGACCTTGGAAGCTCTCTGGGAAGCACCCTTTTCCACGAAGTAGATGCCCAGACGGTCGCCGCCGCGGACCATGTACCGGGTGTCGACGCCGTACTTGCGCAGGGCATTGACGGCGCACTGGCCGATCTCGTGCTTGGGAACCTTGGTGACATAGGCAGCATCCATGCCGTAGTTGGCGAGGGAGACAGCCACGTTGGCTTCGCCGCCGGCATAGGTGGCATCAAAGCCTTCTGCCTGAACGAAGCGCAGATAACCGGCGGGGTTCAGACGCATCATGATTTCACCGAACGTAATGATTCTTGCCATTTTTATGTTCCTCCTTATTTGTTTGCGTTAGCCATAAATTCTTCTGCCAGGGCAGTGATCTTATCAAATTCGCCGTTGGCGATCCAGTTCTTGTTGACCAGATTGCCGCCGACACCGGCACCGCAGGCGCCTGCAGCCAGGAATTCGCCGACGTTCTTTTCGTTCACGCCGCCGACAGCCAGCATACGGACATGGTTGATGGGGCCGCGGACAGCCTTAATGTAGGAAGCGCCCAGGTTGGAAGTGGGGAAGACCTTGACGAAGTCAGCGCCGTAGCGGTGAGCGGTCAGGATCTCGGTGGGAGTCATGGCGCCGGGCATGGAGACCATACCGTAAGCCACGGTCTGACGGATCACTTCTTCGTTGGTATCGGGAGATACGATGAACTGCGCGCCGGCGTTCTTGGCCAGCTCCAGCATTTCCAGAGAGGTAACGGTGCCTGCACCGAAGATCATCTTGTCGCCAAGATTTTCCACCAGCAGCTTGACGGTGTTGGACGTGCGGTCGAGGCTTTCGGGCTTGCTCTGGTCAAAGGTAACTTCCATCATTTCGATGCCGCCGGCATACAGAGCCTTGGCCAGATTCAGGCAGTCTTCGCCATAGACACCGCGCACGATGGCAACGATCTTCTTATCCAGAACCTTCTGGATGATTGCTTCTCTCATGAGAGCTTCCTCCTTCTTCATTCGCATTTCTATTCGTTTTGGGACCGTTCCACAGATCCATTGATTTCTTATTGTTCCACAATACGGAACTTAATTTCACATAGCGGAACTGCTACCTAATTTATACTATGATTTTCCGCGGATGTCAAGCAGAAACCACGGAAAAAGTTCCGAAATTTGGGGCAAACTCCCTTATTTCAGACGGTTGTTGATGGCCTGATAGGCGGAGAGGATGTATTCGGCCTCTTCCATGGTGATCATCATGGGGTTCACATAGAGAGAGCCGTTTTCCACCATGGAGAAGATGGCGCGGGGCAGGTTGTACAGCTCTTCGCGGATCTCGGCGGCGGTGATGACATCCTTGTCGATGATCAGCTTGGCTCTGGCCATGGGCTGACCTGCTTCGTTGGGATAGGAGCGCTCAAAGTGGAAGATATCGCCCTCGCCGAAGGCCTTCATGAACATGGCGACGACTTCTTCGGCTTCCGCGTCCTTGGCGGCTTCATCGGAGGCCACGTATTCCTTGACGGCGGTGTAGATGCCGGCCAGCTCTTCTCTGCCGACCTTGCTCATGCGGCCGATGCCGTAGTTGGGGAAGTTGTTCACCACGGCCCAGTCCAGCAGCTTCTTTTCGCCCAGCATCAGACCGGTGGTCTGCGGGCCCTTGATGTACTTGCCGCCGCTGAAGACCACGGCGGAAGCGCCGAGATCGCGGGTGAAGTGCCAGAGGTTGGACTTGGGAGGCAGCTGGGCGGCGGCATCCACGATGACGGGAATGTTATGGCGCTTGCAGATGGCGATGGTCTTATCGAGATCCAGCGCTCCGGGAGGTACCCAGCCGCCGACCGTGGAGGGCAGGTAGAGGACGCCGACGGTCTTATCGGTGATGGCATATTCGAACTGCTCTTCCACCACGATGTCGATGTTGTTGGGATAGCCCAGCTCCACGATCTTGACGCCGAGGATCTCCAGACCGCGGTCATAGGGATTGCGGTGGGCGCGGAACATGATGACCTCCGCTTCCTTCACGTCCTTGGGATTGATGTACTTGAGAGCGCGGCCGTACTTCATGGAGATGCAGGCGGCGATGGCCTGATAGACGCCGATGATGGCGCCCGCGGTGACGACGGCAGCTTCGTTGTTGGTCAGCTTGGCGATCTCGCGGTGGACGGCAGCCTGCAGCGCGCGGATCTCCACGTGCTGGGAGGCGGCTTCCTTCATGGCCTGCAGAGAGGCTTCGGACATCTTGGAGCCGCCGATGATGGTATAAGTACCGGCAGCGTTGACCAGCGTTTTTACGCCGAGTTCTTCATAAATTCCCATAATTCTTTCCTGCTTTCTTTTAGTTTTTGGGGGTCACGCGGACGTCGGGCAGCTTGATGCCGTAGTCCGAAGGAAGTTCGTCATAGCACTGCGCAATGGAGCGGGCATTGAAGTCCCAAACCACTTCGCCGGCGCGGAAGGTCATTTCGCATTCAAGGCGCTGCTTGCCCGTGAGGTAGCCTGCGCCGTCACGGAAGCGGAAGTCACCGTCGCGGATCGACCAGACGGCAATGTCCGCGTCGTCGCCGACGTTCAGATAGCCGCAGCCGTCCAGTTTCAGCATCTTCGCGGGGTTGGAGGTGACGCGGCGGAAGAGATCGATGAGCGGCATCTCGCAGCAGGCCATCAGCTTGGAGAGCAGGTTGGCCATGTCGACCAGCGTGCTGTTCACATCCAGCGCATGCAGGTCGGAGGAGAAGCAATCGGGAATAAAGCCCTGCCGCATGGCGGGAACGGCATTGCGGAAGGTGAAGCTTTCGCAGCCGTGGCCGAGGTCGAACCAGATGCCGCGTTCCTTTGCCTTCCAAAGGTAGTCATAGACCTTGCCGTTTTCGTCCACCACGGGAACGGGAGCGCGGAAGCAATGGGTGGTGATATCGCCGGGACGGAGCTTTTCCGTCACCAGCTCGTCATAGGGTCTGGAGGGGCGGAAGTTGCCGAAGTCCACCATGATGGGGGCGTCCAGCTCCTGCTGCAGCTCCTGCGCCTGCTCCAGCTGCTTCCAGTCGTCCGCCCAGTAGTGGGCGATCTTGATGCCGCGGAGGATATCGCGGTTCTTTTCATAGCAGCGGAGATAGGCCTGCTTATCGTTCTTTTCGGGGAACTGCTCGCCCTCCAGCGAGGCCATGCCGTAGTTGGCGGTGTTCAGCACGGCGAAGACCTTGGTCTTGCAGCGCTCGATGACGGAGGCACGGAAATGGTCAAAGTTGTAGCTGCCGGCGCTGCCTGCGTCCACCAGCGTGGTGACGCCGCCGGGGAAGTTGAAGTAGTCCGGCTGCAGGCTGAAGTCGCCAGCCCATGCCTTGGCGGCGCCGCCGGTATAATAGCAATGCACATGGTTGTCGATGAGACCGGGCGTGACGTACAGGCCGCTGAGATCGATGACCTTCGCGGCATCCGCCGCGTTCAGCTCCGCTGCCACGGCAGCGATCCTGCCGTCCTTGACGGCCACGTCCATGACGGCGTCGATCTCATTGCCGGGATCGATCACATGGCCGCTTTTCAGAAGGATATCGTATTTCATATAAGGTTCCTCCGTTCTGAATTACAGCGTGGGGATGACGCGCGCATCGGGCGCGCTGATGCCGTACCACGCGGGGAGTTCTTCGTAGGGAAGATAGGTTCTGGCGTTTCTGTCCCAGACGACTTTGCCGCCGCGGAAGGTGATCTCGCATTCCAGCTTTTTGCTGCCGCTCAGCCGTCCCTTGCCGTCGGTAAAGCCGAATTCGCCCTCGCGCATCGACCAGACCGCGATGTCGGCATCGGCGCCGAGGGAGAGATTGCCCGCGCCGTCCAGCTTCATCATCTTTGCGGGATTGGCGGTGACGCGGCGGAAGAGGTCGATGAGGGGCATCTCGCAGCAGGCCAGCATCTTGGAAAGGATGTTCGCCATGTCCATGACGGCGCCGTTGATGTTGGCGGCGTGCAGGTCGGTGGAGAAGACATCGGGGATAAAGCCCTGCCGCATGGCGGGAACAGCGCTGCGGAAGACGAAGCTTTCGCAGCCGTGGCCGAGGTCGAACCAGATGCCGCGCTCTTTGGCCTTCCAAAGGTAGTCATAGACCTTGCCATCGTCATCCACGATGGGAACGGGCGCGCGGAAGCAATGGGTGGCAATGTCGCCGGCGTCCAGCTTTTCCAGCACCAGCTGATCATAGGGTCTGCCGGGGCGGAAATGGCCGTAGTCCACCATGATGGGCAGGCCGGTCTTCTCCTGCACCCGTTTGGCGCAGTCGATCTGACCCCAGTCCTCGCCCCAGTAGTGGGCGACCTTGATGCCGCGGATGATGTCCTTGTTTTCCTCCCAGCAGCGGACGAAGCCTTCCACGCTGTTGGTTTCGGGGAACTGCTCCGACTGATACGTGGACATGCCGTAATCGGCAATGTTGAGGGAGGCGAAGAAGCGGCTCTTCGCGCGGTCGATGACGGTGGTGCGGAAGTGGGCAAAGTTCTTGCTGCCCGCCGTGCCGGCATCTACTACGGTGGTCACGCCCGCGGGGAAGGTAAAGTAGTCCGCCATCAGGCTGCGGTCGCCCACGATAAAACCGGGCAGGCCGCCTGTGTAATAAAAATGCGCATGGGTATCGATCAGACCCGGTGTGACATACAGGCCTGTCATATCGTAAACGGCTGCTGCCTCCGCGGCGCAGAGGTCGGGCGCGATGGCAGCGACCTTGCCGTCCTTGACGGCCAGATCCATCACCGTATCAATTTCGTTGTAAGGGTCGATCACATGACCGTGTTTCAAGATAAAATCGTACTTCATCGTGAGATCCCTCCCGGAATCGGTGTTCTGCAGGAGCGGGAAACCCGCTCCTGCAGAGAATTCTTCGAACACTTACTTCTGCAGCAGATGCACGGCAAAGCCGCCGAATTCGGCCTTGAGGTAGACAGCGATCAGCTTGCTGCCCTTGTACTTGCAGGTTTCGGGGTCGATGGCATAGCCCTTCTTTTCCAGATCGGCAATGGCCATGTCGATGCGGTTGGTGCGGACGGCGATATGGCCCATGGCGCCCAGATAGGGGCTCTTCATGACTTCGATGCCGCTGCCGGCGAAGACGGAGCTGTTGCCGTCCTTGACGGGGAATCCGAAAGCGCTGTTGAAGGCCTTGGCGGTATCCATGGCAGCGTCGGCGTCGGCGCAGTTGATGCCCACATGGACGACTTCGTAGCCCAGGGCGTTGGCGCGGGCTTCCTTGCAGAGCGCGGTGATCTTGTCAAAGTTGCCGGCATTGATGTCGGCCTTGGAGCAGAACCAGGTGCCGCCGACGGCATGGATGAAGGATTCGGACATGAACTCGGCGAGGTTCTGCGCGTTGACGCCGCCGGTGGGGACGAACTTGATCTGGCCGAAGGGGCCGGAGAGCGCCTTCATCGCGGGCAGACCGCCGTAGACGCTGGCGGGGAAGAACTTGACGACCTTCAGACCCATATCGATGGCGGCGGAGATATCGGAAGGAGTGACACAGCCCGGGGTGATGCTGATGTCGTTATCGATGCACCAGCGGACGACTTCGGGGTTGAAGCCGGGGGCGACGATGAACTTGGAACCCATGGCAACGGCCTGCTTGCACTGCTCCAGGGTGATGACGGTGCCGGCGCCGACCAGCATATCGGGGCATTCTTCGCTGACGCGCTTGATGGCCTCGGGGGCAGCGGCGGTACGGAAGGTGATCTCCATGACGTCCACGCCGCCTGCCAGCAGAGCCTTGGCAGTGGGGACAGCGTCTTCAACCTTTTCAATGACGACGGCGGGAATGACGCCTACATTGGCAAATCTTTTCAGAATATCCATTTGTTCATTTCTCCTTTTTACTTTGAATGCGTGTGGTTATCATTCAGCGCATCTTGCTGCGCATAAGATACTGACCTTCGAGGATGCCGGTGGGTTCGTTGTCCTGCAGCACCGGCTTGCCGTTCATATAAACGCGGTGGATGCCGATGTTGGGCTTGAAGCAATCGTTGAAGTCGGCCTGATCGATGACGGTGTCATAGTCAAAGAGGACGAGGTCGGCGTCCATGCCGGGACGGATGTAGCCCTTGCCGGTGAGGCCGAAGCGGGTTGCGGGCATACCCGTCATGCGGTGGATGCCCTCTTCGCGGCTCATGATCTTCCGCTCGCGGACATAGCGGCCGAGGAAGCGGGGGAAGGAGCCGAAGGCGCGGGGATGGGACATCTTGTCGCGGCCCTTGACGAAAGAGCCGTCGGTACCGAGGGAGCAGAGGGGATGGCTGAGGATGGCTTCGAGGTTCTCTTCGCACATACCGAAGCGGATGTCGCGGATCTGACCCTTGTTGGCGATCAGCAGCTTGACCATGGCGTCGAAGGGATCCATGCCCCATTCTTCGCCCACCTGTGCGTAGGTCTTGCCCTGGTATTCGGGGGTGTAGTCCGCACCGGCAATGAGGAACTTGTCAAGACCCACATGGTAGGCGCTGTTATCCCAGCTCGGGTCGTCGATCTCGAAGATCTCCTTGCGGATCTCTTCCACGATTTTGGGATCCTTCAGGCTTTCACCGAAGGCTTCCTTACCCTTATCGAGGAAACGGGCGGGGATGGCGGAGGTGGTGGAGGTGGAAACGGCCACATAGGGATAGGCGTCCATGGTGACCTTGAGGCCTTCGCGGTTGGCTTTGTCGATCATAGCCAGCATTTCACCGCAGCGGGGCCAGAAGGTCTTGCCCACCACCTTCAGATGGGAGATGTTGACGGGAATGTTGGCATAGCGGGCAATGTCGATGCATTCCTGCACGGCCTTGAAGAGGCCCGCAGATTCGGAACGGGAGTGGGAAACGTACATGCCGCCGTGCCTGGCAGCGGCCCTGGTGACCTCGATCAGCTCGCGGGAATCGCTGTAGATGCCGGGGGTGTAGGAAAGGCCGGTGGAGAAGCCCAGCGCGCCTGCTTCCATGCAGTCCTCCAGAAGCTGCTGCATGTTGGCGATGTCTTCGTCATTGGCCTTGCGATTTTCATAGCCCATGGCGGAATAACGGATGGCGGCATGGCCGGCAAAATAGGCCTGATTGGGGCCCATTTTCATCCTGCGGACGGCATCCAGCTCCTCCTGCATGGTGGGGAAGAAGTTATCGCCGTATTCGCTGGAGCCGACCAGAGATTTGCAGATGGAAAGGGGCGTGCCGGCAGGCACGGGAGAAAGGGTGACGCCGCATTGACCGGCGATCTCCGTCGTGATGCCCTGCCGCAGCACATGGGTGCGCTCCGGATGCCAGAGGATGGAGTTGTCGGCATGGGAATGGCTGTCGATAAAGCCGGGCGCAAGGGCAAGGCCTTCGGCATCCACGGTTTCGGCAGCGCTGCCGAGCTCCTTGCCGATGGCGGCGATTTTTCCATCCTTCACGGCCACATCGGAAACATAGGAGGGCGCTCCGCTTCCATCGTATATTGTAGCATTTTTGATGAGTAAATCAAACATATTCTTTCCCTCTTTCAGCAAAATGTCTAAAGTTGCGGACAAATCAACGGGCATTCCAGCGCTTCAGATAGCGGCCGTTGCGAACACCGGTGGCTTCATTATTTTCGAGGGCAAGCTCACCGCCCACATAGACCTGATGGATGCCGATATTGGGCTTGAAGCAATCCTTGAAATCGGCCTGATCGATGACGGTGTCATAGTCGAAGAGGACGAGATCCGCGTCCATACCGGGGCGGATGAAGCCCTTGCCGGTGAGACCGAAGCGGACTGCGGGCATACCGGTCATGCGGTAGATGCCCTCTTCCCTGCTCATGATCTTGCGTTCGCGGACATAGCGGCCGAGGAAGCGGGGGAAAGAACCGAAGGCACGGGGATGCGCCAGCTCCTGATCCTTGATGTAGACACCGTCCGAACCGACGGAGCAGAGGGGATGGGCAAGAATCTTTTCCAGATTTTCTTCAGACATGGCGAAGCGGACATCACGGACAAGGCCGTTGTTGTCATGCAGCAGCTTCATCATGGCCTCGAAAGGAGTCATACCGTGGGCAGCGCCGTATTCGGCATAGGTCATGCCGATGGCATCGGGGGTATTGTCCGCACCGACGATGAGGAAGTTTTCCAGACCCACATGGAGAGCGCTGTTATCCCAACTGGGATCATCGATTTCAAAGATTTCCTTGCGGATCTCTTCCACGATGGCGGGGTTTTCCAGCATCTTGGCAAAGGCATAGCGGCCCTGATCGAGGAAGCGGGCGGGGATGGCGGAGGTGGTGGTGGTGGAAACGGCCACATAGGGATAGGCATCCATGGTGACCTTGAGACCTTCGCGGTTGGCCTTGTCGATCATGCCGAGCATTTCATCGCAGCGGGGCCAGAAGGTCTTGCCCACCACCTTCAGATGGGAGATCTGCACGGGGATATCGGCATAGCGGGCAATGTCAATGCATTCCTGCACGGCCTTGAAGAGGCCTGCGGATTCGGAACGGGAATGGGAGACATAGTAGCCGCCGTACTTGGATGCGATCTTGGCGATCTCCGCCAGTTCCTTCGTTTCGCTGTAGATGCCGGGGACATAGGAAAGGCCGGTGGAGAAGCCGAGGGAGCCTGCCTGCATGGCTTCCTCCAGCAGCGCCTGCATTTTTGCAATATCTTCTTCATTCGCATGGCGGTTTTCCAGACCCATCGCGTTATAGCGGATGGCGGTGTGGCCGGTATAGTAGGTGTGGTTCAGCGCCAGCGGCAGCTGCTGAACAGCATCCAGTTCTTCCTTGACGGTATCAAAGCCGCAGATGCCCTGACCTGCCATGCCGACCACGGCCTTGCATTCATCGGGCTTCTCTCTGGCGGGCAGCGGGGCAATACTGGTGCCGCACTGGCCGGAAACCTCGGTGGTGACACCCTGGCGGAGCACATGCAGACGCTCGGGATCATGGAAGATAGAGGCATTGGCGTGGGAATGGCTGTCGATAAAGCCGGGCGCAAGCGCGAGACCTTCGGCATCGACGGTCTTGGCGGCAGAGCCAAGCTCCTTGCCGATGGCGGCGATCTTGCCGTCCTTCACGGCCACATCGGAAACATAAGCAGGGGCGCCGCTGCCGTCATAAACAGTTGCATTTTTAATAATCAGATCAAACATTGTAATTCCTCCCAGTATTTGGATGTACTCTCCGGATCAGACCCGGCGGGGATTCTGCCGTTTTATATAGGTGCCCACATAGGTTCCGGTGGGTTCGTTGTCCCGCAGCACCAATCGGCCGTTCATATAGACGCGGTGGATGCCGATGTTGGGCAGGAAGGGATCGTCGAAGGTAGGGCCGTCGAGGATCGTATCGTAGTCAAAGAGGACGAGGTCGGCGTCCATGCCGGGGCGGATAAAGCCCTTGCCCGCAAGACCGAAGCGCATGGCAGGCAGGCCGGTAATGCGGCGGATGCCCTCCTCGCGGCTGAGGATCTGCTTTTCGCGGATATAGCGGCCGAGATAGCGGGGGAAGGAGCCGAGGGCGCGGGGATGTGCCATGGGCGTTACGCCTTTGATGTACACGCCGTCCGTAGCCAGCGTGCAGAGGGGATGACGAAGGATCATCTGCAGATTTTCTTCGCACATCGTATGACGGATCTCGCCCACGAGGCCGTCATTTTCCTTGAGGATGGCCAGCATGGCGTCGAAGGGATCCATGCCCCGCGCCTCCGCGATCTCGGTGTAGCTCTTGCCGATCAGTTCGGGCGTTTTGGCGGCCGAGGTGATGACGAAGTTTTCAAGGCCTACATGGAGCACCGCGTTGTCCCAGCTCGGATCGTCGATCTCGTAGATCTCCTTCCGCAGTTCGGCAACGATGGCGGGGTTTTCGATCATTTTGAGGAATTCGCTCATACCCCTGGAGAAGTAGCGGGCGGGGATGGCGGCGGTGGTGGCGCTGGTGAAGCAGGCGGTGTAGGGATAGGCGTCGAAGGTGACGGTGCAGCCCTGACGGTTCGCTTCGTCGATCTT
The DNA here is from genome assembly GCA_017440065.1 of Oscillospiraceae bacterium. Lineage (GTDB taxonomy): Bacteria > Bacillota > Clostridia > Oscillospirales > Oscillospiraceae > RGIG3159. The sequence continues at coordinate 13,751 of JAFSHY010000130.1, read as the reverse complement.
TTCCAGCACCTTTTCGCAGTAGCCCCAGAAATCCTTGCCGGTGCATTTGAGGTGGGAGATATGGGAATGGATGCCCGATTCACGGGCGATGTCGATGCTCTCCCGGATGCTCTCAAAGATGCTGGCGGATTCATAGCGGGAGTGGGTGGTGTAGATGCCGCCGTATTTGGCGGCGGTTTTTGCGATCTCAATCAGCTCCTGCGTGTCGCAGTAGACGCTGGGGATGTAGCCGAGACCGGAGGAGAAGCCCTGCGCGCCGTCCTGCATGGTTCCTTCCAGCAGCTGCTGCATGGCGGCAAGCTCCTGCGCGGAGGCGGGACGGTTGCTCAGACCCATGGCGGCGAAGCGGAGGTTGCAGTGGCCGGTCAGAATGCTCTGGTTTGGGCCCAGCTGCAGCGCCTTCATGGCCTCCTGCTGTTCCCGCAGGGTGGAGAACTTTGCGCCGCCGGGATTGTGCACCCCGAATACGGTCTTGTAGTCTTCGGCGGAAATATCCGCCGCGATGGGGGAAAGGGTATGGCCGCAATGGCCGCCCACTTCGGTGGTGACGCCCATTTTGAGGACATGGTCGCGGTGGGCGTCACGGAAGAGGGACATATCACCGTGGGAATGGCTGTCGATAAAGCCGGGAGCAAGGGCAAGGCCTTCGGCATCGAGGGTCTCCGCGGCACTGCCGAGGTCTTTGCCGATGGCGGCGATCCTGCCTTCCTTCACGGCCACATCGGCCATGTAGGCAGGGGCGCCGCTGCCGTCATAAACGGCGGCATTTTTGATCAGAAGGTCAAACATCTTATCCCTCCGTATAAATGCGGGGTACCCTCTGGTTGATGGCGGCGGTGACTTCGCCGCAGGTGCTGGCATTGAGGCCTGCGATCTCGATGGCGGAAATGTGCTCCTTGCCCTGAGAACCCAGCAGCACGACCTCCATGCCCGCGTGGGGATCCTCCACCTCGCTGAGGTCGATGATCATAAAGTCCATGCAGATCCTGCCGAGGATGCGGCAGCGCTTGCCGCCGGCGAGGACTTCGTTCTTGTTGTAGCAGCGGCGGTAGCCGTCGGCATAGCCGCAGGAGAGCGTGCCGATGACCATGTCCTTGTCCGCCCGGAAGGTGCGGCCGTAGCTGACGTACTCGCCTTCCTTCAGCGTTTCCACCTGGATCACAGAGGTGACCCAGCGGAGGGACTCGCGAAGGCCGATCTTCGCGGTATGCTCCAGCGTATCGCACTGGCCGTAGACCATCATGCCGATACGCACCATATCGAAGACGTATTCGGGATGGGCGATGGAGCCGCCGGTGGAGCTGCAGTGGCGGATGCCCACATCATAGCCCTTGGCGGTGATGGCATCGCAGGCAGCGGAGAACAGACGGATCTGATTGGCGGTGAAGGCATCGTCATCGTCGTTATAGTTGTCGGGAACGGGCAGATGGGTATAGATGCCGGTGATCCTGAGGGTATCCATGCCGTAGATCTCCTCGATGGCGGCCATGGAGGCTTCCTCCATGCCGTCGCGCCAGCGGATGCCCACGCGGTTCATGCCGGTATCGATCTTCAGGTGGGCGCAGGCGGTGAGACCTTCTGCCTTCAGGATCTGCTGCACGGTGCGGGCGTATTCGAGGGAGGGCAGGGCAAAGGTGATGCCGATCCTTGCCGCATGGGCAATGAGGCCGATGGGCGCGGGGCCAAAGAGCAGAATGGGCTTTTCGCCGCCTGCGGTGCGGATGCGCTCCGCCTCCTCCACGGTGGCAACGGCAAAGTAGTCCGTCAGTTCATCGCAGGTTTTGGCAATGCCGCTGATGCCGTGGCCGTAGGCATCGGCCTTCAGAACGGAAAGGATCTTCACGCCCTCGCCGTAGTGGCGGCGCAGGGCGGCATAGTTGTGGCGAATGTCGGAAAGGCTGATCTCAGCCTTGACTCTCAATGTGTTTTCCATGGTTTCTCCTCCAAATTTGGGATTTTTTACACCTTTTGGGCATTGGTACGCTGGATATACCTGCCGATATAAGTGCCGGTGGGTTCGTTGTCCTGCAGCACCAGGCGGCCGTTCATATAGACCTGATGGATGCCGGTGTTGGGCAGGAAGGGATTTTCAAAGGTGCCGCCGTCGATGATATTGTCGTAATCAAAGAGGACGAGGTCGGCATCGTAGCCGGGGCGGATGAAGCCCTTGTTGGGGATGCCGAAGCGCATGGCGGGCAGACCGGTCATGCGGCGGATGCCTTCTTCCCGGGAGAGGATGCCGCGTTCGCGGATGTAGCGGCCCAGATAGCGGGGGAAGGTACCCAGCGCGCGGGGATGTGCCATCTTATCGCGGCCCTTGACATAGAGGCCGTCCGCGCCGACGGTGCAGAGGGGATGGCGGTAGATCATTTCGAGGTTTTCCTCGCACATGGTGTAGCGGACTTCGGTGACGGCGCCGTCATTTTCCTTGAGGACGGCCAGCATGGCGTCGAAGGGATCGATGCCGCGTTCCTCGGCCACCTGAACATAGGTTTTGCCGATGACCTCGGGCGTCTTGGGTGCGCCGGTGATGAGGAAGTTTTCCAGACCCACGTGCAGGACGGCGTTGTCCCAGGAGGGATCGTCCACCACATAGATCTCATGGCGCAGCTCAGCCAGCACCTTGGGATCCTCGATCTGCTTGAGGAAGTGGCTCATGCCCTTTTCAAAGTAGCGGGCGGGAATGGCGGCGGTGGTGGCGCTGGTGGCGCAGGCGATATAGGGATAGGCATCGAAGGTGACACGGTGACTCTGTGCGTTGGCCTCGTCGATCATGGCGATGGCCTTCTTGCAGTAGCCCCAGAAGTCCTTGCCGGTGCATTTGAGGTGGGAGATATGGGAATGGATGCCGGCCTCACGGGCGATGTCGATGCTTTCCTGAATGCTCTTAAAGAGGCTGGCGGATTCATAGCGGGAATGGGTGGTGTACATACCGCCGTACTTGGCGGCGGCCTTGGCGACCTCGATCAGCTCATGGGTGTTGCTGTAGACGCTGGGGATATAACCGAGGCCGGAGGAAATGCCCTGCGCGCCGTCCTGCATGGCCTGCTCCAGCAGATCCTGCATGACCTTGATCTCTTCGGGAGAGGCGTCACGGTTCCGGAAGCCCATGGCCTGATGGCGCAGGCCGCAATGACCGGTGATCATGCTCTGGTTGGGACCCATGGAGAGGGACTCCATGGCCTTGCGCATTTCCGCGAGAGAACTGAAGTGCTGGTCGCCGGCACCGGTGGCGCCGAGCATGGTTTTCAGCTCTTCGGGGGAGATATCCTGCTGAATGGGGAAGCGGGAATGGCCGCAGTTGCCGGAAACCTCGGTGGTAACGCCCATTTTGAGGACATGGTCACGGCAGGGCTCAAAGAAGACGGAGGAGTCGCCGTGGGAATGGCTGTCGATAAAGCCGGGAGCGAGGGCGAGACCCTGCGCGTCCACGGTCTGCGCTGCCGCGCCGGAAATTTTGCCGATCTGCGCGATCTTTCCGTCCTGTACTGCCACGTCGGCAAGATAGGACGGGGCGCCGGTACCATCATAAACCTGTGCGTTCTTAATAATCAAATCAAACATAGTCATACCGTCCTTAATTGAAGAGCAGTTTGCTCGAATTTTCAAAATTAAAAATGGTGCAATTGCTCCGATGGGGACGCAAAGCAGAGCCTTGCGTCCCCATATAGGAAAGAAACTGAATTAGGAGCGTTCGTTCTTTGCGCGGATACGAACAGAGATCAGAACGGCAGCCACAAGGACGATGCCCTGTGCGGCGTACTGATAGAAGTTGGGCAGGCCGATCATGATGATGGCATTGGCGATCATGGTGAGCAGCACGGAGCCCAGGAAAGCGCCGGGGATGTTGGAGATGCCCTTCTTGATGAAGGTGGCACCGAGGGCGCAGACCAGAATAGTCTGGAACTGATAAGCGTCACCGGAATTAGCACCACCGCCGTTGGCAACGGAAGCCTGCAGAACACCGGAAACACCGCAGAGCACGGAGCAGATCAGGAAGGCAATGACCTTGTACTTCTTCTGGTTGATGCCGACATATTCGCAGGCGCGGGGATTGCCGCCGACGGCATAGAGGCACTTGCCGAGCTTGGTACGCTCCAGCAGGAAGACCATGATCACGGCGATGATCAGGAATACGATGAACAGCATGGGCAGGAAGCCGAACAGCTTGGTCTGGCCAAGGAAGGTAAACACCTTGCTGTCCCACTTACCCTTGTACAGGGTGGTGTTATCGGTCAGAAGCAGCGTGAAGGCGCGGAACACATTGGCAGAAGCCAGCGTTGCCAGGAATGCAGGGATGCCGAGAACGACATGGCAAAACGCATTGAACGCACCTAACAGCAGACAGCTGAGAATGGAGATGATGAATGCTGCCACATAGCCATGAACATGACCGAAGTGCAGCAGCACGCAGATCATGGAAGCGGACCAGGACATGACTTCGCCGGTGGAGAAGTCCACTTCACCGATGGCCTGCACGCAGACCAGACCGGCTGCTGCAATGGCAGTCAGACAGGCCGTGGAGATCATGGAGGACACATTGCCGATGCGCAGGAACGAGGGCTCCACGAGGGCAACGACCACAGCAAACAGGATGGTGAAGATCAGCAGCCAGTATTTCTGGAGGATCTCATTGGTGTTGAATTTTTTCGTTGCTTGCATTGCTTCGATCCTCCTTACATATCAAAGTTGACCTTGGACAGGCCGCCGTCCATGGTACGGGAGATCAGACCAAGAGCGATCAGGAATGCCAGGCCCTGCAGCAGAGCGTTGACCCAGAGGCCGCCGGTGAAGATGGAGAAGGTGCCGGTGGTCAGCAGAACAGTGAACAGCGCGCCGACGAAACAGCCGGGAACATTGTACTTGCCAGGTTCCCAGAAGGCGGCGCCCAGCAGTACCGTGGTCATGGCGGGCATCTGAATATCCAGACCCTGCTGAACGCAAACATTAAAGTTTCTGGAGGTATAGAGGATACCGCCGATGGCGCAGAGGATGGCGCCGACAATGAAGGAGATGTACTTGATCTTGACGGTGTTGATACCGACCTGAGCGGCAGCAGTCTGGTTGGCGCCGGTGGCATAGATATGACGGCCGGTGCGGGTACGCTCATAGAAGAACCAGCAGATCACACACAGAGCCACAAAGATCAGGAAGGGATAGGGAATGCCGAACAGGGAGCCCTGACCGATGACCTTGAACTGTTCGCCCCAGTCGTTGGAGTAGAACACGGTATTCTTGGTGAGCAGGGCGACGACGGCCTGCAGGATCATACGAAGAGCCAGAGCGGCGATGAAGCCGGGGATCTTCAGGTTGATGGTCAGAACACCATGGATCACGCCAAAGGCAACGGAAGCTGCAATACCAAGGGCAATTGCAAGGATATAGCCGCCCATGGTAAAGCCCTCCGCCATCATGGAGCCGACAATAGCAGCAGCCAGAGCGGACTTCATGCCGGCGGCAAGGTCGAAAACGCCGGTGGTCATGACGAACATCAGACCGAGAGCGACGATGCCCTGCATGGAAGCGGTGGCCAGCATGGATTCAACGCTGCCCGCGCTGAAAACTCTGGGGTTCGCGATATAGAAGATCACGCAGATCACGAGCATAGCGAACAGCAGCAGCCAGGAGGTAAAGAACTCTCTGGGGGTCTGCTTGGCACGGACGCTGATCTTGGAAGTTTCAGTTTTCTTTGCCATCTTAGAGCTTCCTCCCTCGTACAGCAGTTTCGAGAATGTTGAGCTTATTGAAATCAGCTCTCTTGAAGCAGTCCACGACATTGCCGTTGGCCATGACATAGATGCGGTCAGCGATGGAGAGCAGCTCGTCCAGCTCGGAAGAGATGCAGACAATGCCGAGATCCTTTTCTTCCGCCAGAGCGCGGACACGGCGATAGATGCCGCGCTTTGCGCCGACGTCGATACCGGTGGTGGGCTCGTCGAGGATCAGCATCTTGATGTTCTGCAGGGCGATGGAACGGCCGATGGCAACCTTCTGCTGGTTACCGCCGGAGAGAGCGGCAACAGCCTGGGCGGGCGTGTTGTACTTGACTTCGGCTTCGGTCAGAACTTCCAGCGTGAAATCTACAGCCTTCTTGCGGTCGATGACCTGCATGAACTTATCCTTCAGCAGTTCATCGAGGAAGAGGTTGCAGATGTTATCGGTGAGGGACAGACCACGGAACAGGCCGTCGGCACGCTTTTCAGCGGTCATGATCATGCCGCGCTTCAGCATATCGAGAGGCTTGCACTTGGTGATGGTCTCGCCGTCAAAGACGAAGGAGCGTTCCTTTGCATTGCGGAGGCCATAGATGGTTTCCAGACATTCGGTACGGCCGGAGCCGACGATGCCGTAGAAGCCAACGACTTCACCGCGGTAGACTTCAAACTGGATGTCATGCTCCTTGCCGTCATAGACACCGCGCTCGACCTTGAGCAGGGGTTCCTTGCCGGTGATGACATCGCGCTCGGCGACTTCGATCGGGGTGACCTTGTCAGAACGCAGCATAGCGGCAACGCACTCATCTTCCGTGACCTGATCGACAGGACGGTTGATGATCATGTTGCCGTCGGTGAGGACGACGACCTGATCGGAGATTTCAAAGACTTCTTCCAGATGGTGAGAGATGAAGACGATGGCGATGTCCATCTCATCGCGGACTCTCTTGACGAAGTCGAGGAAGGGCTGAATTTCTTCCTTGGAGAGGGATGCGGTGGGCTCGTCGAGGATCATGACTCTGGGACTGGTGCGGAATGCACGCATGATCTCGATCAGCTGCTGTTCGCCGGCGCCCAGCTTGCTGACGGGCACATCCAGCGGAACCTTCAGGCCCAGCTTTTCGCGGACTTCATAGGCGATCTCGGCAGACTTTCTGGGGCTGACAAACAGACCCTTCTTCTGCTCTTCGCCGAGGCAGATATTTTCAGCACCGGTATACATACCGATGACGTTACGCTCCTGATACACCATGTTGATGCCTGCAGCCATGGATTCGCCAGGACCGGCAAAGTGAACTTCCTTGCCGTCCATGAAAATCTGGCCTGCATCGGGATGATAGACGCCGGTGAGCATCTTGCAGAGGGTGGACTTACCGGCACCGTTTTCGCCGACGAGGGCAGTGATGGTATGGGGGTGGAGCTCAAGGCTGATGTTATTGTTAACATTAACGCCGCCAAAGGTTTTCGTCAAACCCTTGACTTCCAGAATTGCACTCATGCAAAACCTCCCATGTTGATTCACTCTTGCGCTGCATGTTTCCATGCAGGTTGAAAAACAGCCGACCCAGCAGCTATGCAGCAGCGGGCCGGCTGTCTTAACTACGTGTTAAACAGACTATATTTAAATAGGATTTAAATTAGCCTTCGTAAGCTTCGACGAGATAGATGCCGGGGCCGTCGGTCCAGTTCCACCATGCGGCTTCGGGATCGGTGACGGTGGGATCATAGTAGTCGAATGCCTGATGGATGGAGGTGCCAACTTCGGGAACATTGTCGATGGTGACGATGCCGCCCTTGACGAACAGCATGCTGTGGGACTTGGCCACATCGCAGCCTTCATCGCCGGGGTTCAGACCCTGAACCTGGATCTGGTCGATGATCTCAGCGATCATGTGAGCCTGCAGTTCGAAGCCCTGAGCGTAGGAGTACTTCAGAGGCTCGCCGTTACGGATGTAGCTCCAGGACTGCTTGCCGCCGTCGATACCAACAACGAAGGTGTTTTCGCCGGTGGTGTCGCCGGTAGCCATGATGGCTTCGGCCATGCCCATTGCGGAGTTATCGCCGTAGGAGAAGACGCACTCGATTTCGGTGCCGTACTTTTCCATCCAGGTCTTACCAACTTCGAGACCGGCCATCATGGAGCCGCCAACGACAGGAGAGATAGCGGAGACGTCTTCGGTAACGACCAGGTTCATGTCGGGATATGCTTCGTAGTCAAAGAAGCCCAGGAGGGGGAAGGTTCTGTCGCGGGAGCCCTGCTGGTTATCGGCACGGATAACAGCGCATTCGAGGTCCCAGTTGTAGTCGGAGCCGACCTGATAGACCAGCTCAGCCATCATGGTATAGCCGGGGGAGCAGGCGCCGGCAATGTAGCCGCCGTAGCCCTGGTCCAGAGAGTAGATGCCGATGCCCTGTTCACGGGCCTTGTTGTAGAGGTCAGCCCACTGAGCAGCGGAAGCGGTGTTGACCAGGACGATAGCATCGCAGCCCTGGTTGATGCCGGACTGGAAGGTAGCTTCGAAGTTGTCGGCAGTCTTGTACTGCAGGGAAACATATTCCCAACCGCGGTGAGCGCACTCGACCTGCAACTGCCAGTCCCAACGATAGATGGATTCAGAAGTCAGGCTTTCGGCCATAACGCCGATCTTCAGGGCGCCGTCGGGCTTGACAACGGGGTGGGGATATTCGTCAAATGCTGCGTATTCGCCGGGGGCGAGGGGAGCGTCAGCTGCGGGAGCGTCGGCTGCGGGAGCATCGGCTGCGGGAGCGTCAGCTGCGGGAGCATCAGCTGCGGGGGCGTCTGCTGCGGGGGCATCGGCAGCGGGAGCATCGGTCTGAGCGCCGCAAGCGACCAGAGCGAGAACCATAACCAGAGCCAGAAGCAGGGCAATGAGTTTCTTCATTTTCTTTCCTCCTAATTAGTTTGGTGTGATTCCACACATTTTTATTATTACAGACTCCGAAGCCGGAACCTGAAATAACCGTTTTGCGCGGCAGGAATACGCTTGGTTGTTATTGACGAAATTTTGATCGAATCAACCGGAAAATTGTCTAAATTAAATATAACAAGCATGACAGAATCTGTCAAGATTTTACAGAGAGCATCCTGCTCGCAGATTTTCCGAATTTGAAAAAATCTGCTCAATCAATCAGATCCGATCAGGCGCCTTCCACCAGTTCGACCACGGCAAGGACTTCCACGGAAGCGCCGCCGGGCAGGGCGTTGGTGCCGAGGGCTGCGCGGGAAGCGATGCCGGCTTCGCCGAAGCATTCATAGAACAGCTCGGAAGCACCGTTGACCACGAAGGGCTGATCGCCGAATTCGGGGGTGCAGCGGACGAAGCCGAGGATCTGAACGACCTGCTTGACCTTGCTGAAATCGCCTTCCAGATAGGCATTGAGGGCTGCAATCAGATTGAGGGCGGCAAGACGGGCAGAGACCTTTGCTTCTTCGGCGGTCAGATCCTTGCCGACGATGCCCTGCATGGCCTGCTTGCCGTCCTTGCTGGCGGTCTGGCCGGAGAGGTACAGCAGATTGCCGACGCGGGCACAGGGGCGGTACAGGGCAACAGGCTTGGGACATTCCGGGATCTCAAGATCGTACTTGCTCTTCAGAATTTCTTTCACGTTCATAAGGAAGTTCCTTTCTGTTCTTGAATTCGGCGGAGCCAAGCCGCCATGCTGCCTCTATTTTACAGCTTACAGAGCCGTATGTCAAAGCCAACGGGAACGCAATTTCATTGATTCAAAAGTGTTCCATTATTTTGGAATATGTTCCGCAATGCGGAACATATATAGATTTTACAATATTTTCATGCTTTCGTCAATGAAATATCGGCTCCAAAATCGTTGGAAAAACAATTTTGTAGACTATGGCAGATTTCGGCATCCTGTTTCGTTCAATATGACCAAATTGCTCCGCAATGTCCGCAAATGGAACGAAACGGCTCGTTTGACGCGGGGTTTCTATTGCTTTTTTTCAGTTTTTATTTTAAGATAATTATGTATGCGAAAGAAACAGAAAGGAGATCCGATATGGACGCACAAGCTTCTTCCGGCGTGCAGTCGCTGGATCGCATTTTTTTGATCATAGAGGAACTCTCCAACTATCCCAAGGGCCTCGCGCTGACGGAGCTTTGCGCCATCACGCAGCTGCCCAAGGGTACGGTTTCTCGTATGCTGGCCTCTCTCATCACCCACGGCTATGCCGTGCAGGAGCCGGAAACGAAAAAATACCGTCTCACCATGCGCCTCTTTGAGATCGGCTGCCGCGTGGCGGGCAGCATGAATCTTCTCTCCGTGGCACGGCCTTATCTCGAATCCCTTTCCAATGTCAGCGAGGAGGCTGTCCATCTGGTCACCCGTTCGGAGGATGAGGTCGTATACCTATATAAAGAAGAACCTGTACAGTCCGTGGTGCGAATGTCCTCTTTTGTGGGTCTTCGGAATCCCATGTACTGCACCGGCGTGGGCAAGAGCATTCTGGCCTTCCTGCCGGATCACGAGATCCGCGCCATCTGGGACAGAAATCCGCCCGTCCGCTTCACCCCGAAGACCATTGTCTCCCTGGATGTCATGATGGAGGAAATTGCCCGCATCCGCAGGATGGGCTATGCCATCGACGACGAGGAGCATGAGATCGGCGTCCGCTGCATTGCCGCGCCCATTCTGGATTTCGGCGGCGCGCCCGTGGCCGCCATCAGCATCTCCGCTCCCGTTACCCGCATGTCGGAGGAAAAGGTGCGGGAATATGCCGCCCTGCTGCTGGATGCCGCGGGGAACATCCGCCACTATTTCGGCAAGTGAACATCGGAAAGAGAAACAGAGGCTCCTATCTTATTATAATAAGGTAGGAGCCTCTTCTGTATGCCTCTGCGCCGACGGTGTTCCGAAAAGAATGTTGAATCCTGCCGCGTTCCATGGTAGGATGAAAAAAAGATCCGCCGCGGGCGGAGAAAGGGGAGCCTTATGAAAAAGATCACATTTCTGGGCGATATCATGGCGGAGCCTCCCGTACTGAAGGCAGCAAAAAAGAAGGACGGCAGCTACTGCTTTGACGGCGTGTTCGCGCGGGTACGTCCGCTGCTGGCGAAATCCGATTTCGTGGTGGGCAATCTGGAAACGCCCCTTGCGGGTGAGGCTGCCGGCTATACGCGGAACCATCTGGGCTTCAATGCCCCCGATGAATACGCGGATGCCTGCAAAAAGGCCGGCATCAATCTGCTTTCCACCGCCAACAACCATACCTTCGACCGCGGCTATGACGGCATGACCCGCACCATCCGCGTGCTGGAAGAAAAGGGCATCGGCCATACCGGCTCCTTCCTGCCCGGCACGGAACGGGAAGAGGCTTACTACTTTGAATTGGACGGCACGAAGTGCGCCGTCATCTGCTATACCTACGGCACCAACCATGGCGGCAGCGGCGGCAAGTATCTGGCGGAAGGCGAGTACGCGGGCACGGTGAATCTGACCCGCCCGCAGACGGAAGGCAGTTACCTGCCCGGTGTGCTGCGGGAAAAGGACTGGGTGGACAAGCTCTATCAGAAGCTGTACCCCGATGTGGTTCCTGCTGATGACATCAAGGGCAATTTCAAGCGCCTCATCGGCATGGAATCCACCTATGCCCGCGCGGATGACCATGTGGCCGCTGACCTCTGCGCGCCGTATCTCGCGCAGCTGCAGGCGGATATCCGCAAGGCAAAGGAAAAAGCCGACCTTGTGTTCGTCTACCCCCACAACGGCGGCCAGTTCAATGCCAAGCCCGGCGAATTCAGCAAATATGTGGTGGAAAAGGCCGTGGAAGCCGGAGCGGACGCGGTGCTTTGCACCCATTCCCATATCCCGCAGCGCATGGAGCGGAAGGGCGGCGCCGTGGTCTCCTACTGCCTCGGCAATTTCAATATGAATCCCGAATCCTTCCTGGCTATGCCGAAGGAGCTGACCAACTACGGCTACACCGTGCATTTTTATGTGGAGGACGGCAAGCTGGTGAAGACCACCTTCAGCATGATGAAAAACTATGTGGAGAAGGACGGACAGATCTCCTCCTATCCGGTCTGGGATCTCTATGATACGCTGCCGGAGGGCAAGAAGAAGGCAGCCCTCAAAAAGGATATCACCCATCTCTACGGTAGGATCACCGGAAAATATCAGCCGGATGTTCCCGCGCAGGACGAATACGAATTCTAAAAGAGAAACCCCGGGCAGCCATCGGCCGCCCGGGGATTTTCGTCACACGGAAGATTCTTTGGAGGGGAAACTTTGCGCTCCCCCTTGTGTCATTCTGAGGAGTGAAACGACGAAGAATCTCCATCGCTCCGTATTTGCGGAATGCAAAAATGCATTCCCTGCATCAGATTCGGTTCGTTTGCGGGTGTAGGGGCGACCCTTGCGGTCGCCCGTTACGCTGCAATGTTTTGGGACATGAAATGTCGGGTCAAAGACGGTCGGGAAGCGCACCTTCCAGACGGAGCAGCATCTGTTTGCGGTCAAGTCCTCCGGCATAGCCGGTGAGGCTGCCGTCGGCGCCCATTACGCGGTGGCAGGGAATGATAATCGAGATCGGATTGTGTCCCACCGCGCCTCCGACCGCCTGCGCGGACATGGAAGGCCGCCCCAACCGCTGTGCTGCCCGCCCGGCCAGCTCGCCGTAGGTCACGGTTCGACCGTAGGGGATCTCCAGCAGCAATTCCCAGATGAGTATGCGGAATTCGCTGCCCTGCGGAGCCAGCGGCAATTCCTGCGGATCAGGCTGCGCTCCCGCGAAATAGCGGCGCAGCCAGTCTTCTGCGGCGCGGAAAATGGGAAGGTCGGCCTGTGCCGCGGCGGGGATGTCGGGATGGAACTTCTGTCCTTCCAGCCAAAGCCCCGTCAGCGACGTGCCGTCCGATGCCAGCGTGATGCCGCCGATGGGGGGAAGGGATATGCTGCGGTAGAACATGGCAAGACCTCCTGCGGCTTATACTATTATATATAGGTAAAACCGGATCCCGAACAGGATCCGGTCGTTTTATGCCGGATGGGCTTCCTGCTTATCCCGCAGAATCAGGAAAAGATCATAGAACGCGGCGATCGCAGCCACCGTGGCGCCTACCCAGCTGTAGGGAATCGTGATGTCCTCGACCAGTAGTGAGAAGGGAAGGCAGAACACCAGAAAGCCTGTCAGCTTATTGAGGAGCGTATGCGAGGACGCAAGGCGGTGAAAACGCAGCGCCACATAGAGATACATACAGATCCGCAGCAAGGCTGTACCCCACACAGGGATCCATACGGCGGGCGGAAGGGCAGTAAGCAGCGCGGGGAAGATCTTGATGGCCATGACGATGTAGTAGAAGAGATCGGCGGCGGTGTCGAGTCTGGAGCCCATGACAGAGGTGATCTTCAGTTTGCGCGCCAGCCAGCCGTCCAGAATGTCGGTCAGTCCGCAGACCAGATAGATGATCAGAAACGACAGCTCCGCGGGAGAAAGAAACAGCAGCGCGAATGTGCCGATAATCCGCAGAACGGTGATGAAGTTCGGGATGCAGGAAATCATGTCAGAATCACTCCGGGTCAGGAAAATATTGCTGCTGCTATTATATTTCCTTCGGTCGAAAGGGTCAAGTGTTCGACCGGAATCTAAATTTTTCTGAAGGAGAACACGAAAAGGGATAAAGCAAGATGCACAAAATAAGAGCCGGAGATTGTGTAAGCTGTCCAAAAAACCACAAGATAGTGGGGATAGCCCGGGGAACGTGACACAACCTGTAGATGTTTGGAAAAAAGAAGAAAAAACTTCCAAAAACATGAAAAAAGTAGTTGACAAATGGGAATAAAGCTGTTAATATAGCGGGGCGCCTTGAGGGAGAACGCTTCCGGGAGCGCCAACTGAAAAAAGTTTTGAAGAAAACGAAAAAAGTTCTTGACAAAACGGTTTGAGGTTGTTATACTAGACAAGCTGCTTCGGCAGAGGGGCAAAACCCGATGAGGCTGAACGGTGGACAAAACTCTGTGAGAGTTTTGAGTGTACCTTGTAAATTAAACAACGTGAACATG
>JAFSHY010000129.1 GCA_017440065.1 Oscillospiraceae bacterium | reverse complement strand
GATGACACGCCTGACCACCCGGTCCAGGAAATAGCGGTCATGGGAAATGGTCAGAACCGTTCCCTTGAAGCGGGAGATATAGTCCTCCAGCCATTCCACACTGTGCAGATCCAAATGGTTGGTAGGCTCGTCCAGCAGCAGGATATCGGTCTTTTCCAGCAGAAGACGGGCCAGGTTCACGCGGGTCTTCTCGCCGCCGGAAAGGCTGTCAAACTCCTGTTCCCGCATGGCGGGAGGAATGCCCAGACCGTTGCAGATCTTTTCCACCTCGACGTCCATCTCATAGCCGCCGCCTGCCTGAAAACGGACAGAAAGGGCGTCATATTCCCGCAGGATCTCGTCCGTGGTTTCCTCTGCCATCATGATGGCAAGCCGCTCCATCTTTCTCTGCAGCGCCATCAGCCCCGCGTAGGCCGTACGCAGCACCATCTCCGTGGTGTAGCCGAAGGGATACTGCGGGATCTGAGAGATCAGCCCCAGCTTTTTCCCCGGCGCGATCATGATCTCGCCTTCGTCACTTTGGATCTGTCCCGTCAGGATCTTGAAGAGCGTGGTCTTACCCGCACCGTTGCGGCCCATGATACCGACCCGCTCGCCCTCCAGGATCTCAAAGGAGAGTCCATCCAGTATATTATCGCCGATCTCGAAGGATTTCACCAATCCCCGAACGGAAATATCAGTCATCGTTATCTTCCTCTGTGCCTAAAAACTCGTCTCGTTCAAACATCACATTCAGCGCCTCCAGCAGACCGTTGGTGCTGAGATGCTGCGGCAGATGCAGCGCCCGCTTCAGCTCGTTCCTGCGTTTTTCGCTGTCCGGCCAGCCGGTCAGATGCAGGTCAAAAAGATCCTTCTTGGTGATCTTCTGCCGCGGCTGCATTGGTTCGGTGGATTCCTCCACCGTGGCGCCGCAGCGCAGAAGAACCCCCCGCAGCACCTGCGGGGGCATGCCTTCCACGCCCAGCTTGCCTTCCTTACCAGCCTGCTGCTTGCGCTTCTCTTTTCCCATCACATCGGGAATATATGCCTGCAGCACCCGCCCCTGCGGAATACTGCCTTTTAAGAAATTGCGGATCACAAAGCCCGCTCCGTCCGAATCCGTCAGAATGATCAGACCGCGCTTGACGGCGACCTCCCGCAGGAAGCGGAGCAGTTCCTTATCCTTCATGACGCCAAAGCCTTTGGTCTCAAAGATCGGCGCATCGACCACCTGCGACAGGGCATTTTTATCGTATCTGCCCTCGACCACGATGGCTTCCCGAATTTTAATCATGGCTGCCCTCCCCTGCAAGACGCAGGATCAGCAGTTCGAGAAGCCGCTGCGGATCATCGGCAGAGCTTTTTAACTGTACGTCCGTTTCCGTGCAGAGCAGCACCGCACGGTCACAGAACGCCTGCGACACATGGCTGGCCGCCTGCATGGTCTTTCTCGCGGGATATTCCGCCAGCGGCGCATACAGCTTGCGGAGCACATCCGCACCCTTCTGCCGCGACCACAGAACCTTTGCCGTACGCAGACGGCGCATCTGCGAGCCGATACCGCCCAGGATCTTAATGGGCTCCTCCTGCATTTTGAGAACCGTCTGCAGCTTTTCCAGCGCTTTGGTATAGTCTCCGCTGCAGATGGCATCGGTGATCTGGAAAATCTCCGCGTCCAGCACAGGCTCAACTACCGCGTCGATATCCGACCTCGTAATCACGGGAGCATCCGAATAAGCGCAGATCTTTTGAATCTCGGAAGCCAGCGCCGTCATCGTTCCGCCCGTTACAAAGATCAGATACTGGCAGGTCCTGTCGTCGATCTCCTTCTTCTGATGCAGAAAATGGCGGCGGATCCATGTGACCAGTTCCCTGCCCTCCTGCTTCTTGAAGCGGACACAGAGCGCTTTCTCTTTTACGACCTCATAGAGTTTTCCCGCTTCTTTTTTGGGATTCCACTCCAGCGTTTCATAATAGAACACCACGCAGCAGTAGTCCGGCAGGTCGGAGAGGATCTCCGCCATGCGGCTGCGCTCGCTTTCATTTCCCTTCATCAGATCATAGTCATTGACAAAGATGAAGCTACGCTCCGCCATCATGGGCAGCGCCTCCACCGCATCCTGAAATACATCGAGATCCATGGTCTCGGAATCAAAGCGGTGATAATTAAATTCGTCGGCGATACCGGTCAGCAGCTGCTTGCGGAGCATCCCGAGGTAGTGCGTCTTCAGATAGCTCTCTTCTCCGTGGAAAATATAGAGGTTGGCGGGATTCTTATCCTTCAGTTCCTTTTTAAGAACATCCAGATTATCCGGCTCTTCCCATTTTTTGTTATAGGCCACGGTATCACCTCCTGATCACAATATTGCCGTGGAGATCGGTTCTGTAAACTGCTGCGCCGATCTCCTCCGCGCAGGTCAGCACCGATTCGGACGGCATGCCAAACATCGATTCACCCACAGAGATCACCACCGCTTCGGGCTTGAGAATATGAAGCAGCAGCGGTGTTGTGGAAGCTTCGGCGCCGTGGTTTCCCGCCACCAGCACCTCAAGATCGGGCAAAACACCTGCCCGAAGCAGCGCTGTTTCCCCGGCGGCAGTCAGATCGCCGGCAGCAAATATATCAAACCCGTCAAAACAGGCCAGAACGGGCAGGCTGGCGCCGTTTCCCGTCGCGCCTTCCTTCGGCGCAAATACGTGCAGTTCTCCCGTTCCCAACGGGATCGTTTTCTCTTCGGAAATATATTGGATCTCTGTCCCGTATTCTCTCGCCAGCCGGTCTATGGAATCCCACACACCGGTATCATCCGTGACATCGGGAAGGCAGATCCTGCCAACCTCCACGCGGTGCAGCAGCATCTCCAGCCCGTTGGTGTGTTCGGGGTCATAATGGGACAGGATCAGCACGTCCAACCGACGATCACCCCAGGCCAACAGCTGATCCGCCAGCAAAGAGCCTGCCTCATAACCGCCGCAGTCAATGGCGGCGATCTGTTTGCCGGACGTCAGCAGCAGGCACTGCCCCTGCCCCACATCCAGCGCCGTAAAACGGAATGAGCCGCGAAGGCGCTCCTGTCGTGTCAGCACCAGCGCCGCACAGAGCGAAAGCGCGACACAGAGAAAAGATACGAATATCGCTCTCCGTCTGAACTTCTTTCTGAACAGAAGGAAGCAAACCAAAAGCACATAGGCTGCGCCCAGCCAAAGCTTTAAGTACATAGATTCGGGATAGATCGCGGAACAGGGCAATTTCGCGATCATGCGGCAGCAAAACTCCGTATATCGCAGAAGCCAAATAACCGGAAATGCCAGCGCATTGCCCAGCCAAGGCGCGATCCACGCGCCAAAGCAGGAAAGGAAGCTGAAAAAGAACGCTGCGGTGATGGCATTGAGCACCAGCAGATTGCTCACGATGGAAAGCGTGGATACCATACCGAAGGTCACCGCCATCAACGGAAGCGTCAGCGATAACGCAGAAATATTCGTAGCCGTCACCGAGGAGACCGCGTAGGAAATACCGTTCTTTTTCCGTTTGGAGAGGCCGTTCAGCTTATCAAAGAGCGGTTTGCAGAACGCAAGGATGCCGCCCGTTGCCAGAAAGGAAAGCTGAAGTCCCAAATTCAGAAGACTCCATGGGTTTTCCAGCATCAGCACCAGCAGGGACGCGCCCATGGCGGTCGGTGCGTCCGATTCCCGCCGCAGAAGTCCCGCTGCCATCAGAAAGATATGCATCACGGACGCGCGAACCACCGATGCCGCATTGCCGATCATCAGGCAGTACAGCATCAGCATGGGTATGCCGATCAAGGGATAGATCCTGCGGTTCTTGAGCGTGACCACCGCCAGCACGGACATCAGAATGCTGACATGCATCCCCGAGACCGCCAGCGCGTGATAGACGCCCGCGATCTTCAGATCCGATTGCTGCAGATCCGTGATCCCGCTTTTATCGCCCGTCAGCAGCGCAATAACATAACCGCGGACATCCTGCGGGTAGAGGGCTTCCGCCGTTTCCCGCAGCTTATGGGAAAGAACGGCAGGCCAATACCGAACCGGGATCCGATCCGCAGGCTCGACACGCGCATCGGAGCAAAGCGAAACCTGCATATGAAATCCCATGCTGCGGCGGTAGATGCCGGTTTCCGTGTCCCCCTGTGCAGAAATATCCCCGAAGCCGGAGATCACATCACCGGGAAGGCAGGCAGACAGCTTCAATGCCTCATCTGCCAGGACGACCGTTCGGAACGTTTTGCCGTCCTTCTCCGCGATTCCCTGTGCGGTCCAGCCATAGTCCGTCATCTGCGGATAATCGGTCAGCGTGACGCGGACTTCCGTCATCTCCTCTTCCAGCCTGAGGACAGGCGCAACCAGCCACAGGTGATACAGGCTGCTCCACAGAATGCCGAAGCAGCATCCCATGGCGCAGATCGCCGCGATCCGCTCTTTTCTGCCCTTCAGAAGAAATCCCGCGATACAGACCGCAGCCGAAAACACCCCGAGACAGATACGCAGAACAGGCGGCCAGCCCAATAAAACAGGAATACATCCCGCCGCGAACAGGAAGGAAAACAATGCCAGCTTACGCATAAGGTATCCTTTACAAAAACAGGGCGGTAGAACCGCCCTGTTTCAATTTTTTATATCAGGCAAAGCCGCCGAGGGTCTTGCCCGCCAGCACATGGAAATGGATATGGAACACGGTCTGTCCCGCATCCGGGCCGCAGTTGTTGACAACACGGAAGCTGGAAATGCCCAGTTCCTTCGTCAGCTTGGCGATGACGGCATAGATATGGCCGATCACGGCGGCATTTTCACCGTTTACCTCTGCAGCGGAAGCAAAATGCTGCTTCGGCACCACGAGGAAATGAACAGGAGCCATGGGTGCAATGTCATAGAAGGCATAGCACAGCTCATCTTCATACAGCTTGTTGGACGGGATCTCTCCCGCAATGATCTTGCAGAACAGGCAATCCATGGTCATTCCTCCCATTAACCCTTGGCTTTTTCAGAAACGAAGCCTTCCACGGCAGCCAGAGCCAGATCCAGCTTGGAAAGGTCCTTGCAGCCGCCCATGGCGGAATCGGGCTTACCGCCGCCGCTGCCGCCGCAGAGTGCGGTAATGGCGCGGATGACGTCACCGGCCTTGATACCGGCAGCAATGGCCTGCTTGCCGCAGACTGCCAGCAGCGTGGCCTTGTCGCCCTGTGCTGCTGCCAGAACGGCAACGGCATTCTCATACTGACCCTTGATGAAGTCGCCCATCTTGCGCAGGTCGGCAGCTTCCATATTCTGATTGGAAACGGTAACGACCTTGAGACCCTTGATCTCCTTGGCACCCATCAGATAACCGGCAACCTCGCTGGCAAAGATCTTGTCCTTCATGCCGTCAATGGTCTGCTTCAGGGTCTTGATCTCCTGCAGGTTGCTTTCAGCCTTGTGCAGCAGCTCTGCGGGGTTGGTCTTCAGCTTGTCGGCCACGCGGGCAATGGTGCTTTCGGCATTGACCAGACGTTCCATGACCTCACGGCCGGTAACAGCCTCGATACGGCGGACACCGGAAGCGATGGAGGTTTCGGAAACGATGTGGAACAGGCCTGCCTTGGCGGTATTGTTGAGGTGGGTACCGCCGCAGAATTCGAGGGAGCAGTCGCCCATCTTGACCACACGGACCGTATCGCCGTACTTTTCGCCGAAGAGGGCGGTGGCGCCCAGCTTCTTGGCCTCTTCGATGGGCAGTTCCATGGTCTCAACGCTCATGCCTTCCAGCACATAATCGGAAACAAGGCGGTTGACCTTGGCGATCTCCTCGGAGGTCATGGCGGAGAAATGGGTGAAGTCGAAGCGCAGACGGTCGGGCTCGACCAGAGAGCCGGCCTGATGCACATGATCACCGAGGACGGCAACCAGAGCAGCCTGCAGCAGATGGGTAGCGGTATGGGCGCGGCGGATGGCAGCGCGGCGCTCAAGATCGATGGCAGCGGTGCAGGTCTCGCCGACCTTGACGGAACCGGACTTGACAACACCGTAGTGCATATACTTGCCGCCCTTGTTCTTCTGAACATTATTGACTTCAAATACGCCGTTTTCGCAGGTGATTACGCCGTAGTCAGCGCTCTGACCGCCCATTTCGGCATACATGGGAGTCTGATCCAGCACGAGGATGGCTTCCACGCCGGAAACGATCTCTTCACACATTTCCTCTTCGGAAACGATGGCGAGGATCTTGGCTTCGCAGGTATCCTGCTCGTAGCCGACAAACTCGGTATCGGCCATTTCCTTGCTGAAGGAGATACCGGCCCAGCCCAGATCGCCCAGCGCCTTTCTGGCTTCACGGGCGCGTTCGCGCTGCTCCTGCATCAGGGCCTTGAAGCCCTCGATATCCACGGTCATGCCTTCGTCTTCCACCATTTCGATGGTCAGATCGATGGGGAAGCCATAGGTATCATACAGCTTGAAAGCATCGGCGCCGGAGAAAACGGATTCGTTCTTTTCCTTGTGGCCGGTAAGCATTTCGCCGAAGATCTTCATGCCGGCGTCAATGGTCTTATTGAAGTTTTCTTCCTCGCTGCGGATGACATTGGTGATATACTGAGCCTTTTCGCGCAGTTCGGGATAGCTGACCTCGCTGTTGGAAATGACAGTTTCGCAAACCTCAAACAGGAAGGGGCGGACAACGCCCAGCAGTCTGCCATGACGGGCAGCGCGGCGGAGCAGACGGCGCAGCACATAGCCGCGGCCTTCATTGGAGGGACGGACGCCGTCGCAGATCATGAAGGTAGCGGAACGGATATGGTCGGTGATAACACGCAGGGAAACGTCCTTCTTGACGCTTTCGCCATAGGAAGCACCGGTGATCTCGGAGACCTTATCGGTAATGGCAATGACGGTATCGACCTCGAACAGGGAGCCGACATCCTGGCAGACAACAGCAAGACGCTCCAGACCCATGCCGGTGTCGGTATTTTTCTGCACCAGCTCCGTATAGTTACCCTGTCCGTCATTATCGAATTGGG
>JAFSHY010000128.1 GCA_017440065.1 Oscillospiraceae bacterium | reverse complement strand
GATGGGCGTGATGGCGATGATCTTCGCCATGGGGTATTTATCGGAGAGGATGCGGTAGAATGCTTTGCAGTTTTCCTCAAATTCCCGCTCGGGAATGATTTTCCAGTCATTGGTGCCGTAGGCCACGGAGATATAGTCCGGTGCTTCCACGCCGTTTTCGCAGCCTGCCAGTTCAGGGAAGAACACCTCGCCGCCGATGGCCTTATTGATCTCTTCCGCGCCGAGGCTGTCCGCCAGCAGAGAAGCATAACGGCAGGAGGGATGGAGGGCATCATAGCCCTGCGTGATGGAGTCACCGTAGACCAGCAGCTTCTTTTTCGGCCGCAGCGGCACAAAGCTTGCACCGTCCTCCAACACCAATTCCTTCAGCACCGTGCGTACCGACCAGGGCAGCACGACCGTGACCGTTTTCTCCCCCGCGCCCAGTTCAAAGGAACCCTCCGCGGGGCCGAGGGGCAGCGGCATGGCGGTGTAGTCCGGGATCATCTCTTCCGGTTCATGATTCCGGATGCAGCCAAGATACGCGCCGTCCTTCAGGACATCCAGAGAATAGTAGCTCCGGGAGGTTCCGGGCAGAAAATCCGCGGCAAGGCGCAGCGTGGAGCTGTCCGTCCGGAAGACCAGGCGGACACCGGAAGTGGCCAGCGTTTTCATTTGATGTTCCGTATGGATCTCGCGGTAGAGGGCTTCCTCCTCCTCCGTGAATCGGTGAAAACCGATGCCGCCTTCTTCGGCGCAGACGCGGACGGCGCCCCATACGGCGGAGCGGATCTGAGATTCGTTCAGTTTCATACCGTTTCCTTTTCCTTTCGTTTCGTCAGCTTATAAACCAGATTGGCTGCAAAGACCGCCGTGACGCCCGCCACAAGCTTGCCCGCCATGACTGCGGGATAGTAAGAGGCATTGAAGGACATGGTGAAGGCCATATGGCCCGCAAACACAAAGGCGGCGGACACGGCAAAGGCGGAATTCAGCACCACGCCCTTTTCATCCATGCCATCCATCATACCGAAGGTGGTGACATTGGTGGCCAGCGAGGCCATAAAGCCGAGAGCCGATTTTTCGTTGATACCCAGCTTCCCGCCCAGCTTTTTGAGCGGCTTACCCATTACCTTACCCAGCAGATACAAAAGAGGGAACGCGCCAGACATCACGCAGGAGGCATTGAAGACCACCAGCATGGATTTTTCCGCCTCTTCCAGATGGGGCAGCAGCTCGAAGCCTGTGAGGAAGCGCACCAGACCCACCACAAGGCCGATGACGATGACCACCTTGATGCCCTTGCCAAAGCCGCCGAAGACCTTGAGGCACAGCTGCGGCACCTTAATGAGTCCCACCGTCACCACGGCAGAAAACAGGATGAGCGGAACAAGGCTTCTGCAAAGCTCCGCAAAGGGCAGCTTCAGCATCAGCGCGGACACGATGCAGCCCAGCGGGATCGTGATAATGCCGCACATCAATCCCAGCAGGATATTGGGATGCTGATCCTTTCTGGTGACGCCCAACGCCAGCGGCAGGCTGAAGGAGATGAGCGTGCCCATCATGGATGCCACAACAAGACCGTTAAAACCGCCGGAAGCAGGCGTTCCCGCGATCTCTGCCGCCAGCGGTGCGCCGCCCATATCGCAGGCCAGCAAAAGGCCGGCAATAATGGAAGGTTCAAACCACGCGCTGCCCGAAAGCGGCGCCAGCAGGGGCTTCAGCAGCTCCGCGATCAGCGGCGCCAGCATCAGCATGCCCAACATGGTCAGCACCATGATGCCCATGAGGGAAAAGGCTTTTTCAAATTCTTTGCCGAGACCGAAACGGTTGCCCAGCAGATAATCCAGCGCGCCAAGACCGCAGAACACGGCCAGCACCGCGGAGATCACATTCATATCTTTTCGCCAGCTTTCCGGATTTTTCTACAGAGTACCACACATTCGGGCAGAACGCAAATGCAAAACCGCCGTTTTCTCCTGTTTCCAAAGTAAACCTTTTGGGTTGTACATCTTACCGATCCATGCTATAATAAAAGAAAAACCGCAGGAGGTATGCATATGAGCGCAACCGTATATTTTTCCCGCACCATTACCGCGGAAAAGGTACTGGAACTCTTTCAAATGGCGGAGCAGAAGCTCACCGGTAATGTCGCCATTAAAGTCCATTCCGGTGAAAAGGGCAATCAGAACTTCCTGAAGCCGGAATTCTGGAAGCCCGTGGTAGATCATGTGGGCGGCACCGTCGTGGAGTGCAACACCGCCTACGAAGGTGCGAGAAACACCACCGAACGTCACCGCAAGCTGCTGGCCGATCACGGCTGGGTGCAGCATTTCCCCGTGGATCTTCTCGATGCCGAAGGCCCCGACCTCGTGCTGGAGATCCCCAACGGCACCCGCATCAAGAAGAACTTTGTGGGCAAGGACATCGTGAACTACGATTCCATGCTGGTGCTCTCCCACTTCAAGGGCCATCCCATGGGCGGCTACGGCGGCGCGCTGAAGCAGCTTTCCATCGGTGTTGCCTCTTCCTACGGCAAGGGCTATATCCACGGCGTAGGTGATCCCGCCAAGTTCTGGGACCGTGATCAGGATGCCTTCCTCGAATCCATGGCCGATGCCGCTTCCTCCGTCATCGAATACTTCGGCGGCAAGATCGTCTATGTCAACGTCATGAAAAACATGAGCGTAGACTGCGACTGCTGCGGCACGGCGGAAGATCCCTGCATTGCGGACATCGGCATCCTCGTTTCCACCGACCCCGTGGCTATCGATCAGGCCTGCGTGGATCTGGTCTATGCCTGCACCGACCCCGGCAAGCCCCATCTGCTGGAGCGGATCGAGAGCCGTCACGGTGTGCATACCATCGAGGTCGCGGAGCAGCTGGGCTGCGGCACCCGTCAGTACGAACTGGTGGAAGTTCAATAAACAGAAATGAAAAGAACCGCCGGAGTGGTGCTTCCACTCCGGCGGTTTGCGTTATCTATCCCGCATAAAACCGGCATGCCGGAGATTCTTCACTCATGTTATTCGTTCAGAATGACACTTTCCCCTCATCTGTCATTCTGAGCGAAGCGAAGAATCTCCATCCTGTGGGCTTTACTCCACGGTAAAGTCGTAGAATTCGGATTTATAGATGCCGAATTTGTTTTTCGCAAGAACGAAAAGCTGGTATTCCCCGGGCTGTGCTTCCACGGCGCCTGCTGTACCGATGCGGGCGGTGGAGAAACGGCGGTTCTGCTTCTCTTCCTCCGTGAAGCCGCCGCCGCCGCGGTAGCCCCAGGTATGATTCTGCACGATCCAGCCCACCGGCTCGTCCTCCGCCGCCAGGCGGAAGGAGGCGGCGATGCCTTCCCTGCCGACCGTCGTCTTTTCCGGCTTCACCTCGATGCCGGTGACGCAGAATTCCACCGGATCGCTCAGCTTTTCGCCGCTTCTGCAGCGGGCAGTATAGAAGCCGGGGGTTTTGGCAACGAAGGAAGCCTTCGCCTCTTCCACGGGAAGGACAAAGGATTCCGCGCCCAGAACCGCGATCTCTTCCCAGCCTTCTTCCATCACATCCAGCTCCACCGTTTCGCCGAGCATATAATTGGCCTTGTTGCCAAAGTTGGGCTGCAGGGAGCGGTTCAGCTCCGGGACGGCAAGATCGGGATCGCCCTCCAGATGCACATAGGGAGAGGGCGTATAGGTGATGCGGTCGAGGTCATCGCGGCGGTAGATGCCATAGTCATTTTGCAGCCAGTAGCCGCGGAATTCTTCGGTCGTGAAGCGGGTCGCGACCACGAACGGCACCTTGGACTCGGACACGGTGATATAGGCCACATGGCCGTCCACATCGCGCTCAATATCCGTAATGACAGCGATGTGCTTCTTCACATGCAGCACGATATCCAAAAGCTGCAGCCGGTCAAGGTCAGAAGAATCCACCATGGACACATGGGGATCATAGGGCCAGAAAGCGCAGGGCTGACGCAGCGGCAGATCGCAGACATAGCTGACAAAGGCTGAGCAAACGAGGCCGTAATGGCTGAACATCCGCAGGCCGACGCCATGCTGCGGCATGGTATAGAGTACGCTGCGGGGATTGGCCGCGGCGGTCAGATAGGTTTCATGGGAGATATTAAAGCCCACAAATTTTTCATACTTGCGGATAGAAGAATAGTTGACGCCCTTCAGCGGCAGCCAAGCGGGATGGAAGCAGTCGATATATTGGATGCCTTTCTCCGTGATTACGGAACGGCCGGCAGGGAACTTCGCCACGGGCGTCCACTCCAGCTCCACCATCTGTTTTGCGCGCTTGAGGCCGTTTTCCACACCCTTGGATCGG
>JAFSHY010000016.1 GCA_017440065.1 Oscillospiraceae bacterium | reverse complement strand
TGCCGGTCCCATCGGCCCAACCGGCCCTGTCGGTCCCGCGGGTGCTGTCGGTGCTGCAGGTCCCGCAGGCCCTGCCGGTCCCATCGGCCCAACCGGCCCTGTCGGTCCCGCGGGTGCTGCCGGTGCTGCAGGTCCCGTTGGCCCCACAGGCCCCACCGGCCCCACCGGTCCTGCGGGTACGGTCACGCCTGCTGCCGCTGTAGCGGATCTCAGCGCGGATTCGGATCTGGCGGATGTGATCGGCACGGTCAATTCGCTGCTGGCTTCTCTGCGGGCTGCGGGGCTTTTGGCAACGTAACGGGGATCGCATCAAAAAGCCGTCCGTGTTCGGGCGGCTTTTCGTTTCAAGGAGGGGATCATCTGAAGGTTTGGGTCTATGCGATCTGTAAAAACGAAGCGAAATTTGCGCTTCGCTGGATGGATTCCATGAAGGAGGCAGACGGGATCACGGTGCTGGATACCGGCTCGGAGGACGGCACGGCAGAGCGGCTGCGGCAGGCAGGTGCGGAGGTTTGGGAGGAACGGATCTTGCCGTGGCGCTTTGACGCGGCAAGAAACCGCTCTTTGGCGCTTGTTCCGAAGGATGCGGATATCTGCGTTTGCACCGATCTGGATGAGATTTTCCGCCCGGGCTGGCGCAAGGCTGCGGAAGCGGCATGGCGCGGCGGTGTGACGCAGCTTCGCTACCGCTATATCTGGAGTTTCATGCCCGACGGCAGGGAGGACAGAGTATTTCTTTCCGATAAGATCCATGGACGAAACGGCTTTCGCTGGGTAGGCGCGGTGCATGAGGTGCTTCGGCCTTCCGCTGCTGTTTCCGCGGTGGCAGACGGAATCGTGCTGGAGCATCACCCCGATCCTCAAAAATCCCGCGGACAGTATCTGCCGCTGCTGGAGCAGGCGGTGGAGGAAGATCCGCAGAACGATCGCAATCTTCATTATCTCGGCAGAGAATACCTGTTCTGCGGGCGGTATGAGGATGCCATCCGTACGCTTACGCGCCACCTTTCTCTGAAAACCGCCCTGTGGCGGGATGAACGGTGCGCCTCCATGCGGTATCTTGCCGTGTGCTGCCGTCAACTGGGAGATCCGGAAGGGCAGGAAGGCTGGCTGCTGCGGGCGGCAGCGGAAGCGCCGTGGCTGCGGGAACCGTGGACAGAGCTGGCGGAGCATCTGGCGGAACAGAAAAACTGGCACGGCGTCTGCTATGCGGCGGGAAAGGCGCTGCGGATCAGGGAACGTCCGCTGCACTATATTTCCGAAGGTCGGGTTTGGGGCAGCCTACCCTATGATCTGCTGTCGTTGGGGCTATATTATACAGGCAGCTACCGCAAGGCGGAAGAAGCCCTGCGGGAGGCGCTGCGGCTCAGCCCCGATGATGAAAGGCTCAAAGCGAATGAGCGCCTGATCCGTGACCGGATATCTTCTCAAAATGACCGTTTGCGGGATTCCGATTGCGAAGGTGCCGAAGCAGAGGTATGATAGAACCAAAGAGTTACCGTCCCCGATACGGGACGGCATGGGAGGTGGACAGGCTTGCGGGTAACGGTCAAAATCGATCCAAAACGGCAGGAGCCGGAGGCGGTGATCCATACCGCCGCGCTGACAGACGAGGTACTGCTGGCGCAAAGGCTGCTGGAGGATGAGAGCATTCACGGATATCGGGACGGAGAGATCGTGCTGATGCCCATGGGCTCGCTGCTGCGGATCTATACGGAGGATCAGAAGGTCTATGCCCAGACCGCGGACGGGATCTGTCAGCTGCGGCAGCGGATGTATGTGCTGGAGGAACTGCTGGACAAGCGGGTGTTTCTGCGCATCTCCAATGCGGAGATCGTCAATAGCCGTGCGATCCTGCGGATGGATCTCTCCGTGACGGGCACGGTAGGGGTGGAACTGCAGGGCGGCATCCGCACCTATGCATCCCGCCGCTATGTGAAAAAGATCCGTGAATTTTTCCGTGTTTGAGGAGGCTGCCATGAAAAAAGAGATTTTCCCTAGAGCATTTTTCGGCTTCTGCGTCGGGGTCACCATCGAGCGGTTTATCACGCTGCTGATCAGCTTCGGCATTGGGCAGGGCGAATTTCAGCCCGTGATGCCGTTTTTGCTGGATAAGCTGCCGTCTGTCCGCATGGGCGCGCTGGTGCAGACGGTCTGGTGCGGCATGATCGGTGTGACCTTTGCAGAGGCCGCGATGGTATTTGAACTGGAGCATTGGAGCACGCTGCGTCAGTATCTTGTGCATATTCTGGTGACGGGCGCGGTCTATCTGCCCTTTGTCACGCTCTGCTACTGGCATGTTACATTGGGAACGGTTCTGTATTTGATGATGAATATTCTGATCACCTACGGAATTACCTATTTCGTCTGCTATAAGCTGGATCAGAAATCGGTAGCGGAGATCAATGCAGAGCTGGAAAGGAGAAACCATGAACAGTATTGAGATCTGCGGGCTGACCAAACGGTTCGGGAGCATGACAGCGGTGGATCATTTGGATCTCAGGGTCAAAGAAGGCGAATGCCTTGCGCTGCTGGGCATGAACGGCGCGGGGAAGACCACGGTGATCCGTATGCTTTCCTGCCAGCTTTGTCCCACGGAAGGTGACGCGCTGATCCTTGGGAACAGCATTCGCGAAACGCCTGCCCGTGTGAAGGAGCTGGTGGCGCTCTCGCCGCAGGAAACGGCGGTGGCACCCAATCTGACGGTGCGGGAGAATCTGGAGCTGATCGCGGGCATCTGCGGCGCGGGAAAGAAAGAGGCCGCCGAACAGACAGAAGAACTGCTGCAGCGGCTCAGTCTCCAAGAGGCAGAGAAGAAACGGGCGGGAAAGCTATCGGGCGGCTGGCAGAGAAGGCTTTCCATTGCCATGGCGCTGATCCAGCAGCCGAAGGTGCTGTTTCTGGATGAACCGACCCTTGGGCTGGATGTGCTGGCCCGACGGGAGCTTTGGAATGTGGTGAAGGAATTGAAAGGCAAGGTCACGATCCTGCTGACGACCCATTATCTGGAAGAGGCCGTAGCGCTTTGCGACAGGATCGCCGTGATGAACCGCGGCAGACTGAAAGCCCTGGGAACGGCGGAGGAACTGATGGAACGGACAGGCTGCCGAACGTTTGAAGACGCGTTTGCGCAGCTGGCGGCAGAGGAGGGAAAGACATGAGGATCCGTATCTTTGGACTTCGCACGGCGAAGGAGATCCTGCGGGATCCCATGAGTTTGATCTTTGGACTGGGCTTTCCGCTGATCCTGCTGGGACTGCTGACGCTGATTCAAAAGAACATCCCCGTCAGCCTCTTTGAAGCGGCGCATCTGACTCCCGGCATCACGGCCTTTGGACTCTCCTTTTTGTGCCTGTTCACCGCCACACTGGTGGCGAAGGATCGCAGCGGCAGCCTCATTGCCAGACTTCGTGCCACGCCCATGCGGAGCATCGATTTCTTCCTCGGCTATCTGCTGCCGCTGCTGCCTGTGGCGCTGCTGCAGATGGGTGTGACCTATCTGGCGGCGATGCTGCTTGGCTTGGAGCCCACCCTTCATATCCTGCCCGCCATACTGGCGCAGCTGCCGCTGGCGGTGTTTCATCTCTCCTGCGGCATTCTGTGCGGCTGCCTTATGGATGAGCGGCAGGTGGGCGGTATCTGCGGAGCGCTGCTCACGAACCTTTCCGCATGGCTTTCGGGCGCGTGGTTTGATCTGAAGCTGGTGGGCGGAGCCTTGGAACGCATCGCCTTCCTGCTGCCCTTTGCCAATGCCACGGAAGCGGGCAGAGAAATCCTGGCAGGCAGCACGGTATCCGAAAAGCCGCTGCTGATCTGCTGCCTTTGGGCATTTGCGATGCTCATTCTTGCCGCCATAGCCTGCAAACGGCTGACATCCGTCCGCTGAATACAGAAAAAGCCTTCTGCCAACGCAGAGGGCTTTTTCTGTGAGATTTTTTTATTCGGGAAGCAGCAGCAGGCCTGCCAAATCGTTGACGTTGGTGCCGGTGGGGCCTGTCATGATGAGACCGCCGCATTTCTGAAGGGCGTGGTAGGCGTCGTTATCCTGCAGGACGGCGGGAATGGAAATGCCCTGCTCCGCCAGTACGGTGCGGGTATCGCCGTCTGTGAAGCCGCCTGCGGCATCGGTGGGGCCGTCTGTGCCGTCCGAGCCGACGGAGAATACCGCCGCGCCGCCAAAACCGGAAATGCCTTCCGCGGCTGCCAGAGCCAGCTCCTGATTTCTTCCGCCGAGACCCTTGCCGGTCAGACGGACGACCGTTTCACCGCCCGCGAAGAACGCGAGCGGTTTTTTGGTATCACGGTGATACTGGGCGATGGAGGCAAGGAAGCTGCCGGCATCACGGGCGGTACAGGTCATGCTGGCGGTCAGCACATGGGCTTCGTACCCCAGCTGCTCGGCGGAACGCACCGCGGCAGCGCAAAGCTGACGGACGCTGCCTGTCACATGGGTCTCCACATTGCCCAGCTCCTTGGGCGTTTCCTTCCGCAGCAGAGCGGCTGCCTGCGGGGAAAGCTTCAGGTGATACTTTTCCGCGATGGCTACGGCCTGTTCGCAGGTGGAGGTATCGGGATAGGCAGGGCCGGAGGCGATCATATCGAGAGGGTCGCCGACGATATCGGAAAGCACGATGGAAAACACCTTGGCCGGCGCGCAGCGCAGGGCAAACCGACCGCCCTTGACGGCGGAAAGCCGCTTGCGGATGGTATTCATCTCCACGATATCGGCGCCGCTGGCCAGCAGCTGGGCGGTGATGTCTGCAAGCTCCTCATCGGATACGAGGGGCTGCTCAAACAGGGCAGAACCGCCGCCGGAAAGCAGGAATACCACCGTATCCTGTTCGGTCAGCCTGTCCACCATCTCCAGCGCGGCAGCTGTGGCGGCGAAGGAATTGCCGTCGGGAATGGGATGTCCCGCTTCAAACATCCGAATGCCGGGGATCTCCCCCATGACATGGTCATATTTCGTGACCACCACACCGTCACGGAAGGTAAGGATCTCTGAGGCGGCCTTGGCCATCTGCCACGCGGCTTTGCCTGCGGCAACGAGATAGAGGCTGCCGCTCAGTTCCGCGTTCTGCAGGGCGGTCTGGACGGCCGTATCGGGCTGGGCGGCCCGCAGCACATCGCGGATGATCTGATCGGCATGGTTTCGAAGCATCATAGTTACCTCCATAAAACTGGTTATTGTGCAGAGTAGATGTGCATTTCAAGTCCGGAATCCTGCACCAGTATATCGTTGGGCATCTTGAGAGACCGGTAAGTAATATAAAGATCTCCGGCAGCGCCGGAAATGTTAAAGATCTGAATCAAGTAGATGACCCAGAACCAGGACTCCGGAACAACGGCGCAAAGAATGGCGCAAACGACACCCCAGACCGCGATGGGCGCAAGACTGATCGTGATATAACTGCGCCGGTCATAGTAATCCGAGCTGCCGGCAAAGGCATAGAGACCGGTGAAACCGTATCGGACCTTCTTTGTGCCGAACGCCTTCATCGCAATTCCGTGGACCAGTTCGTGAAGAATGATATAAGCCACGGAAGCCGCGATGAGAACCGCCATGCGAATAACATAGGGGCGGAATCCTTCCGAAAGATCAAATAATGAGGCAATCGGAATGAAAGCATGGGCGGGAATTGCCATCAGGATCATGATGAGCAGTCCCGCGGCATTCACCCAAAGCATCAGCTTTTTATCTGTTCGGAAATCTACGCGGTAAATTTCCCGATAGTGTTCAGGCAGGGAAGAAACAGCTTTCATAAAGATTCCCTCCGGTAATCAGAATAATAGCGCGCCGGCTCCGTAGGTCACAAAGGCCACGACAAGACCCGCAATGACCACGCCGAGGGTGATGGCGGGCATCGCTCTGCGCAGGCGCATTTTGAGGATCACGGCAACAAGGCAGCCTGTCCACGCGCCGGTTCCTGGCAGCGGAACGGCCACCAGCAGCACCAGACCCCAGAAGGCATACCGCTGCACGATCTCGGATTTCAGCGCGGCGCGTTCTTCCAGCTTAGTTACAAAGGCGTTCAGCCGTTCGTTCCGGCCGCGAAGCCAGTCAAAAACCGTTCTGGTAAACAGGATCAGAAACGGAACCGGGATCAGATTGCCGAGAACAGAAAGCCCAATGGCGGTGCGGTAGTCCAGCCCGAGGGAGACCCCGATCGGGATGGCGCCGCGCAGTTCCAGCACAGGAACCATGGCCATCAGCAGTGTGATCAGCATCTTGCCCGAAACGGTAGTCAGGATATCCAAAGGGACAAGTACCTCCAAAGATATGTTCTGATCTATTATACCATAGTTCGGGAAAAAGGGAAGCGGAAACCGACGAAACTGAGAAAACGGCTGCGAACCATTGTCCGCAGCCGTTTGTATGCATCAGGGGATGTAATGCCGTCCGAGATCGGGGTGGAGCAGCATAAAGGTCTCGGGATCGTTGAGACCGAGCAGGAAGGCTTCCGCCTCGCGAAGCTGGTTGGAAGAACCGGTAATGCGGTCAAGGTCGGCATCCTCCATGATCTCCATAGCCTCCTCGGGATCACAGTCGCAGACGTCGCAGATCATGAGGCTCATGATAAACTGCTTCATCGCCACAGTCTCGTCATTGAGGTTGAGCAGCTCGCCCGTTGCTGCCAGAACACCGCTTTCCGTCAGACCGTCAATGTCCTGCTCATCGATCATTTCGAAGGCATCTTCCTCCATCGCAAGGATGAGAAGATCGGTAAAGGCGGAAAGGTTCTCGTTAAAAACGTCTTCGGGGCACTGCATGGTGTCCAGCAGATCCATTACCAGTTCGGCTTCTTCATCATCCGCATATTCCAG
The DNA here is from genome assembly GCA_017440065.1 of Oscillospiraceae bacterium. Taxonomy (GTDB): domain Bacteria; phylum Bacillota; class Clostridia; order Oscillospirales; family Oscillospiraceae; genus RGIG3159. The sequence continues at coordinate 2,699 of JAFSHY010000016.1, read as the reverse complement.
TTCTGCCTCGATCTGCTTGCGGAATTCCTCAATGGCGCCCATGGAAAGCTCGTAGCACCAGGGTTTCTCCACCACCTCGCTGCGGAAAACACGGGTCAGCTCCAGAACCGCCTCTTCTTCCTCCCCGGGCTCGCAGTTCTCGATTTCATAGAACGCTTCGCTGAGATGGCGCACAGAGCGTGCCATGCCGGAAATATTGACCCTGTTGCTGCCGATGGAAAGGGAAGAAAGCTCATCGTACACACCGGCGGTCACACCGGAATAGGAAAGGGTGACCACGGGATGATTCTGCAGTGCATCCAGCAGAGAGGCGGTCTCCTCATCTTCCGCTTCACCGGACATAGCGATCAGAGAACGGACGGCGGGAACATATGCGCCGATGGTGCCGTAGAGAGGAAGCATCATCAGAAACGTATAAAAGACGGCGGTAACAAGACCGACAGCCAGCGCAGCGCCGCGAAGCTGATACTTTTCGGTTTCCAGGAAGGGATGCTTGATGTAATTGGAAAGAGCCCGCAGGATGATGTTGCAGAGCAGCAGCATCAGCGGGAAGACGATCAGCGCCACAACGGAACGGGCAGCGCTGGTGACAAGGGATTCGACAATGCCGGCAGTAACATCCTCAGGCATGTTCATCTCCGCCAGCAGCTGCGGCAGAAACAGGCTGCTGATGGGGCCGGAGACCAGACGGGCCAGCAGCAGACTGATCATGGCGGCAATGACAGTAACGATCAGATGGATCACGGTGCGGGGCAAACCCTTTTTCCATGCGCGAATGCCGTAGATGAGGCCGGAAATGAGAAGCATAACGGCAAAGGGGATCCAGAGGATCAGATTGATCATACCGGAAGACATAAATAATACCTCCTGTAACAGGAATCATAACCCGGAGAATTCAAGATAAACTCATTCTAAACGATGAAAAACGGGAAGTCAAGGACAGAAGAACGGCAAAAAAACTCCGGTATACCGTGCGGTATACCGGAGAAAGAAAACCAGTAATAAATTACTTGATTTCGCAGGTAGCGCCAACTTCCTTGAACTTGGCAACGATAGCTTCGGCATCGTCCTTGGAGATAGCTTCCTTCAGGGTCTTGGGAGCGTTGTCGACGACTTCCTTGGCTTCCTTCAGGCCCAGGCCGGTCAGTTCGCGGACGACCTTGATGACCTTGATCTTTTCGGGGCCGACTTCCTTCAGGATGACGTCGAATTCGGTCTTTTCTTCAACTTCAGCAGCAGCGCCGGCGCCGGGAGCGGCAACAGCAGCAGCAGCGGCGGAAACGCCGAAGGTTTCTTCCAGAGCGTGAACGAGTTCAGCCAGTTCCAGAACAGTCAGGGACTTAACTTCTTCGATCATAGCAGTAATCTTTTCGCTAGCCATTTTTAAGTTCCTCCTAAAATAGTGAGTATAGTATTTGTTTTAAAATTATTCCGCAGCGGGTTCTTCCGTAGCGGGAGCGCCACCCTTCTGCTCGCAGATCTGCTGCAGAACGAAGGCCAGGGAGCTGATGGGAGCCAGGAAGGTGCCGAGCACCTGAGCGACGAGTGCGTTCTTGGAAGGCAGTTCGCCGAAAGACTTCAGTTCGTCAACAGACAGAACCTTACCTTCAACGAAGCCACCCTTGATCTGCATAACGTCCTTGTTCTTCTTGGCGAATTCGCAGATGATGCGGGCGGGAGCAATGGGGTCTTCCGTGGTGGAAGCCATAGAAGTGGTGCCGTTCAGAAGGGCATCGAACTCGGAATAACCGGCCTTGTTGGCGGCCAGACGGGTCAGAGTGTTCTTCACGACGGAATATTCAACGTTCGCTTCGCGGAACATCTTACGGAGTTCCGTATCCTGAGCGACGGTGATACCGCTGTAGTTCACGAAAACAACAGAAGTAGCGCCTTCGATCTTGGAAGTCAGTTCCTCAACGATCGCTTTCTTGCTTTCCAGTACCTTTGCGTTGGGCATATTGGTTCACCTCCAAATAAAGAATGTCCTCGTGCCAAATAGACACGAGGACACAGAAATGCATTCACATTTGCGTCACCTCGGCAGGATTTACCCGTCTTGCGACGCACCTGCTGTCTTTGGCAGCCTGTATACTATATCAGAGTTCCTAACGGATGTCAAGAACTTTTTTTAAAAGATCAATACTTGTTGGTGTTGACCTTGACGCCGGGGCCCATGGTGGAGGCGACGACGCAGCTTCTGATATACTGGCCCTTGGCAGCAGCGGGCTTGGCCTTAACGATGGCACCCATCAGAGTGTCCATGTTTTCGCCCAGCTTTTCAGCACCGAAGGAAACCTTGCCGATGGGGCAGTGGATGATGTTGGTCTTGTCGAGACGGTACTCGATCTTACCGGCCTTGATCTCCTTGACAGCGGCGGTGACGTTGGGGGTCACGGTGCCAGCCTTGGGGGAGGGCATCAGACCCTTGGGGCCCAGAACCTTACCCAGGCGGCCAACAATACCCATCATGTCAGGAGAAGCAACAACCACGTCGAACTCAAACCAGTTCTCCTTGGTGATCTTCTCAACCAGATCCATGCCGCCAACATAGTCAGCGCCGGCAGCCTTGGCTTCATCCAGCTTGGCGTCCTTGGCGAAAACCAGAACGCGGCGGGTCTTACCGGTACCGTTGGGCAGAACCACGGCGCCGCGGACCTGCTGGTCAGCGTGACGGGAGTCAACACCCAACTTGATGTGCA
>JAFSHY010000127.1 GCA_017440065.1 Oscillospiraceae bacterium | reverse complement strand
GGGACTGGATGTCTACATGGCAGGTCCCGACGTGAAGGAAAAGCTGATCGCCAAATGGGGTCGCCGTGCCAACTACTGCATCGATGCTGCCGGCGGCCAGCTGGTCACCGCCATCGACTATGCCGAATACCGCGGCAAGATCCTCTGCTTCGCAGGCCCCAAAACCGCCAAGGAAGGCTGGAACTTCGGTCCCATTCAGGGTAAGGAACTGACCATCATGGGTTCCTTCATCATCAATGACTCCATGCCCAGAGCCATCACCGTTCTGGAAACCGGTATGCTGAATCTGGATCCCGTCATCACTCACGAGCTGCCTCTGGAAGAGCTGGACAAGGGCATCGAACTGATGCGTACCGGCGAAGGCATGGAAATCATCATGAAGATCGCTGAATAATTGCGGATCAACTGAAAGGAGAACAAACAATGAAGGTATTACTCGTTGGCGGTACCGGTACCATTTCTTCCGGCGCCCATAAGGAAATTCTCTCCCGTGGCTATGAACTGTATCTGCTGAACCGCGGCAACTCCACGGCCCGTGTTACCCCCGGCGCCAAGGTTCTGATCGCGGACTATAACGATGAAGCTGCCACCAAGGAAGCCATCAAGGACTATGTCTTTGATACCGTCGTTGACTTCCGCGTGTTCAATGTCGAGCAGATCGAAAAGGCTGTCCGCATCTTCACCGGCCATACCAAGCAGTACATCTACATCTCCTCCGGCACGGTCTATAAGAAGCCCCTGCCCAACTATATCATCACCGAAGACGCTCCCCTCGGCAACATCCACAGCGCCTATGCCCGCAACAAGCTGGCCGGCGAATATGCACTGCGCCGTCATATTGATAAGGGCTTCCCCGGCGTCATTGTCCGTCCTTCTCTGACCTATTCGGACTTTAACCCCCTGACCTCCATCAACAGCCGCAAGAACCCCTATACTCTGATCCACAGAATGCGTAAGGGCAAGCCCGTCATCGTCAACGGCGACGGCACCTCCCTGTGGACCATCACCCACAACACCGACTTTGCCCGCGGCATCGTCGGCCTGTTCGGCAACCCCGCCACCATCGGCGAAGCCTTCCATATCACCAGCGACGAAGTTCTGGACTGGGATCGCATCTATACCTACATCGCTCACGCTGCCGGCGTGGATGCCAACCTGCTGCACATCGCTTCCGACTATCTGGGCGAATGGCGTCCCGACCTGCGCGAAAGCCTGCTGGGCGACCACTCCTGCTCCGCTGTCTTTGACAACAGCAAGCTGAAGAAGTTTGTGCCCGACTTCCATTGCGAAGTTCCCTTCGAAGAAGGTGCAAAGCGCATCGTGGCTTGGTTCGATGCCGATCCCGCTGCCCGCGCCACCGTGGACTACGAATGGGATCAGAGCATGGACGAGTTGGCTGCCTTCTATACCCGCAACCTGCCCAACCGCAAGTAATCTCTGATATTGCAAAACGCCCCGTCAGGAAACTGACGGGGCGTATTTCTCTTTATTCCATTTCGTAAATGCAGCATTCCCAAGGCTGCCATTCCGTTTTTTCCAGCAGCGTGCAGGCCTGCGGAAGATTCTCCAACAGAAGCGTCCACTTCTTTTGGGCGATCTCTTCGGGCAGCACTGCGGCGGCGGGTTCGGAGGATTTGTTCGCGATCACGAGAACCGTCTGCTTTTCGCAGCGGCGCAGGTATGCGATCAGCTGCGGATGATCTTCCCAAATGAACCGCAGATCTCCCTCCAAAATGGCGGGCTGCTCCCGATGGAGGCGGATAGCCTTCTGATAGAAAGCGAAGATGGAATCCTCGGAGGCGCGGTCTGCCTCCAGATTGATCTGCGGATAGACGGGATTGACCTTGAGCCATGGTTTCCCTGTGGTGAAGCCCGCGTGAGGGCTGCCGTCCCATTGATAGGGGGTTCGGGCATTGTCGCGGCTTTTGGGCGCCAGAATACGCAGCGCTTCCTGCGGCGCAGTACCGGAAGCCACCATGGCGTGATAGTCGCCCACGGTGTAGCAGCAGTTGTGATCCTCAATGGAATCGTAGTGAACGTCTACCATGCCGATCTCTTCGCCCTGATAGAGGAACGGTGTGCCGGGTGCTGTGAGCGTCAGCGCGGCCAGCAGCTTGGCAGAGGGGACGCGGTAGCGCTCATCGCCGTAGCGGCTGACCTGACGGGCAGAATCGTGGTTGGAAAGATACTGCACCGGCCATCCGCCCTGCGGGATCAGATCCGCCCATGCCTGCTGGATGCGGCGGTATTTTTCCGTGGTGAAGGGCGGCTGCTTGCGGCTGGCAAGGGTGAAATGGTAGACGGTGGATACCTCGCCCCGTTCGGGCGCAATGTAGGAAAGGGCATTTTCCGCGTTGATGCCGGTGCCTTCGCCCACGGTGAAGCAGCCGGAGGGACCAAAGACCTCCGTATACATCTCATGCAGGAATTCATGGATGCCTTCCACGCAGGTACACATGGAGGAATCGAGGATATAGCCGTTGCGGTCGAGAAGCAGATCCGGCGCTTTGTCCGTATCGGGGAAGCCCGCGGGCTTTTTGAAACGGGTAAAGACATCCAAACGGAAGCCGTCAATGCCGAAATCCAGCCACCAGCGCAGCATGCGGTAGATCTCCTGCCGCAGCGGTTCGTATTCCCAGTTGAGGTCAGGCATCTTCACGGCATACTGGTGGAGATAGTATTCTCCCGTCTGCGGGTCGAATTCCCATGCGGAGCCGTTGCCGTCACGGAAACGGTTGCCCCAGTTGTTGGGCTCGGAACCGTCAGCCTTGGGCGGCTGCCAGATATAGTAATTGCGGTAGGGGTTATCCTTGGATTTGCGGGATTCGCGGAACCAGAAATGCTCATCGGAGGAGTGGTTCAGCACCATGTCCATGATGATGCGGATGCCCATGCCGTGCGCCAGATCCACCAGCCTGCGCAGATCCTCCAGGGTACCGTAATCCTTATGAATATTCTGATAATCGGCCACATCGTAGCCGTTATCCACCTGCGGAGAGGTATAGATCGGCGTGAACCAGATGCAGTCGATGCCCAGCTCCTTCAGGACAGGCAGCTTGGAGATCACACCGCCGAGATCGCCGATGCCGTCGCCGTTGCTGTCGCAAAAGCTCTTGCAGTAGATCTCGTATACGACTGCCTTTTTCCACCATTCGTACATATGCTCAGCTCCTTTCTGTATGGCAACAATATATCATAGACGACAGTTGCTTGCAAGAAAAAACCGGATGCAATGCATCCGGTTTTTGTGTGCGGAGAAATATTGGTTCAGGCGAAAGTTCAACCGAAGGAGATATCAGTCTTCGCCCCAGATCATGGCGCATTTGACGGCTTTGTGCCATCCGTTCAAAAGACGGATCCTCCGATCTTCTTCCATCGATGAGGTAAAGATTTTATCGATAGCCCAGTTGTTGATGATGTCTTCCTTGCTCTTCCAGTAGCCTACGGCGAGGCCTGCCAGATAAGCGGCGCCCAGCGCGGTGGTTTCGATGCAGCGGGGACGGTAGACATCGCAGCCTACAAGATCGGACTGGAACTGCATGAGGAAGTTGTTGGCGCAGGCACCGCCGTCTACCTTCAGCTCGGCAATGCGGATGCCGGAGTCCCGTTCCATGGCGCGGGCAATGTCATACGTCTGATAGGCAAGGGATTCCAGCGTGGCACGAACCAGATGCGCCCGTCCGAAGCCGCGGGTGATACCGACCACAGCGCCTCTTGCGCGCTGATTCCAGTAGGGCGCGCCGAGGCCGGTAAACGCAGGAACCACATAGCCGTCCGCAGTATCGGGAACGCTTTCGGCGTATTGCTGGCTTTCGGATGCGCTGGTCAGAACATGCAGCTCATCGCGAAGCCACTGGATCGCGGCGCCTGCAACGAAAATACTGCCCTCCAGCGCGTATTCCACATGATCTTCATAGCCGACGGCGATGGTCGTAACCAAGCCGTTTTTGGATTCCACAACTTCTGTGCCCGTATTCATCAGCAGGAAGCAGCCCGTGCCGTAGGTGTTTTTCATCTGTCCCGGCTCAAAGCAGCACTG